>JBAYJH010000387.1:0-4195 GCA_041665185.1 Sterolibacterium sp.
AGAATCTGTTCGCGGCCGCGAATATCCGGCAACGGCACGACCACCTGGCGGTCGAAACGGCCCGGACGCAACAGCGCAGGGTCGAGCACGTCGGGACGGTTGGTCGCGGCGATCACGATCACGCCGCTGGTTCCCTCGAAGCCGTCCATTTCCACCAGCAGCGCGTTCAGCGTCTGCTCGCGCTCGTCGTTGCCGCCGCCGAGGCCGGCGCCGCGCTGGCGGCCGACCGCGTCGATTTCATCGATGAAGACGATGCACGGCGCCTGTTTCTTGGCGTTCTCGAACATGTCGCGGACGCGCGCCGCGCCGACGCCGACGAACATTTCGACGAAATCGGAACCGGAGATCGAGAAGAACGGCACCTTGGCCTCGCCGGCGATGGCCTTGGCCAGCAGCGTCTTGCCGGTTCCGGGGCTGCCCACCATCAGCACCCCGCGCGGAATGCGTCCGCCGAGCTTCTGGAACTTGCTCGGATCGCGCAGGAACTCGACCAGTTCGGACACATCCTCCTTGGCTTCGTCGCAGCCGGCAACATCGGCAAAGGTGATGGTATTGGTGGACTCGTCCATCAACCGCGCCTTGCTCTTGCCGAAAGAGAACGCCCCACCCTTGCCGCCGCCCTGCATCTGGCGCATGAAGAAGATCCAGACGCCGATCAGCAGCAGCATCGGCCCCCAAGAGAGGAAGATGTTCATCAGGAAGGATTGTTCCTCATCGGCCTTGGCGACGACCTTGACGTTGTACTTGAGCAGGTCGCTGACCATCCACAGATCCGGCGGCGCATAGGTGACGATCTTCTTTCCCTCGGTGGTGGTGGCATCGAGGGTACGTCCCTGGATCAACACCTTGGTGATGTGCCCCAGCTTCACCTCGTCGAGGAACTGCGAATAGTCCATCGTTGTCTGTGTCGTCTGACGCGATGAGAACTGGTTGAACACGGTCATCAGGACGATGCCGATCACCAGCCAGATCGTCAGGTTTTTGAACATATTATTCAAGCTTGCTTCTCCTTCGGCCCTTATTGGCCAATTAGCCGAAACGTAGTATCCGAATGTTAATGATTCTAGAGCCGATTACGCCCCTGCGCAAACTTCCAGGGCGATTTATTGCATGATCTGTAGGCGTTTTTTCCGTCCCAACAGAAAAGTTTCAGCGCTGCGGCCACGCGAAGCTGCCGGCTTGCGCACCAGGATCGTTTCAAACACCCGCCGCATGGCCTCGCGCAACTCCATATAGCCGGCTCCCTGAAACACCTTGACCAGCATGTCGCCACCCGGTTTCAGGTGCTGTGCGGCGAACTCCAGGGTCAACTCGGCCAGGTGCATCACTCGCGCCTGATCGGTGACCTGCACACCGGACATATTGGGGGCCATATCGGATAACACAAGGTCCACCTTGCGATCACCCAGTCCGGCCTCAAATTGCTCCAGCGCGTCTTGCTCACGGAAATCGCCCTGGATGAAGTCAACGCCGGGAATCGGCTGGATTTCCAGCAGATCCAAGGCAAACACGCGCCCGCCGGGCAAGATGCGCCGGACGGCATACTGAGACCAGCTGCCCGGCGCTGCGCCCAGGTCGACCACGGTCATGCCGGGCTTGAGCAAATGGTCCCTCTCGTCGATCTCGATCAGCTTGAACGCCGCGCGCGAGCGCCAGCCTTCCGCCTTGGCCCGCTGCACGTAGGGATCGGTCACGTGTTCGTGAATCCACGCTTTGTTGGTCTTATGCTTCTTCAAGCTTTACAATGCCCCCATGAACACATCGACACCCAACCTGACGCCAACGCTCACGCCAGCCCGGCGCCGCGAATTGCGCGCTCTTGCCCACGCCCTCAAGCCCGTCGTCAGCATCAGCCAGAAAGGCCTGACCGAAGCGGTGTTGAAGGAAATCGACCGCTGCCTGACGTCCCATGAGCTTATCAAGATTCGGGTTTATGACACCGAGCGCGAGCAGCGCGAGGGACTGCTGACTGACCTCTGCGCAGCGGTGGACGCCGCTCCAGTGCAGCATATCGGGCACCTGCTGGTGGTCTGGCGTGAAAACCCGAAGGCGGATATTCCTGCGGAAACGACGCCAGCCAGCCCCCGCCGTCGCGCCATGCCCAAACTCACCAAGAAGGCCGCTGCCGCGAAGACCGACAAGGCCGCCCGGGCGCGCCCGATCGCCAAGGGCAAGCCGCGCCGGCCGACGCGCACCTAAAGCGCAGCGTCACTTTCTCCCGCGCCCCTGCATCAGGACCAGCGCTACGCCCAGCAGACTCTCCAGCAGATAAAGACCACTGGAGATGCCGTGCCAGGTGGCGAAGCGGTCGCGCAAGGCGCCTTCCATGACTTGCCGCGGCAGCGCGTCGGTCTTCAACTGGGCGAGTATCGGCGCGATGCCGAAGTAGCCGGCGACGGTCAGCCCCAGCATCACCAGCACCAGCCAGAATACCAACGACTTGAGCGCGCCGAAGCCGCGCCGGGCCATCAGGAACAGCAGCAGGTAAGCGGCGCAGGCGATTCCCAGCCAGGCCACCCACTTGAACATCTCACCGGCCAGGTTGCCCGCCAGGGTGCGATCCTCCAGTTGGGCGAACAGCGTCGGCGCGGCCAGGTAGCCGATGGCGAACAGCGCGCCGACCCACAGCGTGATGGTCAGCTGGTACAGCGCGTCGGCGAGTCTGCTCATCCGGCTGGGCAGGATCAGATATATTTTACGTCGAGCACTTCGTACTCGCGGATTCCGCCGGGTGTCTGAACCTCGGCCACATCCCCCTCGAACTTGCCGATCAGGGCGCGCGCCACTGGCGAACTCAGCGAGATTTTGCCGGTCTTGATGTCGGCCTCGTCATCGCCGACGATCTGGTAGGTGACCTTCTTGCCGGCATCGAGATCTTCCAGTTCGACCGTGGCGCCGAACACCACGCGGCCGTCCGCGTCCAGCAGTTTCGGGTCGATGATCTGGGCGTTGCCGAGCTTGCCCTCGACCTCCTTGATGCGTCCTTCGATGAAGCCCTGACGTTCCTTGGCGGCATCGTATTCGGCGTTCTCGGACAGATCGCCGTGCGAACGCGCCTCGGCGATGGCGGCGATCACGCTGGGGCGATCGACCGTCTTCAGCCGCTGCAACTCCGCACGCAGCAGTTCCGCGCCGCGGATGGTAATCGGAAACTTGCTCATGGCATCAACTCCGCGTGCAGGTTCTGCAAGGCATAGGTTTCCAGATCCGCCAGGTGGCGCATGCCGGCGCAGGCGGCGCGCGCTCCTTCGACCGTGGTGTACAGCGTCACCCGCGCCGCCAGTGCGCTGGTGCGGATCGAGCGCGAATCGACGATGGCCGAACGCTTCTCTTCGACGGTGTTCACTATAAAACTGATTTCGTTGTTCTTGATCATGTCGACGATGTGCGGCCGGCCTTCGGCAACCTTGTTCACCGCGGTCACCGGGACTCCTGCCGCTGCAATCGCCGCCGCCGTGCCGCGTGTCGCCACCAGCGTAAAGCCGATCTCGGCCAGTTCGCGGGCCACTTCGACCGCCTTCAGCTTGTCGGCCGGCTTGACGCTGATGAAGGCCTTGCCCGACACCGGCAGCCGGGTGCCCGCGGCCATCTGGCTCTTGACGAAGGCCTCGGCAAAACTGCGGCCCACGCCCATCACTTCGCCGGTCGACTTCATCTCCGGCCCGAGGATGGTATCGACGCCGGGGAACTTGGCGAAGGGGAACACGGCTTCCTTCACCGAGTAGTAGGGTGGAATCACCTCGCCGGTGACGCCCTGATCGGCCAGGCTGCGGCCCGCCATGCAACGCGCGGCAATCTTCGCCAGTGCCCGGCCAGTGGCCTTGGAAACGAAAGGCACGGTGCGCGAGGCGCGCGGATTCACTTCGAGCACATAGACGACTTCGCCCTCGCCATTATTTTGGATGGCGAACTGCACGTTCATCAGGCCGATGACGTTGAGCCCCCTGGCCATCATCTCGGTCTGGCGGCGCAGTTCGTCCTGGATTTCGCGCGACAGCGAATACGGCGGCAGCGAGCAGGCGGAATCGCCCGAATGCACGCCGGCCTGCTCGATGTGTTCCATGATGCCGCCGATGATCACCTGCTGGCCGTCGCACAGGGCATCGACATCCACCTCGGTGGCATCGTTGAGAAAGCGGTCGAGGAGCACCGGTGAGTCGTTGGAGACCTTGACCGCCTCGCGCATGTAGCGCTC
>JBAYJH010000388.1:0-4193 GCA_041665185.1 Sterolibacterium sp.
AGCAGGACATCGAACCGATACTCTCGGTGGCCTGCCCGAATATTCTCTTTCCCTATGCCCGCGAAACCATTTCCAACCTGGTCAATCGCGCCGGTTTCCCGCCGATGCTGTTGGCGCCGGTCAATTTCGAGGCGATCTACCAGCAGCGCTTGATGGAGCAACAGCAACAAACCCACCCGGCCGGCGAAATCCCGATCCAGTGAGCATGGCGTCGAAGTTTTCACTGGTGTTGCTGACGACGCTGGCGGCGCTGCCGCTACCGGCGGCGGCGCTCGATTACCTTTCGCTGGCCGAGCCGGCGGTGATGTATGACGCCCCGTCGCAGAAGGCCGCGCCCCAGTTTGTGATTGCCCGGCATACGCCGGTCGAGGTGGTGGTGGCGCTGGAGAGTTGGTACAAAGTGCGGGATGCCGCCGGCGGCATCGCCTGGGTGGAAAAGCGCCAACTCTCGCCCAAGCGCACCGTCCAGGTGACCGCGGCGCGCGCCCAGGTGCGTTCCCAGTCCGACACCAATGCGGCGCCGGTGTTCGAGGCGGAGAAGGATGTGGTGCTGGAACTCCTTGAAGTGGCGGAAGCGGGTTGGGTCAAAGTCAGGCACCGCGATGGTCAGAGCGGCTTCGTTCGCGCCAATCAGGTCTGGGGCTTGTAGGCCTTGAACATTGCCGTCCTTGGCGCCGGGGCCTGGGGCACCGCGCTGGCCATCACCTTTGCGCGCAGCCACGCGGTGACGCTGTGGGTGCACGAAGCGGGCTTGTTTGCGACCCTGTATGCGGCGCGCCAGAATCCTGTCTACTTGCCCGGCCTGCCTTTCCCGCCAGCCTTGGCGCTCAGCGCCGATTTTTCCGACTCGGTGCGCGGCGCCGATCTGGCGGTGGTCGCCGCACCCGTGGCCGAGTTGCGCGCGACCCTGCGCAAGCTGCGACTGACGGCCCCGAATCTGGCCTTTGTCTGGGTCTGCAAAGGTCTGGAGGCCGGCAGCGGCCTGCTGCCGCACCAGGTTGCCGAGGCGGAGATGACAGGCGCCCCGCCTGCGCATGGCGTGTTGACCGGCCCGAGTTTTGCCGAGGAAGTGGCGCGCGGCCTTCCCACCGCTATTACCCTCGCCTCGGCGGACGCCGTTTTTGCCCGCGCCACCGCGCAGGCCCTGTCCGGCCCGCAACTGCGTATCTATAGCGGCAGCGACGTGATCGGCGCCGAGGTCGGCGGAGCGGTCAAGAATGTCCTGGCGATCGCCACCGGCATCTCCGACGGCCTTGGCCTGGGCCTCAATGCCCGGGCCGCCTTGATCACCCGGGGCCTGGCGGAAATCGTGCGCTTCGGCGTGGCCCTCGGTGCGCGCCGCGAGACCCTGATGGGTCTGGCCGGTATGGGTGATCTGATCCTGACCTGCACCGGCGATCTCTCGCGCAATCGCAGCGTCGGCCTGGCGCTGGCCAAAGGCCGGCCGCTGGACGCCATCACCCGGGAACTGGGGCATGTCGCCGAGGGGGTGCTGAGCGCGCGGGAAGTCGCACAGCGCGCGGCGGCGCTGAATATCGGCATGCCGATCACCGAAGCAGTGTGCGCTGTGCTCGATGGCCACACCACGGCGGCCGAAGCAGTGAAGGAGTTGATGCGGCGCGACCCGAAGGAAGAATAAGCGTCAGGCTGCGCCGGCGAAGTGCAACTGCCGCCACGCTTCGTAAGCCACCACCGCCACGCTGTTGGAAAGATTCAGGCTGCGGCAGCCGGGCATCATCGGCAAGCGGATGCGTTGCCCCGCCGGGATGGCCGACAGAATTTGCGCCGGCAAGCCGCTGGTTTCCGGGCCGAAGAGAAACGTGTCCCCGGATGCATACTGCGGCAGGTCATAGCGGGTCGTGCCCTTGGTGCTCAGGGCGAACATGCGTCGGTCGCCGAGTTCGGCCAGACACGCCGCCCAATCGTCATGAATCCGCACGACCGCGAGTTCCGCGTAGTCCATCCCGGCCCGCCGCAACTGCGCATCGCTCAGATCGAAGCCGAGCGGCTTGACAAGATGCAGGCGCGCGCCGACATTGGCGCATAGGCGAATGACATTGCCGCTGTTGGGCGGGATTTGGGGCTGATAGAGGACGATGTCGAACATGCGGGGAAAAGCGCGCTTTATGCGGCCGAGCAGACCGTGAGCTTCAAGTAGAATCGAGCAAATAGTACTGGAGATTGGAATGGCGCGCCCGGAAAAGATCCGCCTCGGCGACTTGCTGATAAACCAAGGACTGCTCACTCCCGAGCAGCTCAAGCTGGCGCTCGCCGAGCAGGCGCGCAGCGGCCGCAAGCTCGGCCGCGTTTTTGTCGAAAGCGGCTACGTCACCGAGGAGAGCATCGCCAAAGCCCTGGCGCGCCAGCTCCAGGCGCCGTTCATCGACCTGAAGACTTTCGACGTCAAGCCGCAACTGGTCAAGCTCCTGCCCGAGTCCCAGGCACGCCGCTATCGGGCCATCGTGCTCGACATGGACAACGAGATGCTGATCGTCGGGTTCGCCGACCCCACCGATCTCACCGCTTACGACGAAGTGGCCCGCATCGTGCGCCGCGAGATCTTCGTCGCGGTGGTAATGGAAAGCCAGTTGTTGTCACTGATCGACCGCGTCTATACCCGTGCCGAAGAAATCACCGGCCTGGCCAAGGAACTGACCGAGGACATGGCCGATGTCCCCAGCGACTTCGGCAATCTGTTGGGCCTCACGGCGGGCGCCGAGGATGCGCCAGTCGTCAAACTGCTCAACACCGTGTTTGAAGATGCCATCAAGCAGCGTGCCTCGGACATCCACATCGAGCCCCAGGAAAAGAGTCTGATCATCCGTTTCCGCATCGACGGCGTGCTGCACATCCAGACCGAGGCCGACAGCAAGGTTTCAACGGCGGTGGTGCTGCGCCTGAAGCTGATCTCCGGCCTGGATATCTCGGAAAAGCGCCTGCCCCAGGACGGCCGCTTCAATATCAAGCTGCGCAACCTTGAAGTGGATGTGCGTATCTCCAGCATGCCGACGCAGTATGGCGAATCCGTGGTAATGCGTTTGCTCAATCAGAGCACCGGCATCCTCGGCCTGGACAAGATGCACATGCCGCCGCATGTTCTGGAGCGCCTGCGCCACGCCATCAACCGCCCCAGCGGCATGGTGCTGGTGACCGGCCCGACCGGCTCCGGCAAGACCACCACGCTGTACGCCGCGCTGTCGGAACTGAATACACCGGAAAGAAAGGTCATCACCGTCGAAGATCCGGTCGAATACCGCCTGCCCGGCATCAATCAGGTGCAGGTGCATGAGAAGATCGACCTCACCTTTGAAAAAGTGCTGCGCTCGGCCCTGCGCCAGGATCCGGACATCATCCTGGTGGGCGAAATGCGCGACCAGATTACCGCCGAAATCGGCCTGCGCGCCTCCATGACCGGCCACATGGTGCTGTCAACCCTGCACACCAACGATGCCTTGTCGACGCCGATCCGGCTTCTCGACATGGGCGTTCCACCCTACATGGTGGCGCTGTCGCTGCAACTGGTGCTGGCGCAGCGCCTGGTCCGCGTGAACTGCGAAAACTGCAATGAGCCCTATGAGCTTCCTCCGCATGAGCACGAATGGCTGCGCTATGAACTCGGCGACCAGGTGGATGCCCATGTCTATAAGAAAGGGCACGGCTGTTCCCATTGCAACAATACCGGGTACGTTGGGCGACGGGGCGTCTATGAGTTCCTGGAAATGACCAATAAGCTGGTCGAAGTGACCAACCATGGCGATCCGCGCGAATTCATGAAGATTGCGCGCGAACAGATGGCCGGCAACACTTTGCGACGCGACGCGGTGAATCTGGTACTTGCAGGCAGCACCAGCGTCGACGAAGCCATGCGTATCAGTTCGCAGTTGGAAGAATAAGTTCGAATGCCGAATTTCGCCTATCGCGGCCGGGATGCCGGCGGGCAGATCACCCAGGGCGTCCTGGAAGGCTTGAGTTCGGCCGCGGTCGCGGATGCCCTGGCGAGCCGCGGCATCATCCCCCTCAGCATCAGTCCGGCGGCCGCTGGCGCCGGCGCCAAGGCTGGCGCATCCGGGGCAACGTCCGGTGCCATCGAGCTATTCAAGCCGAAGGTACTGCATCAGGACGTATTGATGTTTACCCGGCAGATCTACACCCTCCTCAAGTCCGGCGTGCCCATCATGCGCGCGCTGGCCGGC
>JBAYJH010000389.1:0-4185 GCA_041665185.1 Sterolibacterium sp.
CGCTTGATCGACTTGAGGAACTGCTTGGGAATGATGGCATCGGTATCGACGTTGGCGCGATCCAGCGGCGCCACCAAGCCTTCGAGCCGGGTAAACTTTTGCATTACTTGGTGGCCTTTTGGATGGCCTCGCCACCCTTCTCCAAGTCCTGGCCGATGCCCTTGACGGTATTACACCCGACCAGCAGGACGGCAATGATGGCGGTAAGCAGCAAGTTCATTCTACGCACAATGGCTATCCTTAAGGTTGATTTGAAATCCCCGGACCCTAGATGTTCATCCGAGGCGCCTACAAAACTTCACGTACGTCGGCGAAATGCCCGGCTATCGCCGCCGCAGCCGCCATCTGCGGACTGACCAGGTGAGTGCGACCGCCATTACCCTGGCGTCCCTCGAAGTTGCGATTCGAGGTCGACGCGCAACGCTCGCCCGGCTCCAGCCGGTCCGCGTTCATCGCCAGGCACATCGAACAGCCCGGTTGTCGCCATTCGAAACCGGCGGCGATAAAGATCTTGTCCAGACCTTCCGCTTCCGCCTGACGCTTGACCAGACCCGAGCCCGGCACCACCAGCGCCAGCTTGACATTGGCGGCGATGCGGCGTCCCCGCGCGACAGCGGCCGCGGCGCGCAGATCCTCGATACGCGAATTGGTACAGGAGCCGATGAACACCTTGTCGATCTTCACCTGGGTCAGCGGCGTGCGCGGCGTCAGGCCCATGTACTGAAGGGCACGCTCTACACCCTCGCGCTTGACCGGATCCGCGTAGTCCTCAGGCGACGGCACGGCGCCGTCGATTCCCAGCACCATTTCCGGCGAGGTACCCCAAGTCACTTGCGGCTGAATGCGGCCGGCATCGAGCTCGACGGTCGCCTCGAAAAGCGCACCACTGTCGCTCGTCAAGGTACGCCAATAGGCCACGGCACGCTCCCACTGATCCTCGCGCGGCGCGTATGGCCGGCCCTTGAGATAGCTGATGGTGATGTCGTCCACCGCGACCATGCCGGCGCGTGCACCGGCTTCGATGGCCATATTGCAGAGAGTCATCCGCCCTTCCATGGACAAGGCCCGGATGGCGCTGCCGGCAAACTCGATGGCGTAGCCGGTGCCGCCGGCGGTGCCGATGCGCCCAATCAACGCCAGGGCGATATCCTTGGCGGAAACACCCTTGCTCGCCTGGCCGTTCACCACCACCCGCATGTTCTTGGATTTCCTTTGCAGCAGGCACTGGGTGGCCATCACATGCTCGACCTCGGAAGTGCCGATCCCCTGCGCCAGGCAGGCGAAAGCACCATGGGTACTGGTGTGTGAATCGCCGCAAACGACGGTCATCCCCGGCAAGGTTGCGCCATGTTCCGGGCCGATCACATGGACGATGCCCTGGCGCGGATCGAGAAAAGGAAAGTAGGAAAGCGCCCCATATTCACGGATATTGGCATCCAGAGTCTCGATCTGCAGCCGCGCCACTGCATCGGTGATGCCATCGATGCCTTTTTCCCAACCCTCGGTCGGCGTGTTGTGGTCCGCCGTGGCGACCATGGAGTCGACGCGCCACGGCTTGCGTCCAGCCAGTTTGAGGCCCTCGTAGGCCTGCGGACTGGTGACTTCATGCACCAGGTGGCGATCGATATACAGCAGCGCCGTGCCATCTTCCTCGGCATGGACGACATGGCTATCCCACAATTTATCGTAAAGCGTGCGCAGCATGACACGGGACCGAAACACGAAACTGGAAAGATAGATTATCGCACAGCCGGCAGGCCCTGTCAGGCGCCGGCGCCGGCGGACGGGCTCAGAATCCCGCGTTGCGGGCGATGTCCGGACTCGCTCGCAGCCGCCGCGGCACGTTCCGGAATTTACCTACAGGATAAACGGAGCGGGCGCGAGCGAGCGAGAAAGCGCCGAAGAAGGCGAAACTACGGAAATACCAAGCCGACAGGCGCCAGTAGGACATCGGTGCCGCACGGGGGAAGAAGGGCCGCCAATGAAGGTCCTTCAACGAGGCTACACGGGGTGCAGCATGGCATACAACTGATCCTTGAGGAGGAGCCGACGCTTCTTGAGTTCCTCGAAAATCAGGTCGGAAACGGGCACGTCGTGCTCTTCCACCTCGCGTATTTCGGCGTTGACCTTCTGATAGGCGTCGCACAGGGAAGCGAAATGGGCATCGACCGCCTTGAGTCGGTCGATCGCCGCCTTGTATTCGGGAAATTCATCAGGCAATTCGTGCGAATCGACTTTCATGGTTGGACTCCAGTAAGTTCGTATCAGTCAATTTCACGCCTGTCCGGGAATTTTCGGCGTCGTGCAGACCACGTCGGCACACTGGGCCCGGTGACGCAACGCGTGATCGATCAGCACCAGCGCCAACATCGCCTCGGCTATCGGGGTGGCGCGAATGCCGACGCAGGGATCGTGACGGCCATGCGTTTCGACGATCGCCGGCTCGCCCTGTACGTCGATTGAACGACGCGGCAGGCGAATACTCGAAGTCGGCTTAATGGCCAGGTTGACCAGGATGTCCTGGCCGGTCGAGATGCCGCCGAGAACTCCGCCGGCATGGTTGGAGAGAAAGCCCTGCGGCGTCAACTCGTCGCCGTGCTCGCTGCCGTTCTGGGCAATGCAGGCGAAACCGGCGCCGATCTCCACGCCCTTGACCGCGTTGATGCCCATCATCGCATAGGCGATATCGGCATCGAGGCGGTCATAGACCGGCTCGCCCCATCCCACAGGAACATTTTCCGCCTTCACGGTGATCCTTGCACCGACCGAATCACCGGATTTGCGCAACGCATCCATGGCTTCCTCGAGCTGCGGAACCATCTCCGGATCGGCGGCGAAAAACGGATTGGCGTAGACCGCACTCCAGTCCTTGATCGGAATCGCGATGGCGCCGAGTTGGGACATACAGCCTTGAATAACTATGCCAAAACGGCTGAGCAGCCATTTCCTGGCAACGGCGCCGGCGGCAACCCTTACCGCGGTCTCACGCGCCGAGGCACGGCCGCCACCGCGATAGTCGCGAATTCCATACTTTTGCCAGTAGGTGTAATCAGCGTGGCCGGGACGGAAGGTCTGGTTGATGTCGCAATAATCCTTGCTGCGCTGGTCCTGGTTACGGATCAACAGGGCGATCGGCGTGCCGGTCGTCCGGCCTTCGAAAACCCCGGACAGGATTTCCACGGTATCCGGTTCGCGTCGCTGGGTGACATGGCGCGAGGTGCCTGGCTTGCGTCGATCGAGTTCCACCTGGATATCGGCTTCGCTCAATTCGAGTCCCGGCGGGCAGCCATCGATTACGCAACCGATGGCGGGGCCGTGGGACTCACCGAAGGAAGTGACGCAGAAGAGTGAGCCAAGAGTGTTGCCGGACATCGTTGGAGCCTTGTCGGATCGTGGTTACGGTTGAGTTTAGCATAGCCCCCATGGCTCACTTAACAACGCTTCTGTTCAATTCTTGCCGTCCCCGGCGACCGCAAAAAAAGTGATGCAGTGGGTGATGTGCCCCGACTCATCGCGGATCGCCGAAACACTGTGGCGCTCACGATAGATTTCGTTATCTTTGCGGCGGCTCCAGGTGATGCCTGTCCAGTAGCCGCGCTGCGCCAATGCCTCGCGTATATCTTCGTAGAATTTTGGCGGCTGCAAGGCAATTCGGAACTCGGCTTCGGACTTTCCGACCACGTCCTCCTTGCTGTACCCTGTCACCGCCGTGAAGGCCCGATTCACTGACAGGATCGCCCCATCGGCCGCCGTGATCATCATTCCCTCAGCCATATTTTCGAACGCATGCGCCTGGATCGCCAGCGTCTTGTCGCGCTGGCGCAACTCGGTGATGTCGATCGACACGATCACGACCTTTCGCTCTCCAGCCTGGGTGAACGCGTTCACTGTCGCCTGAAATTCGTTGGCGCTGCCGTCGACGGTCATCAACCGGTACAGAAACTCCTGCGACTCGCCGGTTTCGACGGCCTTCCTGAGGTGGGCCCGCACCCTGTCCCGATCTTCCCGATGGACATGTACCAACGCGCTCACGCCCAGCGCCAGCGCCTCGTCGGACAGCAACCGCCGATAGGAAGGGCTGGTGTATACCCAGCGTCCCTCCGAATCCAGCATTGCGATGAGGTCACCGGCGTTCTCGGTGATCAGACGGTAGTCCCCTTCGCTCTTGCGCAAAGCTTCCCGCGC
>JBAYJH010000390.1:0-4170 GCA_041665185.1 Sterolibacterium sp.
CGGGGAAACGCCGATGCCGGTGTCGGCAATGGCAAACGAGATGGCCGGTACCGGCAGGGGATTTTCCGGCTCGTCGGGACAGGCGACGCGCAGCGCGACCTGCCCGTGTTTGGTGAACTTCAGGGCGTTGGCCAGCAGATTCTTCAGGATCTGCTGGACCCGCTGCTGGTCACCGTGGAAGCGCGGCGGCACGCTGGCATCGACATCGACCCGGAACGCCAGCTTCTTTTGCTCGGCCAGCGGTTCGAAGAGTGCGCGCAGCGCGGCGCACAGATCGGGAATCGACATTTCCGCGGAATGGAACTGCATCTGCCCGGCTTCGACCTTGGATAGATCGAGAATGTCATTGATCAGGTTGAGCAGGTCCTTGCCCGCCCCGTTGATGGTGGCCGCGAACTCGACCTGCTTGTCGCTCAGATTGCCGTCCTTGTTCTGCATCAGCAAACCGGAAAGGATCATCAGGCTGTTGAGCGGCGTGCGCAGTTCGTGCGACATATTGGCGAGAAATTCCGACTTGTAGGTGCTGACCCGCTCAAGCTCCTCCGCCTTATGCAGCAATCGTTCGCTGGCGGCTTCGATTTCCAGGTTCTTGGCGCGAATGGCCTCGCGCTGTTGTTCCAGCAGTTGCGCCCGCTCCTCCAGTTCCTCGTTGCTTTGCTGGAGTTCCTCCTGTTGTACGCGCAGCTCCTCGGTCAGTTGTTGGGACTCCTGGAGCAATTCGGCCATGCGCTGGCGCGACAGGCTCGCATCCAGGCCGATGGCGATGGTCTCCCTCGCCACCTCCAGGAATTTCATTTCGAATTCGCTGAACTCCCTGAAAGCCCCGATCTCGATGACGCCGACCAGCCGGTTGCCATGCAGCAAGGGAACCGCCGCGATCAGCGCCGGCGGCGACTCGCCCAAAGCGGAACCGATCGGCAAGTAGTTGGGGGGGACATCGCTCAGGCAGATGATCTTCTGTTCCCGTGCCGCCTGACCGATCAAGCCTTCGCCCAGACGAAACTGATCGCCCAGGCGCGGGGTCTTCTTGACCGCGTAAGTGGCGGTGAGCGTCAGTTTGACGATATGTTCATCGAACAGGTAGAGGGCGCCCACGCCGGCGTGGAGGTACTCCACCAGGAAGGTCAGCAGCTTGTCGGCCATTTCCGCCGAGCTCTGTTCCTCCCGCATCGCCGAGTGCAGTTCATTGCGCCCGCTTTTCAGCCAGTCGCGATCACGCTCGCGGTCGCGCGCCAGGCGCAACGACAGCGTCATCTTTTGGAACGCTTCGTCGAAAGCGTATTGAACCTCGCTGAGATGCACCGCGGTATTGATCAGCACCCCAACCTCGTCCTTGGGCAAGTCTTCCACGTCGATTTGCATGGGCTCGGACAGGTGAATCTCCCGGCTCAGGTCGCCGGCGCCTATGGCGTCGGCCGTCCGGGCTTTTTCGGCGCCGCCTTTGATCAGGTCCTGGATCTCGGCGGTGGCCAGTTTCAGGGAGAGCCTGACGCTGCGGGTAATCAGCAGGGTGGTGGCGATCCCTCCGGCGACGATCAACACCAGCAGTACGGCGATGATCCCCATCGCCACGTCTCTTTCATGTTCAGCGGCAAGCTTCAGCTCGGGGGCCTTCGCCGCGGCGTATTCCAGGACATCGCCGGCTTCCTTCAACAGGTCTTGAACCAGCATGGCGACGCGGCCATTGTTCAACGCGATCGCTTCGGTGGCGCGCCCACTCTTGACCAGGGCCATGGTTTCGTCGCGCGCGGCGCGGAATTCGGCCAGCGCCTTCTTGATCTGGGCGACTTCCCCCTTGTTGCCCAGAAAGGACTCTTGAACGCTGGCCAGGTTCTCGTCGATATGCGCGCTGTGTTCCAGCGACGTTCGCTGCACCCGCTCCACCTGGGCGGCACTCGGGCTGTACGCCAGGCGGGTAAGATCAAGCTGCTCGGCAAGAATATCCGCGCGGAGAGTCAGGATCGCCGTGGATACCCTGAACGGATGCTCGAAGATGTCCGTGGTCATGGTGGAAAGCTGGACGACGCCGCGCACTCCCATGACGCCCAGAACCAGCACGCCGATCAATATCAGCGAGAAACCCAACATCAGCCGGTTCACGATTTTCATTCGTTTCAACATTGAAATATTTCCATCCGGGCTATGTGTTTGGTTGACATCGGCGCGCTGTCTGAGAGCGGAATCTTAACAGTTCGTCGCCCCGGACGAACGGCGGAGGGACGCCGATCCGTCCTGGCCTTCAGGAAACTACTACGTGGATTGCCGGGACGAGATCGCCCGGCCTTTGGGTGCGGCGTCGCTGATGGTTTATCAGCGTGCCGAGGGCGCTGTCGGCCCCGCCGGCGTCGCGGCCGGCGGACCACCGGTCACAGGATCATTCCCGCCGCGACGGTGTTGTTGCTGCTTTCATCGATGACGATGAAAGCGCCGGTGGCCCGGCGCTCCGCGTAGCTGTCGGCAAACAGCGGCTGGGCCAGGCGCCACGTCACTTGGGCGATGTCATTCATGGCCAACCCGCCGGCCTCCTCGCGTTCCAGCGTGGCGATGTTCAGCCGGCTGGCTATGCCGGCCAGCTTGGCTTTGACCGTGCGCGTGGTGTGCCGCACCAGGTAAGTCCGCTGGCGATCGAGAGGCGTTTCCGATAGCCAGCACAGGTTGGCGCTGATCGAGGTCTGCGTCACCGGCGGCGCGGCGCAATTGACCAGCATGTCGCCGCGCGAGATGTCGATCTCGTCCGCCAGCAGCAGCGTAACCGACTGTTCGGCGCCAGCCATGGGCAGCGACCGGCCGGCGATCTGGATGTCCTTGATGCGCGTCGTCAGGTTCGACGGCAGGTGGGTCACTTCGTCGCCGACGGCGATCTCGCCGGACTCGACGCGCCCCATGAAGCCGCGGTAGTCGTGCAAGGCCGGATCGTCCGACTGTTGCGGACGGCAGACATACTGCACCGGAAAGCGGAAGCGCTGCTCACGCGTCGCCGCCTCATCGCCACCGTTGGAAACCTCCTCGAGAATCTCCAGCAGCGTCGGGCCGAAATACCAGCCGAGCCGGCCGCCGCGTTCCACGATCATGTCGCCGTTCAGAGCCGAGATCGGGATGAAGCTGACCTCGGCGATACCCAGCTTGCGCGCGAAATCGCGGTAGTCGGCGCGGATGCGCTGGAATACCTCTTGTTGGTAGCCAACCAGATCCATCTTGTTCACCGCCACCAGCAGATGCGGAATGCCCATCAGGTGGGCGATGCTGGAGTGGCGCCGGGTCTGGGTCAGCACCCCTTTGCGGGCGTCGATGAGGATGATGGCGAGGTCGGCCGTCGACGCGGCCGTCACCATGTTGCGTGTGTATTGCTCGTGTCCCGGCGCGTCGGCAATGATGTACTTGCGGGTGCCAGTGGTGAAGTAGCGATACGCGACATCGATGGTGATGCCCTGCTCGCGCTCCGCTTGCAGGCCGTCGGTGAGCAGCGACAGATCCAAGGCATCCAGGCCGCGCTGTTTTGAGGTGCGGCCGATGGCGTGCAGGGTGTCGGCGAGGATCGTCTTGGTGTCGTAAAGCAGGCGGCCGATCAGGGTGCTCTTGCCGTCGTCCACGCTGCCGCAGGTGAGGAAGCGCAGCAGTCCGTTGTCGAGTTCGGGCAGGCGTTGCGGGGCGTTCATCAGAAATATCCCTCTTTCTTACGCAGTTCCATCGAGGCATCCGAGGTCTGGTCATCCAGCCGGGTCGCGCCGCGCTCGGTGATGGTGGTGGTGGCGGTTTCGGCGATGATGTCGGCCAGGCTTCCCGCAACCGATTCGACCGGCGCGGTGCAGGTGATGTCGCCGACGGTCCGAAAGCGCACGCTGAGCGTTTCCACGAGATCGTCCGGCTTCGCCGGCGTCAGCGGCGTGACCGGCTGGAGCAGGCCTTTCCTGCGTACCACCGGCCGCCGGTGGGCGAAGTAGATCGAAGGCAGTTCGAGGCGCTCGCGCTGGATGTATTGCCACACGTCCAGCTCGGTCCAGTTGGATATCGGGAAGACGCGGATGTTCTCGCCCTGATGGGTGCGGGCGTTGTAGAGATCCCATAGCTCCGGCCGCTGGTTCTTCGGATCCCACTGCCCGAATGCGTCGCGGAACGAGAAGATGCGCTCCTTGGCGCGCGCCTTCTCCTCGTCGCGGCGGGCGCCGCCGA
>JBAYJH010000391.1:0-4126 GCA_041665185.1 Sterolibacterium sp.
CCATGGTTTCCGCAGAACATAGAAACCAGCTGCTGCAGGCGCGCAAGCAGGCCATACGCGACAGGACCGTGTACTGTTGCGATCTGAAAGTGCGCCGTGGCGACGGGTCACAGGTTTGGGTTGCGGTGCGCGGAAAGGTCGTGGACGCCCCGGGCTCCGGCGCGGGGCGGTTGATCGGTGTGGCACGCGACATCACCGCCGGGAAGAAAGCGGAGATCGAAATTCACCGCCTCAACCGGGAACTTGAACAACGGGTGCGCGAGCGTACGGCGGAACTCGAGGCTGCGGTCGGTGAGTTGGAAGCGTTCTCCTACACCATTTCGCACGATCTGCGCGCGCCCTTGCGTACCTTGGGCGGATTCTGTCAGCTTATGACGGAAGAGTGTGCCGTCAGCTGCGCGCACGAAAGCACGCGAATCTACCTGGACCGCATCGAGAGCAACGTACGCAGCATGTCGCAGATGATCGACGATCTGCTGCGCTTCTCGAAAGCGGTGCGCACTCCGCTTGCGCGGTGCGCAATCGCGCCCAGCGAGCTGATCTCCGAGCTGCTGCGTGACACTCAATTCCCGGAGACGGCACGCGCCGCGATTTGCGTGTCGGCCCTGCCCACGGTGTGGGCCGACCCCGCTTTGCTGCGGCAAGTCTTTGTCAATCTGATTTCGAACGCGCTCAAATACAGCGCGAAAGCCGAGATGCCGCGCATCGAAATCGGCGCCACGACGGACGCGCAGGGTGAAACAGCGTTCTATGTGCGCGACAACGGCGCCGGTTTTGACGCCAGCCGGGCGGACAAGTTGTTCGGTGTCTTTCAACGCTTTCACAGCAGTCACGAATTCGAGGGTACCGGAGTGGGGCTGGCAATCGTGCAGCGCATCGTGACCCGCCACGGCGGCCGCGTTTGGGCAAGCAGCACGCCCGGCAACGGCGCTACGTTCTGCTTTACGTTGTCGCCGAAAGAGTGAGGCGGCGGCAAGCGCGGAGTCTCGCTACGCAGTCTGCAAATCGAAACTGCGCCGAACCATGATGCAATCTTCAGACCCCGGCTGAAACTCGCGGCATACGAGCGGGCGTTTCTCGTAGATTTGGCACCGTACCCGAATCCCGATCTCGCCGTCTAACGCCGAACAGCGATCTTCATAGCATTGCATGCGCTCGTGCGCAGAATCGACCAGTTCATCCGGGATGCCGGCGCTATCCCCGTCGCCGATGAATGCCGGCCAGAATCGCGAATAGGCGCAGCACGCACCGCAGGAGACGCAGTCAAACGACACAGGGACGCCGTCCCGCCTTATGCGGCGACCGGTTGCGGTCGCCCCGGTTCTATCGGTTTGCGCAGCATTACCCGCGTTCGGCGGCAAGCGAGGACTATCACATATTCCGTTATTCTGGCCCCGGCTTTCAGTCTGGAGAGCTCGTGTTCGTACACTTGTCTCACCACGGAGAATTCCTGCCCGGTTTCGATGGCAAGCGCTTTAATCGCGTTTAGGTGCAGCGCTTCTTGATCAGGACTATCGTAGAGTAGCGGCATAGGCAAGCTCTTTGGGGATGTTGCCTGGATTCGTACCGCGACGCAGACACGCGCCAGCGTCGTGGGTCATCGCTTTGGAGCGAATCGAACGCAGGGAACGGTGCTGATTATATGGCGCGCAGGACAATTTCGCCAATTCCCTGACGATTCCCTGACGATGGTCTGACGATGGTCTTAATTGATAGCTCTCATCGGAGCCGATGATTGTTGGCAAAGGCCCGAGCAAGCTCCGACCAAGATCGCGTCTAGGCGCGGGCCTGCATGGTTTTGATTCTGTGTGATTATGCTAAGCGTATAGGCAACATCGAGGGGGCGGCACTTTGTCACATAAACGTCACCAGAATGTCATCTTTTGCATTCAGGATTTTTCTCCATGAACATCCTGATTATCGGTGCCGTGCGAGGTGTCGGGCAGCACTTGGTCGAGCAAACCCTTGCCGGCGTCCTGGCACGCAAGATATCCCGCGCAGACGTGGCAAAGTATCTGCTGCGGGAGATGACAACATCGAAGGATGCAGCCAGGACGGTGCTGGTGGACGGGACGGCGATGCCGAGGCCTCGCAAGCAGGCGATAATGGCTTGCGCCGAACAGAGGACTCCTTGCTGAATTGAGCAAACATCGCACCCGGGTTTCGCTTGTGTGCGCCCCGCTCAGTCGCGTTCAATATCCTGGTTGGCGTCGTTGCGGACAAAACCTGCGTCGTGGATGTCGAAGGTTTTCACCGGAATCGGCTTTTGGTCCAAGGCAGTTACTCTCCACACCACTTCCCCTTCCTGCGCTTGAATCGCCAGGGGTATGCGGCTTTGCGCGCTCCAGCAGATGTGGGTGGTGCGCTGGTCCTGGGTCAGGTCATACCACTGGCAGGCGGCAATCGGCTTCGGGGCAGCGTCCGGAGCCCGGGCCTTGGCTACCCGATATTCACCCATGGGGTGCCTAAGGCCGTGCGCCAGATCGAACCAGTCGGTGAAGTTGCCGATGCGATAAAGGTTCGTCCGGTCAATCCGGGTGTGGATCCGCTTTTCCATGTCCAGAATCGACATGCGGAATTCTGCATCGCCCGGCTCGCGCAACACGTAGATCTCGATTGCGTCATCCGTGCGGCGCTTCAGGCGTCGGTCGCCGTCGCGCCAGACTTCCAGCCGATGTTCGGCACCTTTTGATATGAATACCGCCCGATAGTGCAGTGCGGCGGGTTCGCCTTTTGCGCTGAAAATCTGCTCGAACGTTGGTTCTTTAGCCGGGACACTCAGGGAAACTGCGGCCGCCACGCAGAGCGTGGCGAACCGCAGTCCCAGTCCCCGATGGCTATGGGGAATGGCGTAATTCAATGATGGCTCCAGGTTCTTGTCCAGGCGGAGCGCTTACTGGCGCACTGCCTTGGCGTAGTCAAAGTAGCGGTAGGTCTTGCCGTCGACTGTCAGATCCTTTACCGCCAGAGTTATGCCGTAGCTGCCGACGGCCAGCGACGGGTCCGGTGTCTTACCGGTCGGGTCGGTCGGCAATTCGAAAGTCAGTCCAGTCGCTGCGCTGCTGCTTACCGTCGACGGAACTACATTCGTTGCGGACTTGCTCCCCGGTGTCACCAGCGCTTCATTGAGCACGCGCCCATCGGCCTGAGGCAAGGACAACCCGAGCAGGTAGGCCACTGTCGGCGCGACGTCGACGTTGCCCGACGGGTTGCTGATGGTGGCCGCAGACTGGAAGGACGGGCCATTGGCGATCAGGGTGTTATGCACATCGGCGATGCCGAAGCTGCCGTGCATGCCGCGCTGACCGCCGGCGCTTTCATACTCGATACCGGACATACCCTGGATCGAGACTGTATTGTCCCAGTTAAAGCTCACCACCACGTCGGGCTGACCGTTGTTCTGGCGGGTCGCGTTTTCGAGGTTCACCTGCGCCATGGTTATGGTGCCGGGGATGGCGCCATAGCGGCTGTCGACGAAGATCGCGCCGTATTCCTCGCGCTGCTGCAGGAATTTGACCAGGTTCTTCACCGTGGTGGCGTCGTGTCCCGGAACATAGAAGTAGTCGGAGCCGCCATTTGCCGCAACCACGATGCCGTTTGCCGGCAGGCTTCCGGGGGCTGGTACGGTGAATTTGGCAACCGGGGCGGGCAAGGTCGAACTGATCGCCTGGTACTTGGTGTTGGCGGTTCCGCACAGCGCTCCCGTGGCGTCCATGTTGACGGGAACGGTCGGGACGCCGCTTGCACTAAGGCCATACATCGCGGAGGTCGTGCACCCGCTGCCATCGTAGGCACTGAAGCCGCGATAGGTCAGCAGGTCGGCAGAGCGCACATCCCCGGAGAACGAGTAACCGTTGGCGCTTGCCGCACCGAGCGTGGCAGTGGTCGTGCCGCTGGTCGAACCGTTTACCGGAGTGCCGTTAGGCAATGTGGCGGACGGCGTGATCGCGCGCAGTGGATACAGGCTGAGCGGGCCGGAAACGCTGGTATGCCCATGGTCGGACACGACGACGATATTGGTCGTGCTGTCCATGCCGTTGAACCGGAGTGCGGAAATCAGCTCGCCCAGACGTGCGTCCTGCGACCTCAGTCCGGCCACAGCGTTGGCAGTGCCCGGGCCGTAGCC
>JBAYJH010000392.1:0-4121 GCA_041665185.1 Sterolibacterium sp.
AATGTTCATTGACTTCCCCTTTCGTGGTTTTGATGAGATGCGAAAACTCCATCATGGCACTCGATGCCGTACGCGGCTTCCGCCGCAACCTCGGGACGGGGAAGTCCCTTTCATTCGTTGGGCATTTTCATAGCCACCACTAATCACACTATTGGGAGGAAGAGATGGCAAGTATTCCGAAGAAGGTCGTAGAACGTTTGGTCGGCGGTATTAAACGGTACCAGCCTATTCTCGCCGCTGCCAAAGCACGAGATGTCGGTGAGGCTGATACTGTTACGATCATCAAAGACATGCTGAGTGACATCTTTGGGTACGACAAGTACGCCGAACTCACATCTGAGTTTTCCATTCGGGGCACCTACTGCGATCTCGCCACAAAGATTGATGGTGTTCTCCAAACACTTATCGAGGTGAAGGCAATTGGTCTCGACCTAAAGGACCAACACGTCAAGCAGGCCATCGATTACGCCGCGAACCAAGGTGTCGAATGGGTACTGCTCACCAACGGTGTCTGCTGGCGTGTGTATCACTTGGTCTTTGCCAAACCGATCGAACAGGAGTTGGTTGTCGATATCGACTTTTCGGCACTTAACGCACGCTCAGACCATGACATAGAACTCCTTTACCTGTGGTGCAAGGAGGGCTGGCAACGTTCTGTTCTTGGCGAGTACCACACTCAAC
The DNA here is from genome assembly GCA_041665185.1 of Sterolibacterium sp. Classification (GTDB taxonomy): domain Bacteria; phylum Pseudomonadota; class Gammaproteobacteria; order Burkholderiales; family Rhodocyclaceae; genus JACRAR01. The sequence continues at coordinate 682 of JBAYJH010000392.1, forward strand.
GACAAGCTCTGTCACGTTTCTTCATTGGGGCCATGCTCCAGACCGATCCTGTCTTAGAAGTCCTCCGCCGAGAGTTGCGCCGTGTATCCCCTGACGTCCGTATCGACATCGATCAGATTAAATCAGTCTTAACCACCGAAGTTATCAAGCGCGAGGTAATCGAGGGAGAGAAAGCCGAGGAGGCGCGAAAGAAGATCGCAAGGGCAGCCTCAAAGGCGTTGCGAGCTACCACGGCCAAAGGAGGCAAGGAGCCGGGGGTTGTCAATTCACCGGCACCAGAGACTCCCGCGTAAATTAACGTTGGGCATCACAGGAGGCCGCATGGTAATTGAATACCTTACCGCCATTCTCGCGTTCATCACTGCCATCTATGCCTACCTGACGCATCGGATGGCGAAATCGAGCGAGGCCTCAGTGGCGGCCATGCGCGATCAATCAGAAGCGATGTTGCGCCCGTACGTTACTGCTGCGCCTTTCATTCGACCCAATACCCCAATCCTCTATCTTCGCGTGAAAAACACTGGAAGAATCGGTGCGCAAAACCTCCGTCTCACCCTTAACCATGACTTTTTTCAATTTGGTGAAAAGACAGGGAAAAACCTTCGGACCATGAGCGCGTTCTCGATCCCCATCGATAGTTTTCCACCCGGAGCCGAACTACTCATTGCTCTTGCTCAGGGTTGGGTCATTTTTGGCGAGAACGTGCAGCCTGATATTTGCCCTACGCAGTTCAACGTTACGGCCACATATGAGTTTCTTGAGAAAGAAGTTGCTGAAGTGAACCGAATCGATCTGAGGCCATACATTGGCACCGAGGGAGAACTCGATCCAGTTGTGGAAGAACTTGAGCGAATCAGGAAGATCATGGAGAAAGCGAAGTGATGCCCAGCCCTGCAGTCAAGCGGGACTGCGCAAAAACCCGCAGCCCCTTAGCGCCGCATTGGACGTCAAAGCCATGTGCTTAATGAGGAAGTTTTTCGCACTTCTACTTGTGTCAGTACCGGGCATTGTGCTTGGCTGTCCAGATCAACTCGACTGGAAAGATTTCTCAACAGTTTCACTCACCTTTGGAAACGCAGGTACGCTCACACTTACACGTTACACCGATGCGCTTTACGCAAGGGTAGAGAGCGTAGCGGAAACAAAGGAAATGTATCAACTCAATGGCGGTACGTCTTTGTACCGCGGCCTTACCTCTTCGGAACTGACCGGCCCTTCACCCTTTTTTATGCTGGATATGCCCGTCGGGGTCATGCTTTCTCTTCTCACGCGTCAAATCAAACACCCTTGCGAAGTCAATCTCACAACAACTCAGTTTTCGTATGTTCTACCCGCGGGCAACAATTTGGGAATGGGCGTCACTAACGTAACCGGCAGTGCCATCCGCGGGAGGGACTCGGTTATTGTTTATGACCTCAATGCCATCGAACGTGGCGGGCGCCTTGCAACTTTCAAGGTGTCAGGGAAGATTGTGTTCTCGACTATCGATCAACTATCCACCGACACGGTAATCTCCGACTGGGCAATCACTCGTGACACCGAAGGGCCTGGCCTAAGGAAAGTGATTCAACCAAGTAGGACGGTGCGCACAATCAAAGACCTAAGAACCTTGGATTTCTTCGAATCAACGATCCGGTAGATGCGTCAGACAAGTCTCCTCCTCTCCCCATTCGAACTGCTGATACTTGACTGCGACGGAGTCGTCGTCGACAGCGAGTCCATCACCACCCGCGTGCTCGCCAAGATGCTGAATGACTTGGGCGCCACCATCGAAGCCGAAGAAGTCGCTAGGAAGTTTACCGGGCACACCTTCGCCCGCACGCTTGAGCTTGTCGCCGAGCTTCTCGGGGCGCCGTTGCCCGACGACTTTGTGCCCAACTATCGTGACCGGACGTTCGCTGCCATGGAGGCGGAGCTCAAGCCGGTGCGCGGTATCGAAACCGCCCTGGATCGGATCCCCATCCCCTACTGCATCGCGTCGAACGGACCCCACGAGAAGATGCGCAAGACCTTGGGCATTACCTCCCTGCTCTCGCGCTTCGAGGGGCGAATGTTCAGTTCGGCCGATGTGCCACGCGGGAAGCCATTTCCCGATCTTTTTCTCTTTGTGGCTCGCCGCTTTGCCGTGCAAGCTTCTGCCTGCCTGGTCGTCGAAGACAGCGCAAGCGGCGTAGCTGCGGCGCTGGCCGCCGGCATGCGCGTCTACGGCTTCGCGGAGGGCACAGCCGACAACAGGCTCCTGGCCGCCGGTGCCCATCGGGTCTTTCGCCAGATGTCCGAGCTACCTTCACTCGTCGCCGGCATCCAGTGAAACTGAGCATCGTCTATGCGATCCGGTGACCGGGCTATGGCTACTCTGCTAAGATAAGCGATAAGTGGCACCCCCATTGCCAGCCAACCCGGCGGCCAACCGCCGGAGGATCTCCCGGAGAACTCCATGCCTGCAAGCTCGCACCGAACCCTGGCCAAGATGGCGGCCTGCCTGACCCTTCTGCTGCCGCTGACGGCATGGCCGGCCACGGCCGCAGCCGCGGCAAGCGCTTCGGCGAAAACGCCTACCGACCATGCGATCGACTGGCAAAAAGGCTCGGTCGACAGCGTCTTCGCGGCCGCCAGAGCTGGTAATAAACCGCTCTTCCTTTATTGGGGAGCGCGCTGGTGCCCGCCCTGCAACCAGGTCAAGGCGACCATATTCAACCGCCAGGATTTCATCGAAAAGTCGCGTTTTTTCCTGCCGGTCTACATCGATGGGGACAGCCCGGGCGCGCAAAAACTGGGTGCGCGTTTCAAGGTACGCGGCTATCCGACCATGATCCTGTTCAAGCCCAGTGGCGAAGAAATTACCCGGCTACCCGGCGAAGTCGACGCCGAGCGCTACATGCAGGTGTTGAGCATAGGCATCAATGCAACAAGGCCGATCAAGGAGCTGCTTCAATCAGCCCTGGCGGATGCCCCGGCCCTGAGCAACGATGACTGGCGGCTGCTGGCCTACTACTCGTGGGACACCGACGAACAGCAACTGCTGTCGGCGAAGGGGCTCGCCGCCACCTTGAAACGCCTGGCCGTGGCCAGCCGACCCACGGCCGAGGATATTTCCGCGCGCTTTGCGCTGCGGGCCCTGGTCGCCGAAGCCACCGCAAAAGGATCAATGACCAGCCCGGAGGACGGCGCCATCGGTCAAGTGCTGACGCTGCTCGGCAATCCCAAACTGGCCCGCGACAACTTCGACCTGATCGCCAACTACTCCGGCGACCTGCTGGCATACCTGGCCTCGCCGAATCCGGACCAGCAGAGGCAACTCGGATCGGCGTGGAATGCCGCACTGGACCGGTTCATGGAAGATGGCAGTCTATCCACTGCGGATCGCCTGACCGCCATGGCCGGAAAAGTTGCCGCGGCGAAACGGGAGCATGCTCCCGGCGCGCTGCCGCAAGCCATCC
>JBAYJH010000393.1:0-4100 GCA_041665185.1 Sterolibacterium sp.
GGCATGGGTCAACACGCCGCGCAGCAAGGCACCTCGTCCGAGTGCCTTTCCGATTGCCACCAGGGCGTCCGCATCGCCGGGCAGCACTCCCGAGCGATGGCCATCGCAGTCGACTTCGATCAGCGCGGGAATGGGCGCGCCGGACTCGCGCGAAGCAGTTGCAACGGCTTCGGCCTGCGCCACGGTGTCGAGGACGACCATTAAGTCGATGCCTTCGGCGCGCAACGCAAGCACCTGCGCAAGCTTGCCTGGCGCAATACCGACAGCATAGAGAATGTCGCGAACACCTGCGGCAGCGAACAGCGTCGCCTCCTTGAGTGTCGAGACCGTGGCCGGGCCGCGCGGCGAGTCCATCACGCGGCGCGCGACCTCGACCGACTTGGCTGTCTTGAGGTGGGGCCGCAGCCTGACACCCAGATCGGCCACCCGCGCGCGCAGACGCGCAACATTGCGCTCCATGCGCACGGCATCGAGGACCAGGCATGGCGTCTGTAGTTGGTGCAGCATCATGCTTGATCCGGCCTCTTCAACCATTTCGTCAGGCGGTGACCCATACCTTGCGCACGGTTTCGATGGTGCGCCACGTGCCGATGTAGCCGGGCTTCATGATGAAGCAGTCGCCAGCCCGGAAGGTCAACGGTGGCTGACCTTGCTCCGTAATCTCCACCACACCCGACAAGATCAGGCAGAACTCCCATGTCTCGCCCTTGATGGAGTGGTTTACGCCCACAGTGGACTCGAATACCCCTGCTCGGACTTTGCCATCTTTCGCAGTATCGACATCCCAGCTGCGGCATACGATATCACCCTCAATGACACGATCCGCCGGTGGTCGATATTCACGAGGCTCGCCGAGTTGGTCGAAGTTGAAGGGGACAAGAAGCTTTGACATGTGAAAACGAGCATTGGTCGGTTGGTACGTCCATGCTAAAGAAAGTAGCGTCGGATTGGTGCCGAACCTGGTGCCAAGGAAGGTGGAAAATGTGCGATTCCGAGCCTCCTGTAGCGCATTGTGCCGCCGTTGAATCAGCACGTCATCAAACAACACGGGCGCTTCGTCATCGTCTAAATCCACCCGCGTTTGCATGCGCACATACAGAACATCATCCCTTGGTGCAAAAATGGTAACGGGCGGCCCTGAGCGATGTCGGTTTCTGCGAAGATATTTTGGGGTATCCGTATTCCATGATTGATTTTGCGTTCTGCAATGCACAATGTCCATGGAATATTGGACATCGGTCCGAGTTCGGCCATATCTTGCCGGTGGTCGATTCAGCATAGCTGTCATTCAATCGGCGGCTTCATCCCTAAACCGGACTGACAGTGTCGTGCGCGTCAAACCTTGTTGCTGTTTGCCCGAGTTCTCACCGACAGGATTTGCGCCAGCTTCTGCGCCCGAAACGCCTCAGTGATGAAATCGACAAATGCGCGCGTTTTGGCTGGCAGCAGTTTCTGGCTCGTGAAGTACAACGAGATGGGTCCAATATCGCAATGCCAATCCGTTAGCAACCGCTCCAACGTGCCGTCTTTCAAATGTGGGGCGGCATGCGGTACCGCAACTAGGCCGACGCCGAGGCTCAGCAGTACCGCGCGATAGACCGCATCCGGATCGTTTACGATCATTACCGGCTTTTGAACCGCCGCCATTGTGGCGCCGGCACTGTTGCGCATAACGAGCGTGCTCACGCGATTGTTTTGCGATGAGCGCATTACCACCCCGTCAAGTTCCGCAAGTCCGGTCGGATCCTTGGGGCGCCGTTTGCCGCTCAGAAAGGCCGGCGTGGCCACCGCAACCAGGTGTATCCGCCCCAACTCGCGCGCCACCATTCCGGGCGGTAGCTCGAAACCAGCGCCAATGGCCGCATCGAACCCGCCGGCGATAAGGTCGACCGGACGATTATCGAAAAGCCAATCCGTCGTCACCGCGGGATAACGATCGCGGAAGGCAGGCATCAGCGGCAGCAAGTAATCCATCCCAAAACCAGGCGAGGCGCTCAGCTTGAGCACCCCGGCTGGCTGTCCGGCATTCACCGTGATGTCGGCAATCGCTCCCTGGATACTGTCGAGACCGCCCTGTACTGAGCGCAGGAAGCGCTCACCTGCTTCGCTCAGGGTCAGTCCGCGAGTGCTGCGCTGGAATAGCCGTACGCCGAGGTTGCGTTCCAACTGCGCGACGTTTCGGCTGACCGCCGCCGGCGTCAGCGCCAGCCGGCGAGCCGCTGCTGAGAAACTTCCGCTCTCGGCGCTGCGTACGAAGGATTCCAGATTGGCTAGGGTTTCCATGACACCACTTTCAATTAAGCATTGAAAGTGATTCTAGTTGATCGCCACTAACGCTAGAAGATGGAAATACCTAAAGTTCACCCCAGCAAGACAACTCTCTTACCCATCGAAAGGACACATCATGAAGATCGCCATTATCGGTTCTGGCGCCCTCGGCTCCAACATTGCCCGCGCGCTTGCCAGCAAAGGCATTGCGGCAACTATCGCCAATAAATCCGGGCCTGCATCCATGGCGAAGCTGGTCGCGGAGTTGGGGCCCACGATTACGGCCGGTACGATCGACGAGGCCGCACGTGCGGATATCGTGCTTGTCGCTGTGCCTTGGGTCGCCCTCGGGACATTGCTGAGCGGCCTGCCCGCCTGGAATAATCGCATCGTGATCGATGCCACCAATCCGGTCCTCTTCCTTGACCCCGATTCTCCGGACGCCAAGGATCCCAGCAACCCGCTAGCCACCTTCGGCATCAAGGCGATCGATCTGGGCGGCAAGTATTCGAGCGCCGTGTTCCGTGAAATGGTCCCCGGCGCTCGCGTGGTAAAGGCGTTCAATCATCTGGGCGCCGCCGTACTGACGGAGCCGGAAGTCGCGGGAGGCCGACGCACCTTGTTCTATTCGGGTGACGATGCCGCAGCCAAAGGCGAAGTTCGCAAGCTACTCGAAACCGCCGGGTATTTTCCTGTTGATCTTGGCTCCCTTGATGTTGGCGGCCCACTGATGGAGTTGCCCTTCGGCGCACTGGCGATGAACAACTTCGTCAAGATCTAACAGCGGCAAATGCGGCCATCATCGGCGGCGGTGATGGTCGTCCGACTGATCCACTCCGTTACCTGCCGTTGAACCTCTACCGGTGCGAACGGCGGCAATGGGCACAACTGAGTCAGCCAGCAAAACTGACGCCCCTCAACAATTGCCGCTAAATGTTGCAAAGCGCAATGTTCTCGGCATATCAATCACGAAATACGGATACCCATATTTTGTAAAGGTGCTGTGACGACAGCCATGGCGCCGTGGTTAAGTTTGAACTGAAGCACAATTGAGATCGGGCGATCGGGCATGATGAACTGCCGCTCGTGTTCCAGCAGGTTTTTGATGAGCGAGAGGTCATCACGGCATTGCCGCTTCAGCGCTGCCGCGATGTGAGGCATAGGATCGGCTGGAACGGGAACACAGTCACCGTCCCATGGGTGGAGAACTTGACCTTCTGAAGCCGAAAAAAGCGGCCAATCGCGTGATGCTCCGCGCCGGCAGCGTGCCCAATTCGACCCAAGTAGTGTGGTTCAGCTCCCCCCGAACAACACCACCAAACATGCCAGACCCCCTCCGGATTGACAAAGAATCTGCTTGGTTCCGCTGGGATATGGCATCTCCTGTAAGGCGGACAACGCTAGACTTATTCCATCTCAACGCAGTGCGTAGACCCATGGTATTTGAACCAAAATTTATCAGCTTCGATTGTTACGGCACGTCGAGCGAATACGGCGTGAGCCGCTTGACCGACATTCGTCGGCTTCCTGCACTGCTCGGACACTGATGCGCGGCCTGAACTCCCGCCCTGTGATCCAGGGGAAAACGCCTGATGGGTGTCCGACCGAGGCTGCGGCCCTGAGCACCGCAGCGCCCGACTTGGCGCCAGCCGAGGTGCAGGCGCTGGTGGCGCGCCTCTACGGCATCGACGGCAGCGTCAAAACGTTGGCCGGCGAGCGCGACCAGAACTGCGCCGTGGAAACCGCCGACGGCACGCGCTACGTGTTCAAAATCAGCAACCCCTCCGAGCCGGTGCCGCTGGTCGATTTCCAGATCGCCGCCCTTGAGCACA
>JBAYJH010000394.1:0-4081 GCA_041665185.1 Sterolibacterium sp.
GGCGACGGCGGCATTTGCAGTTTTGAATGTCGGGATCGCGGTGGTATTCGGATTCGCTGCCTATCACGCCTCCAAGCGTGGATGGCTCAAAGTGTAGCCAGCAGGGGCTAGTTTGCGCACTCTTCGGACGGCCGATGGGACACGAACCCAGCCACAGCGATGAATGTTCTGTGCTTCAGGGTCTGCGTCCACTGCCGATTTGCGCAAACGCATCCGACAGGGCGGCGGCCGCTCTTTCTACCTCCGGGATCGTGGTGTGCATGCCGACTGACAGCCGCACGGCGCCGCGTGCGCGCGCCGGACTGCAATCCATCGCGGCGAGGACGCCGCTGACTGCGTCGGCATCTGAATGGCAGGCCGAGCCGACAGACGCGGCTACCTCGTTTGCTGCCGCTGCCAGCAGATCACGGCCAGATACACCGGGAAACGAGACGTGGAGAGTATTCGGCAGGCGATACTCCGGATGACCGTTGAGCAACAGGACCGGCACGGCGTCCAGCAACAGACGGTGCAGGGCGTCGCGCAGTTCACCGAGATGCCTCGTGGCTGCAGGCAATCGCTCGTGTGCCAACTTCGCTGCCTCACCGAATCCGATTATGTATGGAACGTTTTCTGTTCCCGGGCGCCGGCCGTGCTCCTGGTCAGCGCCGAACAGGATTTGCTTGATCGCTACGCCACGCCGAACATAGAGCGCTCCGATACCCTTGGGTGCATAGAATTTGTGGCCGGCCAAGGTCAGCAGGTCGACCCCAAGCGCCGCCACGTCGATTTCCACTTTGCCAGCCGATTGTGCGGCATCGGTGTGCATCAACGTGCCGTTCGCTTTCGCTAAGGCAGCGATCTCAGCGACCGGCTGAATCGTCCCGACTTCGTTGTTGGCATGCATCACCGAGATCAGGGCAGTATCAGGCCGCAGCGCTGCTGCTACGTCGGTTACGTTGACACGTCCTGTGGTGTCGACGGGCAGTATTGCGACGTCCCAGCCGATTTGCCGCAGATGCAGCGCGGGTTGCATGACGGCGGGATGTTCGACCGCGCTGATGATCATATGGCGCTTCTGGTTTCCGAGAGCCCGGGCGATGCCGAGCAGAGCCAGGTTATTCGCTTCCGTTGCGCTGCCGGTGAAAACGATTTCGTCGGCCTGTGCCCCGATCAGCGCCGCAACATGGCTGCGTGCCTGGGCGACTGCTTGCTTTGCGAGTTGTCCGTAGAGGTGGGACGACGATGGGTTGCCGAATTGTTCCTCCAGCCACAGGCGAATGGCAGCCGCCACTTCCGGGGCCACCGGAGTGGTCGCGTTGTAGTCGAGGTAGATCGGGCGATTCACGCCAGCCCCTGTTCCAGATCGGCAACCAGGTCGGCCGCGTCTTCCAATCCGATCGAGAGACGCAGCAAAGCATCCGAAATGCCGCGTCGTGCCCGCTCCTCGACCGATAATCCATGATGCGTGGTGGTACAGGGCTGTGTGACCAGACTCTCGGCGCCACCGAGACTGGGCGCCAGAGCGAAGAGTTTCAAGCGGTCGGCGACGCGCGTGGCCGCCTCGCCGCCGCCCTTGACTTCGATGCTCACCATGCCGCCGAAGCCTTGCATCTGCGCCTTGGCCAATTCGTGCCCAGAGAAGTTCGGGAGGCCCGGATAGTACACGCGGACCACCTGCGGGTGCCGGGCCATCGCCTCGGCCACCGCCTGCGCCGTGCGGTTTTGCCGCTCGACGCGGACCACCAGCGTACGCAGGCTGCGCGACAGCAGGGCCGCCGTTTCGGGGGCGATCATCGAGCCGAGGTTCTTGCGCCAGGCCCAGATTGGCATCATGAAATCCTTGCGGCCGGCTAGCACGCCGGCGGTGATGTCGGAATGGCCGCCTAGATACTTGGTTGCGCTGTGCACCACGAAATCGGCGCCGAGCGCCAGCGGCGACTGATTGACCGGCGACGCGAAGGTACTGTCGACCGCCAACAAGGCCGCGTGACGATGGCACATGTCGGCGATGCGGCGGATGTCGAGCACTTCCAGTGTCGGATTAGTCGGCGTTTCGAGGAAGACTAGACCGCAACCGTCGGCGAGGCGGCTCTCGGCGAGTTCATGTTCGCTGCCGAGCAGCAGATGGGTGCGTACGCCGAACATTCTGATCTGGTCGCCGAGAAGCTCCAGCGTGCCGCCATAGGCATCGCCCAGGCAAACAATGCCCTCGCGGCCATGCGTAAAGAACAGTGCCGCTTCGGCCGCCATGCCTGAGCAAAAGGCCCAGGCCATCTCTGCCCCTTCGAGGCTAGCGAGCTTGGCTTCCAGCGCCTGGATGGTCGGGTTGAGGCCGTAGCGCGTGTAGAGGCTACCGGGCCTCCTGCCCTCGACCACGTCGAGCAGGTCGGCGGTGGAGGGAAACTTGAAGGTCGTGGTGTTGTAGATCGGCGTGTGCGGCGAACCGTGCGCATCAACTATCTCGCCGGCATGCACGCAACGGGTAGAAAGGCCCTCGACCATCATGTTCTCCCTTGTTTGAGTAGTTCCATGAGTTGAGTAACGATGGCCGGATCGTCGAATTCGCGCCCGCCAACGGCGCGCAACGCCAAGCGACCCTGGCGGTCGACTACCAGAGTAGTGGGCAGTCCCTTTACTGGCCAGCGCGCCATAGCCTGCGCGTCGCGGTCGAACAGTACCGGGAAATCGGACGTGCCTGTGAAGGAAAACACCGTCTCCGGATCTTCGCCGACGTTGACCGCGAGCACTTCAAACTCGGATGGCGTGAATATCTTGCGCACGCGCCCGAGCGAGGGAAATTCCTTGCGGCAGGGAGGGCACCAGGTGGCCCAGAAATTCACCAGTACCAGCTTGCCACGATAACTGGCCAGGTCGACGGTCTTGCCATCTATGTCCGGCAATGCAAGACTCGGCGCTGGCGATAAGGCGGTCACGGCCGACATGCCCCTGCCTTGTGCGCGAACCGTGGACAAAGCAGCCAGCAGCGCAAAGCCAGTGGCAGCGGCGAGAAAGCCGCGACGCTCAGTCATTGGCGCAGGCGAGTTTGTCGATAACGACTTCATGTTCTCCCTTTTCGTCATGGTAACGGGCAACAAGACGGAAATTACCGGGCAGCGGCGCGTCCAGCGTCGCCATGCCCATGATCCAGTCGCCCGCTTCGAAGCTGTTCTCGGCCTGGAACTGCGCCCAGCGGAAGGCGATGCGCGCCGCTTCGGGCACCTGCGCTTTGGCCCATTGCGTGTCCCATTCGGCCGGCAGACGCAGACGCACACGCCGGCCACCGGTACCGACTGCCTGCCAGTCTGCAAGCGTGGTGCGTACCGGTCCGGGACCGGTATTGCGCATGCCGAATGAGAAGCCACAGGCGTGCGCATAGGGCTTGATGGTCGGCTCGGAAAAACCTCGGGCGAGATAGAAGGCGGTGCGCTGTGCGGCCCCCAGCGGGTTGGCGCTCAGGATCACGCCGCCCTGCGCGGCGCTGTGACGCCAGGCGATGTCCTCGACGGCGTGGCATGTGCTCGTCAGTGTGGTGAACGCAGCAAATACGGCGAACAGACTCTTTCGCAGAGAACTGCCCGACCTAAAACTCATAGCGCATTTGCAGATACACATTGTCGTCGCGCGACAACTGCCCGAACTGTCCCCATGGCTTGCCGCCGAAGAGGTTGGCGCCGACCGCCCCCCATATCCTGTCCGTGAAGCTGTAGCGCAACTCCGGGTTCACGAAGTGGTCGCCGTTGCCGGCGTTGTAGGAAGCGTAGACGGACAGGCGCAGCGTCTGATGCAGGAAGAACTGCGTCAGCCGTGTAGTGACCGTTTGGCTCCAGCGCTTGTCAACGGGGAAGCCGGCGGGCAATGCGGCACGATAGGCTTCGTAATCGTGCATCCGTTCCGCGTAATACTGGAAGCTCAGCGACAGATCCTCCACCGGTTGAATCTGGTAGCTGGTCAGCAGACGGGTCTGCGAGTTGGGCACCGCGAAGTCGCTACCCGAGCGATCCTGGCGCGAGTCGTAATACGCCGCCTCCAGACTGAGTACGCCCTCACCGGCGTGACCGGAGACGCTGGTGCCATAGACCGAGAGTTGCGGATAGAAGTA
>JBAYJH010000395.1:0-4074 GCA_041665185.1 Sterolibacterium sp.
GATGCCGTCACCAGCCGTGATATGCCGCTGTTGCAGGCCTGTGCCATGATTTTCTGCGCCGTCTACCTTTCCCTGGTGCTGATCGCCGACGTGTGCGCCATCGTCTCCAACCCGAAGTTGCGGCACGGATGATGCGCTGGCTCGGGAACTTCCTGAAGGCAAGCTCGCTGTCCGGCCGCATCGGCCTGGGACTGGTGGCGTTCTGGCTGTTGCTGGCCCTGTTCGGGCCGCTGGTCGCACCTTATGAGGTCGGCGCGATCGTCGCCGAGGACGTGTTCGCGCCGCTGAGCCTGGCGTTTCCGCTGGGCAGCGATTATCTGGGTCGCGACATGCTTAGCCGGGTGCTGTACGGCACGCGCTATACGGTCGGCCTGGCATTTGCGGCGGCGCTGGCGGCCAGCAGCCTGGGAACCAGCCTGGCGCTGTTCGCGACGGTGAGCGGACGCTGGATCGATGAATTGATGAGCCGGGCGATGGATACGCTGATCTCGATTCCCAGCAAGATTTTCGCGCTGGTGATGGTGGCCGCTTTCGGTTCCTCGGTACCGCTGTTGCTGTTCACGGCGGCACTCAGCTACCTGCCCGGCGCGTTCCGCATTGCCCGCGCCCTGGCGGTGAATCTCAACACCATGGAATACGTCCAGGTCGCACGGGTCCGCGGGGAAGGGCGTATTTACATCGCCTGCGTCGAAATTCTGCCGAACATGCTGCATCCGATACTCGCCGACTTCGGCCTGCGCTTCATGTTCGTGGTGCTGCTGCTGAGCGGCATGAGTTTTCTCGGGCTGGGGGTGCAGCCGCCCGACGCCGACCTGGGTTCGCTGGTGCGCGAAAATATTTCCGGTCTCGGCGAAGGCGCGCCGGCCGTGGTGATGCCGGCCTTGGCCATCGCCATGCTGACCATAGGCGTGAACCTGCTGATCGACAGCTTGCCCAGGGCCGGCGGGCGCAACGCCGGGGAGCCCTGAGATGGCCGACCTGGTGCGTGTCTCCGGCCTGCGCGTGGTCACCCGCAACGATCGCGGCGAGGAAGTGGCGATCGTCGCCGACGCCGGCTTCTCGATTCCCCAAGGCGAGGTGCTGGCGCTGATCGGCGAGTCCGGCTCAGGCAAGACGACCATCGCCCTGGCGCTGATGGGCTATACCCGCAGCGGCTGCCGTATCAGCGGCGGCTCGATCCAGGTTGGCGACGTCGATATTCTGTCCCTGGACGACGCCCAGCTTTGCGGGGTACGCGGCGACAAGATCACCTATATCGCGCAAAGCGCTGCCGCCGCCTTCAATCCGGCGATATCGCTGATGGACCAGGTGATCGAGCCGGCCTTGCTGCACGGCCTGATGACGCGTTCGGCCGCCGAAGAGAAGGCGGTGGCGCTATTTCGCTCCCTCAGCCTGCCGGATCCCGAGAACATCGGCCGGCGTTATCCGCACCAGGTGTCCGGCGGCCAGCTCCAGCGGGTGATGGCGGCGATGGCGCTGATCACCGACCCGGTCCTGGTGATCTTCGACGAGCCGACCACCGCTCTCGACGTGACCACCCAGATCGACGTATTGCGCGCCTTCAAGAAGGTCATCAAGGAACGCGGCGCCACGGCGGTGTATGTCTCGCACGACTTGGCGGTGGTGGCGCAGATGGCCGATCGCATCGTCGTGCTGAACCATGGCGAGATCCGCGAGACCGGGGCGACGGGACAGATACTCGGTGCGCCGGCGGATGCCTACACCCAGACATTGATGGCGGCGGCCGTGCCGCGCCTGCGCCAGAGCCTGCCGGCGGCGGTCGCCGAGGCGCCGGCGCCATTGCTGGCGATCGAAGGTCTGGTGGCCGGCTATGGCGGGACGCCGGTGCTCGACGACATCAACCTGGCGATCAAGCGCGGCAGCACCCTGGGCGTGATCGGCGAGTCCGGGTCGGGCAAGAGTACGCTGGCGCGCGTCATCGCCGGCTTGATCGCGCCGTCGCGCGGACGCGTGCTGTTCGACGGCCAGCCGCTGGCGGCGACGCTGGCCGGGCGGACGCGCGAACAGTTGCGGCGGGTCCAGATCGTCTTCCAGAATGCCGATACCGCGCTCAACCCCTCGCTCACCATCGAGCGCATCCTGTCGCGGCCCCTGGCCTTCTATCGCGATCTGCGTGGCGCCGAATGCGCCCGGCGCATCGCCGAGTTGCTTGATTTGGTGCGTCTGCCCGGCGAAATCGCCACGCGCTATCCGGGGGAGTTATCGGGCGGACAGAAGCAGCGCATCAACCTGGCCCGGGCACTCGCCGCCGAGCCGGAACTGATCCTCTGCGACGAAGTGACATCCGCTCTCGATACCGTGGTCGGCGCGGCGATACTCGACTTGATGGCCGACCTCCGCCGCGAGCTTAAAGTGTCCTACCTGTTCATCAGCCACGACATCTCGACGGTGCGCGCCGTCTGCGACGAAATCGTGGTGCTGTTTTCCGGCCACAAGGTCGAATCGGGAAGCCGGCAGGCACTCATGGCGCCGCCCTTCCATCCCTACACCGAGTTGCTGATTTCCTCGGTGCCCGAACTGCGTTGCGGCTGGCTGGAGCAAGTCGGCGCGGCGCGGCCGCTGCCGGCCATGGGCGCGGCTGGCGCCGCTTCCAGCGGGACCGACATATCGGCCTTGTGCAGTTTTGCGGCGCGCTGCCCGGCGCGCATCGACGGCGTGTGCAATGCGACCGCCGCACCGAGGCACACGCTCTCAGATGGCAGGGAGATACTCTGTCATCATTCGGCGAACGAATTGCTGGGACGGTAGGCAGGCGTGAGAAAGGAAGCCGCCGGACATCAGCACGTGGCAACCGGGAACGACATGGCCGGACCACGCGTATTCGTCATCGGCGCCGGTCCGACCGGAGCGCGTTGCGCCGAAACCCTGGTGGCGGAACTCTTAGCCACCGGCCAGACCACGACGCCGATTGACGTGTTCGACATCGGCCGCGTGGCAACAGCCGCGTAAAGAACGTTCATCCGATATCCCTCTCACACATAGACGATCTCCACATGAATTCCTTCATCACCCTCAGCCGCGCCGGCGCGGCACCTGCCGACACACGGTTCACGCCAGGAAATCTCGGCGCCGGCGATCCCCTCGCGGCACAACGCCTCTTCGCCTGGTCGGGTGCCGACGGCATGTCGGTGGGGCGCGTGACCTGGGGTGGCTCGCTCAAGCAGGACGAATTTCCGCATACGGAACTGATCATCGTCGACAAAGGCGTGTTGATTCTGGATGACTCAGATACGACCCTGCGCATCGCCGCCGGCGAAGCCGCCGTCATCGGCCGCGGCAGCGCCGTGCGCATGCATGCCGAGAGCGAAGCGAACTGGATCTTCTGCGCCGTCTCGGCCACCGTGCCTGCACCGATGCTGCAGCGGGTGAATCTGGCGGCGGAGCTTGCGCCTTCGCCACCACCGGCTGCCGACGTTCTCCTCAGCGCCGAGCCGCGGTGCCGCCAAAATCCGGAATGCTCCGACAAACCAGGGCGGATGCGGGTCGGCATCTGGGATTCCACGCCCTATACCCGCAAACAGGTTCCGCATCGCGTCAATGAGCTGATGTATATCCTCGACGGCAGCGTCACGCTGACCGATGGGAGCGGACATGCCGGCGTTTTCGGCCAGGGCGACTGCGTGTTTGTGCCGCACCAGACGCCCTGCGCCTGGCATAGCGCGGTGGCGGTGCGCAAGCTGTATTGCGTCCAGGACTTCGAGTCCTGAGCGCAGCGCCTGCGCGCGGATTGAATGAAGCTGTGGCATACGCCAAAGGGAAGAAGGTTGCCGTAAGAACCAACACCCTGACCGCGCCACCCGTGAAGGAAAGCTGAGCGTTTTGGTGGTTACTCTCCGCTGTCCTGTATCTGTAGCGGGCCGGAGCCGCTGTAGCGGTCGAGCGCCAGGTATATCACCGGGGTGATGTAGAGGGTGATGATCTGGGAGAACAGCAGGCCGCCCGTCACCACTAGGCCGAGGGGCTGGCGCAACTCCGCGCCGGCGCCCA
The DNA here is from genome assembly GCA_041665185.1 of Sterolibacterium sp. Classification (GTDB taxonomy): domain Bacteria; phylum Pseudomonadota; class Gammaproteobacteria; order Burkholderiales; family Rhodocyclaceae; genus JACRAR01. The sequence continues at coordinate 4,009 of JBAYJH010000395.1, forward strand.
ATCCCAGGGAGATCGGCAGCGAACCCATCAGGGCCGCGAAGGTGGTCATCATGATCGGCCGGAAGC
>JBAYJH010000396.1:0-4063 GCA_041665185.1 Sterolibacterium sp.
CCGAGATTCGAGTGGTTGTCGCGGTGCTCGACGCGCCCCTCGCGATCCAGCCACTCGGTGATCAAGGCCACCACCGGGTGCGGCGTGTCGGGGGCGAACTCGGTGCTGTTAGCCCCCGCCAGGCCCGCCACATGACGGGCAAATTCGATGGTCGCCAGTTGCATGCCCAGGCAAATGCCGAGATAAGGCACCTTGTTCTCACGGGCATAGCGGATGGCGGCGATCTTGCCTTCGGTGCCACGCTTGCCGAAGCCGCCGGGCACCAGGATGCCATCCATTTCGGCGAGGCTGGCCGTGCCTTCGCGCTCGATCTCCTCGGAATCCAGGTAATGGATGTTCACCTTGCTGCCGGTATGGATGCCGGCATGCAGCATCGCCTCGATCAACGACTTGTAGGATTCGGTGAGATCGACGTACTTGCCGACGAAGGCGATATCCACCTCGTACTGTGGATGCTCCAGGGCATGCACCAGCTTTTTCCACACCGACAGATCGGCGGCACGGGCGAGAATGCCGAGTTTGTGGCAGACGATCTCATCGAGCATCTGGTCGTGCAGCAAGCCCGGAATCATGTAGATGCTCGCGGCATCGACCGCCGAGATCACCGCCTCGGACTGGACATTGGTGAACAGCGCGATCTTGCGGCGCTCGTCGTCGGGCACCGGCCGGTCCGCCCGGCACAGCAGGATGTCCGGCTGGATGCCGATCTCGCGCAGTTCCTTGACCGAATGCTGGGTCGGCTTGGTCTTCAGCTCGCCGGCGGCGCCGATCCAAGGCAGCAGGGTCAAATGGATGAAGCAGGTATTGTTGCGGCCTTCCTCGATGCTCATTTGCCGGATGGCTTCGAGAAACGGCAGGGACTCGATGTCGCCGACCGTGCCGCCGACCTCGACGATGGCCACATCCGCGCCCTCCGCACCGCGCTTGATGTAGAGCTTGATTTCGTCGGTGATGTGCGGAATCACCTGGACCGTCTTGCCGAGATATTCGCCGCGCCGCTCCTTCTTGATCACCGATTCATAGATTTGGCCGGTGGTGAAGTTGTTGCGCTTGCCCATCTTGGCGCTGGTGAAACGCTCATAGTGGCCGAGATCGAGGTCGGTCTCGGCGCCGTCCTCGGTGACGAAGACCTCGCCGTGCTGGAACGGCGACATCGTGCCGGGATCGACATTGATATAGGGATCGAGCTTGAGGTGGGTGACCTTGATGCCGCGGGATTCGAGGATGGCTCCCAGCGATGCGGCCGCGATGCCCTTGCCCAGCGAGGACACGACACCGCCTGTAACGAAGACGTATTTGGTCATGGAACAGCAGGAGCGGGAAATTCAAATGATAGCCGAATTCATCCCGCCGCTCAATGGCTGCGGACAAGAATCCGTCTGTCAATCGGACTTTCTTCAGGGTCTGGGTTGCACCATCAGGGTCGCTTCGCCCTCAAGCACCACGGTCTCGCCGACCTTGCACTGGGTATCCATGATCACGCGCTTCTTGTCGCGCAAAATCTCCTTGACGGTGCAGCGCGTCACTACCGTGTCGCCAGGGCGTACGGGCGCCCGGAATTTGAGGGACTGCCCGGTGTAGACGGCGCCCGGCCCGGGCAGTTGGGTGCCGAGTACCGCCGAGATGTAGGCGGCGGACAGCATGCCATGGGCAATGGTGCCCTTGAACAGAGTGCCGGCGGCGAAATCGGGATCCACGTGGACCGGATTGTGGTCGCCCGAGGCAGTTGCAAAGCTGTCGATCACGTCCTGCGTCACCTGGCGTTCCAGGCTCGCGGACTGACCGACGACGATGTCATCGATATACATGGCTATTTCCCCTTGGATTGGTTGTGCAAGTTAACGCCAGTCAGCGCAGAAACTGATTGCTGATCTCCTTGAATATAGGCGTGCCGGCCTGCTTCAGCCACTCGAAGGCGACCATTTCGCGCGACACCACTTCGATCTCATGGCGGCGCATGCGTTCCAGCGCCAGTGCCTTGCTGGCGGGATCGCGGGACGACACCGCGTCCGCCACGACAAATACCTGGCGGCCTTGCTCACGCAGGTCCAGCACCGTCTGTAGCACGCAGACGTGCGACTCGATGCCGCATACCACAACCTGGCTGCGCCCCGCCCCCGGCGCTCCGGCTTGGCCCGGCTGGAACATGCCGGCCGCAACGCAGGAAAAATGCAGTTTCTCGACGATGCCCTGCGCCGGCAGCAAAGCCCGCAGGTCGGCCTGCGTCGGACCCAGTCCGCGCGGATATTGTTCGCTGGCGATTACCGGGACATCCAGGTGTTGCGCCAACTGCACCAGCCACATCGCGTTGTCGAGGAGCCGCTGCCAGTCGTGGATGACCGGCAGCAAGCGCTCCTGAACATCGACCACCAGCAACAGCGATTCGTCTGCGTTCATCAGCATGGCGTCAGACCAGAAGTTCCGCGCGGTTGGCGAAATGCTCCAGCGCTTCCGGATTGGCCAACGCCTCGCGGTTGGTCACCGGCTCGCCATGCACCACGTTGCGCACCGCCAGTTCGACGATCTTGCCGCTCTTGGTGCGCGGGATGTCGGCGACCTGGAGGATTTTTGCCGGCACGTGGCGCGCCGTGGTGTTGCCGCGGATGACATCCTTGATGCGCTGGATCAAGCCGTCGTCCAGGAGCAGTCCCTCGCGCAGCTTGACGAACAGCACCACGCGCGCATCGTTGGGATCCTGCGGCGGCCAGTTCTGGCCGATGACGATGGACTCGACCACCTCGTCGAGTTTTTCCACCTGACGGTAGATTTCCGCCGTGCCGATGCGCACCCCGCCGGGATTCAGCGTGGCATCCGAGCGGCCGTAGATAATGAAGCCGCCATGCTCGGTGACTTCGGCATAATCGCCGTGGCACCAAATATTCGCAAAGCGCTGAAAATAGGCGGCGCGATACTTGGCGCCATCGGCGTCGTTGAGGAAGCCGATCGGCATCGCCGGGAACGGCCGCGTACAGACAAGCTCTCCCTTCTCGCCACGCACCGGCTTGCCCTGTTCGTCGAACACCTCGGTTGCCATTCCCAGCGCCGCGCACTGTATCTCGCCGCGCCAGACCGGGGCGATCGGGTTGCCGAGCACGAAGCAGGAGAGGATGTCGGTGCCGCCGGAAATCGAGGCGAGTTGCAGATCCTGCTTGACGCTGCGATAGACATAATCGAAGCTCTCGGCGACCAGCGGGCTGCCGGTCGAGAACATCACCCGCAGTGTCGCCAGAGAACGCGTGCGGGCCGGCTCCAGGCCGATCTTGGCGATCGCGTCGATGAACTTCGCCGAGGTGCCGAAATGCGTCATGCCCTCAGCCTCGGCATAGTCGAACAGCACGTTGCCGCGGCCGATGAAAGGCGAACCGTCATAGAGCAGCAGCGTGGCGCCCGCCGCCAGGCCCGAGACCAGCCAGTTCCACATCATCCAGCCGCAGGTGGTGAAATAGAACAGGCGGTCACCGGGCTTGACGTCTCCATGCAGAAGGTGCTCTTTGAGATGCTGCAACAAGGCGCCTCCGGCGCAATGCACAATGCATTTCGGCACGCCGGTGGTGCCCGATGAATACATGATGTAGAGCGGATGGGAAAAAGGCAGTTGGGCAAACTCGATGTCGACGACGTCGCGGTGGGGTTCGACGAAGTCGGCAAGCATCAGTGCATGGCGGATATTCGTCAGATCATGATCTTGGTGCACGTAGTTGACGATCAGGACGCGTTCGAGAGTCTCCAGTTGATCCGCGACCGCCGCGACCTTGTCCAGGATGGCTATGGTCTTGCCATTGTAGAAATAGCCATCCGCGGCAATCAGGACTTTCGGCTTGATCTGGCCAAAGCGGTCGAGCACGCCCTGCACGCCGAAGTCCGGCGAGGCCGAACTGAAAGTGGCGCCGATCGACGCAGTCGCCAACATCGCCACCAGCGTCTCCGGCAGATTGGGCATATAGGCGGCCACCCGGTCACCCTCGACGACGCCCATGCCGCGCAAGGCTGCCGCCAGTTGCGCGACCTGACGATAAAGTTCGGCGTGGGTGTAGCGCGCCTTGAACTTGTCCTCGCCCCAGAA
>JBAYJH010000397.1:0-4059 GCA_041665185.1 Sterolibacterium sp.
AAGCGGGAAAGCACGTCGAAGTAGGTGCGGATATTCTCGACCATGATCACCGCTTCGCCGCCGCGCCCGCGGCCGCTCTTCAACCGGCGGTAGTACTTCTCCCGCGCCAGCAACGGCAATACCCGCTTCATTTCGTACCACGAACCCGGATCGCGTTTCAGCCCCTTGGCGATGGCCCGTGCGCCGTTCATGTGGCCCATGCCGAGGTTGTAGGCGGCCAGTGCCAGCCAGTTCCGGTCCGGTTTGGCGATCTCCGGCGGCAATTGGTCGATCAAGTCGGCCAGATATTTTCCTCCCGCGCGTATGCTTTGCCGGGCGTCGAGCCGATTGGTGACGCGCAGCCGGTCTGCGGTCTCTTCGGTCAGCATCATCATGCCGCGAACCCCGGTGGCCGAGGTGGCGTGAGGCTCCCAGTGCGACTCCTGGTAGGCTAACGCCGCCAGCAGGCGCCAATCGATGCCCGTCGCATCCTGGGCGGCGATGAAATCGGCACGGTAGCGGGGCAGCACGGTCTGCGTTCGATACAGGAAGCTGGCGATATCGGCATCGCTGACGCGGTCGAGGTGGCCGAAATAGCGATCCATCATGCGTGCCAGGGTGCCGTCCCGGCGGATGCGCTCAATGAATGCCTGTGCCTGGTCGAATTGGCTGGAGTCGGCCGGAAAGCCCCACGCGTAATCGACACCGTCATGCAGATAATAGGCAACCTTGATATCGGGGAAGAAGTTCTGGGCGACGCTGAAATGGTCCTCGTCGGACGCCACTATTTCGCTGCGGCGCAAGTTGACCTGCTCGAACAGGTCGAATTCGTTGCTATGACTCTTCAGGTTCAGGGTAAAGATCGCTGTCCTGCCGTTCATTTGTTGCAGCAGTTCGGCTTGCGGCGATCCGGCCAGGACATCGATGCTTAATCCGGCAAGGTCTTCGTTTTCCTCGATCGGTGGATCGTCGGCATGTTCTACCAGGAGTTGGCGTGGATGTCGCAGCGCGGCAGTAAACCTCAGGCCGGGGAGGTTGTCGCGCACCGCCAGCGACGTGGCCAGATGCGCCTTGCCGTTCAGCACCAAGGCTTGCAGGTCGGCTGGATCGCGGGCGACCACGAAGCGCAGCTTCAAACCCTGTTCGCGGGCAAAAAGTTCCGCCAGGTCGTGGTCAAAACCACTGGCCTTGCCTCCGTCCACTTGGTAATAGGCGGGCGCGTTGCGCACCGCGACAACCAGTTCGCCGCTTTGCTCCGGCGGATTGACACGTGAGCACGCGGCCAGCGTAAACAACAGAAACAGGCTCAGACCCGACCGCATGCCCCGACCTCCCCCGGTTCTCCTGGCGACAGCAACGGGTGTCGCCGCGGCCTCAAGTGCTGGCAGTGTTAAAGTGCTACAATGCGCGCCGTCGGAGAGGTGGCAGAGTGGTCTAATGTACCTGACTCGAAATCAGGCGTAGGTTCAAACCTACCGTGGGTTCGAATCCCACCCTCTCCGCCATCGATCCCAGGCAAGCCCATTGCTCAATGGGCCATTTTCTCCCGATCCTCTCCGTGCACCGAGCCAGTGGCAATGGCCGCCTCGTTGGCGGCCTTGATAGTGCGGTCTGAGCGACGTTCGTTGCCAGCGAGAATACCAGAAAAGGTCATCGCCGCTCTCGCCGATCGGCGGATAGGCTTGGAACCGCCACTTGGTTCGTTCAGCGCGCGTTTCCCGGGCAACCGGCCCGCCTACCCTCAAGGATGGCCGCGGAACTGCCGTTGACCTGCATTCCCACCCATCCTCCTGGACGGACAATGACTTGCCCACCCATCCCAGCGCGTCGATGGCCTCCTCCGGCTCTGCGATATAAAGACAATTTCATAGTATGCATTTTCACTAAAAAATGGCATCCTTTAGCCGCAACCTGCATTTGAAGTCCTCAACCACCCGACCACCTTAAAAAAGGAGCAACCATCATGCTGCAATCCAACCACATCGAACTGCTTCCGATTGTCTCCCGTTTTGCCACTTCCGCAATCCCCGAGGCGAACCGAACCGAGGTTCAGGCGCTACCGTTCACGGTCAGGATTGCGCGAGACGAACGCGATATCCGCCAAGCGGTCAATATCCGCCACGCGGCGTATGCCCGCCACGTCCCGGCGCTGGCCAGCAAGTTGACCGAGCCCGAGCCGTTCGACTTCGAGGATGGCATGTTCGTGCTGCTGGCGGAGTCCAAGCTCGATGGCACCGCGCTCGGGTCGATGCGGATCCAGACCAACGAATTTCGGCCATTGTTGCTTGAGGGCAGCGTCGAACTACCGCTACAGTTTGTCGGCAAGAGCCTGGCCGAGGCGACGCGCCTGGGGGTTACGCAAGAGCGGATGGGGCGCCTGGTCAAGATAATGATGTTCAAGGCGATGTTCATGTGGTGCCTTGAACATGGGGTGGACTGGATGGTGATTGCCGCTCGTTCGCCGCTGGACCGTCAATACGAAGCGTTGATGTTCGAGGATGTTTTCCCCGGAGTGGGATTTCAACCGATGAGCCATGCCGGGAACATTCCGCACCGCGTTTTTTCTCACGAAATGGAGTCCGGCCAGAAACGCTGGGCCGAGGCCGGGCATCCCTTGTATGAGCTGTTCTTCAATACCAGGCATCCGGATATCGACATCGGCATGGCGGATCTTCCGGCGTTCCCGCATCCGCTCAATTTCAATAACAAGCCGCAAAGTACCGGTGTTCTCCGGCTGTCCTAAGCAGCGTTCCTGTATCGTCTGGTATGTACCTGATAGTCTGTATCCAAAAGCGCTGGCGGCTGAGGGCTTGTATAGCTTCAGCCGGATAGCTTGGCATGGTTAACCCCGTGCCAATAGTTGGTATTCACGGCCGGCGATGCCGGACTTGCCCTCTGGTTTGACTAGTCATCTGAATACATATTGAAATGGAAGCGGGGAAAACTATCGATCAGAGGGCGCTCCATCCCCTCTTATTGAGCTTTTCAATCTATCTCGTTCCAGCTGCGATCGCTGTCGCCACGTTGCTGGCGTTGTTTCTATTTCCGCTAAGCTATCCGGTGACCGAGGGAGAGATCGTCCCCTTCGAAGTCATCAAGGACGCCTCGGCCACCCTTGATCCACGTCACGCGCTCACGGAACTGCGCCGCCAGGGCGCCGTGCAGTTCCACAGCACGCTGCTCTCGGAGCAACCCCACTGGCTGCTGTTTCCTGGGCGGAAAGAGACGGACGACGGTCGCCGAGTGTTGCTGGAAATTCCGTCACGGCATACCGTCAGCCTGGCATGCTGGAATGCTGTTTCCCTGGCTCCGATCGGACAGGCCGACCGGGAGGTTGCCGCGGGCAGCATCATGGCTTCTCGCACGGGCTTCATCCTTACCGAAGGTCCGCCCGACTCCGTCCTATGCCGAGGCGAATTCGTCGGGCCGGCACGGATTTCGGTTCGACTCTGGGACAGAGCAAAGTACGACGTCGCCGAAAATGCCTTCCATCGGGATTCCGGGTTGCTCGAGGGCGGCCTGGTCATCCTCGCCGTCTTTGTCTTCCTGGCTGCGCTGATCAATCGCGAAGTCATCTACATCATCTTCGCCGGGTGGCTCATCGTCAACCTGCGCCTTGCCGCAATTTCGGTCGGCATCGACACGATGTGGCTGGGGCGGCAGATCCCCGCGGACTGGCTGAGCTTCTATCGCGAGGCTATCATTTCCGCCTATTACTTGCTGACCATCGCACTTTTTCAGGTTCTCTTCCAGGACGAGCTGAAGCGGATCGGTTTCGCCCGCCTTAAGCGTTTGTTGCAGTGGTCCTGTATTCCGATGCTGTTGTTGATCGCCTTTCCGTTCCGCGTCTATCTGCCGGTGATGTGGATCATGACCATGTTCGCCGGTTCGAGCATCGTGTTTCTGATGATTCGCATTCTGTATGTCGCGCGCTCGGATACGGCGATCTGGTTTGCCATCGCCCTAGCCATCGCGATGTTTTCTGGCTTCAACGAGGTGATTGCCGCGGCGCTCGGGCTCAAGCATTTGATCGGCATCGTCAATAGCGTCACGGCCGCCCTGGCATCCAGCCTGATCGCT
>JBAYJH010000398.1:0-4030 GCA_041665185.1 Sterolibacterium sp.
CCATGCCGCTCTTGACGAGCGTGTTGCTCATTACCGCGATGACGATGGCACGGGCACTGATGGCAACGTTCGAGACATCGGTGTTCGCCAGGTCGGCCATAGCCAGGGTGATGGCGTCCACGTCGGTCAAACCGGCGATTCCCGCGGCGAGATACAGTCCGGCATTGCCGAAGTAGACTTGCGCCGCCTTGGCGACCAGCACCACCACACCGAACAGCAAGCCGAACTTGATTGCTTGGTCGAGCTCGAACGGATTGCTGCCTGCCGTCACTTCGCCACGCTGCGTTTGCCGGCGCCTGCGCCACAGCCAGTAGCAGGCGCCCAGGTTGGTGACGGCCAGCAGGCCGATCGCGAACGCCAGCCTCTGGCCGAGTTCCCAACTGATCAGCGAGGTCATGATGGCCACGCGGAAGAACATCACCGTCCACGCCAGCAGTATCCCCAGCGCCAATGCCGACGCGTCCTCGCCCGGCTGCCGGCTGCGTTGCGAGAAGCCGAGCGTCACCGCGGTGCTGGAAGCGAGTCCCCCCAATAGGCCCGCCAGGCCTATGCCATGTTCGGTACCGACGATCTTGATCAGCAGGTAGCTGGCGAAATTGAGCGCGGAGATCAGCACCACCATCAGCCAGATCTTGTAGGGGTTCATCACGTCGAACGGCGGCGGGCCGTAGTTGTGGTCCGGCACCAGCGGCAGGATGATCAGGGTGACGATGCCGAACTTCAACGTCGCCTCGACGTCGCTGGCGTTGATGCGGCTGGCGAGCTGGTGCAGCCAGCCCTTGAGCGCCAGCAACAACGCCATCGCCACCGCCACCCAAGCGGCGAGCTGCAACTGGCCGTGGGCGCACAGCAGGCCGAGCAGGAAAGCCAGCAGCGCCGAAATCTCGGTGGTGATCCCCGTGTCTCCGCGCAACGAAGTCACCACGTACTGGCCGATGATCAGTGCGGCAACGGCGAAGAAGATCGCCAGCGCCAGCCAGTCCAGATCCAGGGTCTGGCCGAGGTAGCCGGCGATCGCGCCGGTCAGGGCGATGAGCGCGAAGGTGCGTACGCCCGCACCGCCCTCCTCGCTCTTGCTGCGTTCGCGCTCGAGGCCGATCAGCATGCCGAGCCCCAGTGCGACGGCGAAGCGCAACGCGAGATCGGGATTGTCCATCGGTATCCTAGATTGCTGACCAGGTCATTCTAGCGAAGCGATGTGGCGCGAGCAAACGAGACCAGCCTAGTGGCAAGCGAGGGAATGAAGCGTGAAATCGGCACCAGTGAGTGGTGGTCAACTATGCGTGGCGTCTCGCAGTACTTCCGTGGCCCACTGATTGAGGCTCTTCCCGGCAGCTTGCGCGGCTACGAGGGCTGACCCATGCACTTCGGGAGGGACGCGCAACATCATCTTGCCGCTGGCGGGCTTGGTCGGCTCCTTGCCTTCCTTCATGCAATCTTCAAGGTAAAAATCGACCGCATGGTGAAAGTCCCGCGTCAATTGAACCACCGTCCTACCTTCAAAAGTAATGTTGACGCTATCGGGAAGGCCAAGCACCTTGCCCCAGAAAATGTTGTCTCGCGCATCAAATTCGATGCGGGCGGTATAGCCCTTATACGTCATGTTGTTCATGGTTTAACTCCTTGCGATTCGAGCCAGAGGCGGATTTCCTCGATCTGGTACTTTTTTGCCTCCTTACCGGGATGTGGGCGATGCGCATGTTTGACAGCATCGCCAAGATGCAAAGCCACTCGCGAGCCGGCACCTTCAGCCACTCTGCCGCCCAGACCGACTATCAATGCCTCGATGTCGGAAAACACCACCGTCGCCAGCGTCGGCGTAGTGAATATGGCGCGTAGCGTCTTGGCGTGTCCGGATTTCACCGGATGATGCTATCAATATATGATAGCACTGTCAAACCTCAAACTTGAAGGCGAACTCCCATGGTCGGTTGAATCCACAGCAATCTCACGCGAAACCGCGTAGCAACGCCGCCAGCCTTGCCAGACCCACCTCGGCCTGGGCCTCGCTGGCATGGCTGAAATTGAGGCGGAGCTGGCCGCTGGCTTGCACTTCCATGGGCATGAACGGTTCGCCGGGCATGAAGGCGACACCCGCTTCGATCGCCTGGGGCAGGAGCAGGCGCGTATCCACGCGACGCTTGAGGGTGAGCCAGAAGAACAGCCCGCCGGGCGGTGTCTGCCAACTGGCGAGGTCGCCAAAGTGGCGGCGCAATGCGGCCTCGAACGCATCGCGGCGCCGGCGATAGCGCTCCGCCAGTGCCTCCAGATGTCCGCCGCGCGCCGGATCTCGCAACTGCTGCAACACCAGCCACTGACTGACGCGGTTGCTGTGCAAATCGGCCGCCTGCTTGAGCCGGGTCAGAAATAGCAGTAGTTCCGGCGAAGCCGCGAGGAAGCCGAGTCGCAGCCCCGGCGCCAGACTCTTCGAGAACGATCCCTGGTAAATCCAGGGTGCCCGTTCCAGTCGGGCGCATACCGGCGTACGTTCGCAGGCGTCATACACCAGGTCGCGATACGGGTCATCTTCGAACAAGGGAACCTGGGCGGCATCGCAGGCGGCAGCGAGTGCCGCACGTTCGGCGGCGTCGAGACAGCGGCCGCTGGGATTCTGGAAGGTGGGAATGGCGTAGGCTACAGCGGGCTTATCGCGCAGCCATGCTGGCAGATCCGGCGCTCCCGCATCATAGGCGGCAAAACGCGCGCCGAAGAAGCGGAACACCTGCAAGGCTGCCAGATAAGTCGGCGATTCGACCGCCACCGCGGTGCCCGGATCGATGAACAGTTTGGCAACCAGGTCGATGCCTTGCTGCGAGCCGGAAAGTATCAATACCTGCTCGGCCGTGCAGCGCAAGCCCGTCCCGCGCAGTTCCTCGGCAATCTGCTGGCGCAGTTCCCATTCGCCTTCGCTGGGGCCGTATTGCAGGATGTGCTGCGGCATGCTGTCCAGACTGAACTGGGGAAAGCTATCGACCGCCGGCAGCCCGCCGGCGAAAGAGATCATTCCCGGGCGATCGACGACGGCCAGGATCTGGCGGATCGGCGACGGGTGCAGATCGCGGGTGCGGGAGGAAAAACCCACGGCCTGGCGCGAGGGCGACGAATTCATGGCGGGCCTCCATATATGTCAACAATATTGACCTATGGACAGCTTAGCGGCCGGACACCTACAATGTCAATATGGTTGACGCAATCGCTGCTGCCGGCAAGCCACTCGCTGATCAGGCGGCGGCCGCTGATGAACATACCTTAGAGCCACGTGCCGCCGCATTGCGCCTGGCCATCGAACGCTTCTACTTTGGCTACCGCGCCTTCACCGCGCCGCCCGACCGCATCCTCGATCGGCGCGGCCTGGGACGGGTTCATCACCGCATCCTCTATTTCGTCGGTCGTAATCCGCGGATTTCCGTCAATGTCCTGCTGGGCATACTCGATGTCAGCAAGCAGGCATTGCACGCGCCGCTGCGCCAGTTGGTCGAAAAGCGGCTGGTGGTCACGAGCACTGCGGAACACGATCGGCGGGTGCGACAACTGGCATTGACTTCGGCCGGAAGGAAGCTGGAGGCACAGCTGACCAGCACCCAGATGCAGCAGCTACAGGCGGTATTCGAACAGGCCGGGGCAGATGCTGAGGCCGGCTGGCAGCAGGTCATGCGCAATTTGGCCGGGCCAGGCTGACGCCAGGCCGTCGACGGGCGAATGGCCAACGCCCGGGGCGAATCAGTTGACGGTGGTTTGCGGGCGTCCGTCGCCGCGCGTTTCGATGCGGCCGATGACAAACACCGTCTCTCCCGCCGAGTGGAGCAGTTCAACGGCATGCCGCTCATGTTCGGCGGCGACGATCACCGCCATGCCGATGCCGCAGTTGAAGACGCGGTGCATCTCCTCATCGGCCACCTGTCCTTCGCGCTGCAACCACTGGAACAGCGGCGGCAACAACCAGCGGCTGCGGTCGAGGACGGCCGCGAGGTGCTCTGGCAGGACGCGCGGCAAGTTTTCCGTGAGGCCGCCGCCGGTGATGTGCGCCATA
>JBAYJH010000399.1:0-4013 GCA_041665185.1 Sterolibacterium sp.
ACAGACTGCGGCGGTATTCGGCTACGAATTCCCGCGAGAGTTCGTCGAATTTGCAGCGTGCCCACACGCCCTCGACATTCTCGACCGGCTGGAACAACTGGAGGTGCTGATCGGAAAGGGGCCGCGACAGATCCGCTTCGACCACGAGTTGACCCACGCGTGCGTAAATCATGGCATTGGCTCTAGCCGCCGCTTGGCATATCACCGCAAGGCGGTCAATTTCCTCTTGGCACCCGAGCGCTTTCGCGGACGCGGAGACCATCTGGTGCTGGCGCCCCACTTGGAGGCCGTCGGCGATTATCTACACGCGGCAAAGCACTACTATGAGGCTGCCAAGATCCTAAAACGCGAAGGTCGGATTCCCGATGCGGCCGATGCGGTCTATCGGGCCTGCACGCTGATCGTCGAGAACCGCGAGGACATCGCCCAAAACGCGTCGGACCAGGTCGTCCACCGCCTTGAATTCGACGCGCTTGAGTTGTCCTATGTCCTGCAACAGGCCTTGGGAAACGATGCCGAGGCCCGCTCGACATTGAGCGCCTTGCGTGTGGTCGCTCACGAAATGACGGCTTACGCGGACATGCGGGGCGTGAAGGCGCGTCTCAAGGGGTATGCGGCAGACAATGAGAAGGACCGCGAACTGAGACGCCGGTACGCGTCGGAGGCGGCGCAGGAACTGGAGCGCTACGGCACCGCCGAGGATCTCGGGCATGCCTTGGTGCGTCTCGGCAATTTGGACAAGAACGACGGCGCCTTCGTTTCCGCTGCGCGCACCACCGCACGGGCGTTGCGCATCCTTCGTCACGCCCAGGCCGAATCCATGCGGGCGGAAGCGCTGCTCGACTTCGGTGCCATCTATCTGGAATGCGACCGAGGATGGAAGGTGCCTTATTGGTGGCGGCGAGGCGCTGAGGTGCAGCGCTGCTCTCTACCCCAAGACATCGGCAAGATTGCTTATGCAGACGCTGATTACGCCTATTCTCTGGCGTTGTTTCGCCCAACCGACACCGAGACCAAGTTGGCGTTGGACTTGGCCTACGCCCAGGCCAAGAAGAACCGGCTGCGGCCGATTCAGTCAAGGGCGGCGCTGAACTGGGCAAACTGGCTGTTCTTCGACCGGCAGGACGCGGCGGCGGCTTGGCCGCTACTGGCCGAAGCCCGGCAACTGGCACAGTCTGGAGGCGACGATTACCAAATCTTCCTTGGCGCGCTATCCTGCCTCAATTTTCAGCTTGCCGATTCGGGTGAGCCCGAAGATGCTCTGCTTGAGTTCGTCGAGACCTGCGCGCTTGAGCAGGGTAGCCCGACCGGTGACCGGCGCGTGGGCAACGCGACCGCGTTGTTGTTGGCGTTGGGCCGGGAGAGTGTCTTCCAGGCGCTTCCCGCCCAGGTGAAGCCCGTCTGGCACCCCTTTCTTGGCATCGGCGTGGGAGAGAAATTGCAATCTTTGGAGCGGAACAACCCCTATTTCAAGGACAGGGCCTATGCGACCTATTACTAAGCGGTTGCGTGGCCGGGTGCGTGCTGTCGTGTTCGATTATGACGGAACCCTAGCCGAGCACGCAGACAACGCCGAGCTATTGCGAACCATTCTCGGCGCCCACACCGCCGAGCCGGTGTCGCTAGAAGCCATCTGGGGCGCCACCAGCGACTTCCAACTTGTCGATGCCTTCGTGCCCACGGCCCAGCGCGAAAGTGCCGCCAGGCAGATCCTTGCTGTCAATCTTGGGATCGCCGCACGTCCCCGCAGGGTGCCGGGCCTGGTGTCGGTATTGAGAGTGCTCGCCAACGATTACCGGTTGTTCGTCTATAGCGGTCGTGACCAGGGCAGCCTAGAGGCAGCATTACGCCATCAACGTCTTAGCCGCTGGTTCGCGGAAATTAAAGGTGCCGGCGCGGGAATTCCCGCCAAGCCTCACCCGGCTCCGCTGCTAGCGCTACTACGGCACCACGGAATCCATCCCACCGAAGCGGTCTATGTGGGCGATGGTCACGCGGACGGCAAGCTGGCCGCCGCGGCCGGATGCGGCTATGTGGTCGCCGGCTGGTTCCGTGGGACGCGGCGCGTTCCCGGTGCGCTCGGCTATTCCCGCTCGGTTGCCGACTTGACGACACTGCTACGCCCACTTACGCAAGGTCGAGGTGGGGACGTTCCCGTGTGCGGGTGTGGCCGAACAGCGGGTATTCGATGAACCCTTCCGCCCGCCGGCAGCCGATCCGCGCCCCCAGCAGGGCGGCCTGGGCGTCGACGTCGCCGAGCAGATGCTCTACCTTTTGCGACGCATAGGCGCGCACCGCCTTTTCCTTCACGGCGACCACCTCGTCGATGTCGATAATGACGTCAGGATCGAAGCTTGCCAGGCCCCGCATGAAATAGGTGGAACACATGAGCAGCAGTGGCGTCTTCTTGACATGGCGCTTCCAGTGGTGGGTAAGAGCTAGACTCAGCTCACAGCACAATCGGTGCTCAAGGTGGGTATCCTTGTGCCAATGGGTGACCACTACGTCGGGCACCCGACCGTCAAGTTCCGTCAGTACGGCATCCGTGGACGGCATCGTGTAGGCCGGTGTGCCGAGGAAGCGAGGCTCGCCCAAGCCCAATTCCGAAGCCGCATGCCGGCATTCTGCCATCCGTTGTGGCATGTGCTCGAAAAACGTCAGGCAGATGATGTCGTCCCCCCGGCGGCCATGCTTGCACAGCGTGCCTCCGGCCCACAGTTCTGCATCATCGGGGTGGGCCAGTAGAGTCAGAATCAGCATGCCACCCCCCGCAACACATTTTCCGTGGCGGTGGCTATCGAGGGCCAGTCGTAGGCGGCGGCTCGGGCTCGTCCCCGTCGGCCGTACACATGCACTAACTCGCGATTAGCAATTAGGCGGCACAGGGCGCCGGCCAGGCCGTCTACGTCTCCCGGCTCGAACAGCAGCCCGTTCCATTCGTGCAGGACAAGGTCAGGGATTCCGCCACACCGGGCGCCGACGACCGCCTTTCCGGCGGCCAGCGCCTCTAGCGCGACGTTGCAGAAATTCTCATAGCGCGACGGCACCAGGACCACGTCGCAGCCGCCCATCAGCCCTGGTACGTCGCCATGGCGGACCTGCCCGATCATATGGACGGCTTGCAGAGGCAACTCTGCAAGCAGGCGCGTTACCGTGTCAGCCTCTGTAGGGTGAACGCCGCCGGCGACCGTCAGCCCCCAACTTGGACGTCCGACGCGGAGCAGTGCGGCAAGCACGTCGGGAAGCCCCTTGTATCGCGCGGCGCGAGCGAGAAAAAGAAATCTCAATGGGTTTGCGCGATGCATGTGAACGCAGAAATGTCGATGCCGCGCGGGACGACGTGGATCCGATCGGCCGGAAGGCCGTATTCCCGTTCAAGGACGTCGCGTTCAACCGTGTTCGTCGCGATGATCGCGCGCGACCGGTTGCCAATCATCTTCTCGGCTTCCTCGCGTTTCAGAAGATCCTCCGTGGGGTCGGCGGTCATCTTGAAACGGGCGAGCGAACAGAAGGTCGTCACCAAGGGAAGCCCACAGTCCATCTCGAGAACGGCCAAGGCGCTGAGCCAATAGCAGGCCAAGATCGCGGTAAAGCCCCGACCGGCGACCACGCTTCTCATCACCTTGCCGATGTGGCGTACCTCTGCTTCGGTGACATCGTAGCTATAGGATTGGCCAGAGGGGCGCATCAAACGCGTAACGACGAGGTTGGGGGCCACCTGCTCGTACCGATCGCAGCCTGCCTGCCCAAGCGTGACGATATGGACTGCCCATCCCTTCAGCAGCAAGTGTCGTGACAGCTCCCTAACATATTTGCATTGCCCGCCGGCATGCTCGCTGCCCAATTCAGCGAGAGGATCCCCGTTCAGGGTCACGATCAATAACCGATCCATAATTCCGAGTTATCCAAAATATGACGAGAGAAAGTAATTTTCCATCCCTCAGTTTATGCTTTCCTGGCTTGCCGCGTACAAATCCATCGGCATTATGCCTCCAATTTACATAGATGTAGCA
>JBAYJH010000400.1:0-3941 GCA_041665185.1 Sterolibacterium sp.
CGGCCGCCGAGGCCGCACAGAAACTCCTCGACCTGGCCGATCGACTCGCCACCGAAGGCATGCCGCTCGCCCACCTGGATTTCGGTGGCGGGATGGGCATCCGTTATCGGGACGAAAAACTCTCCGGCGCGGCCGACTACCTGGCCCCGACCCTGGCCCTGCTGGACGGGCGCAAGGAAAAGTTGATGTTCGAGCCGGGGCGCTCGCTGGTTGGCGACGCCGGGATACTGCTGACCCGCGTTGAAGTGCTGAAACATGGCCGCGACAAGAATTTCGCCATTGTCGACGCGGCGATGAACGATCTGCTGCGTCCGGCCCTGTATGACGCGTGGCACGACATCTTGCCGGTCCGCCGCAACCGGGACGCCGAACAGATTTATGAAGTCGTCGGACCGGTCTGCGAAAGCGGCGATTTCCTCGGGCATGGCCGCCACCTGGCGTTGCGGGAAGGCGACCTGCTGGCAGTAATGTCGGCGGGGGCCTACGGCATGGCAATGAGTTCCAACTACAATAGCCGGCCGCGGGCGGCGGAAGTGATGATCGACGGCGGCAAGGCTCAACTGATCCGCCGTCGCGAGGAATTGGCGCAATTGTTTGCCCTGGAGACGCTGTTGCCGTGATCCTGTGCCGTATCCGCCATCGATATCCTTCAACTCGCGAGTGCCATAAATGAATCGAAAATATCCGCTGGTCGTGGTGCTGCTCGTGGCGTTGGGATTGGGAAGCTGGTACGCCTGGAACAACCAGCGTGGGAAAGCGGTGAAATCGGCGGCATCGGGCGGAACACCCGCCGGGGTGTCGGTGACGACCACCGTCGCCCGGCGCCAGACCCTGCCGGTGGTGCTTGAAGCCAACGGGTATGTGGTGCCGTTGAATAGCGTGGACATTCGGCCGCAGATCAGCAATGTGATCGCCCGGGCGCATATCAGGGAAGGCCAGTTCGTCAAGGCCGGCGACGTGTTATTCACCCTCGACGACCGCGCCGACCAGGTCAATCTGTCGAAGGCCCAGGCACAACTCGCCAAAGACCAGGCGACGCTGGCCGATTTCGAGCGCCAGCTGGTCCGCAGCAAGGAGTTGCGGCAAAAGGGTTTCATCGCCCAAAGCGCCACCGATACCGTGCAGACCCAGCTGGAAGCGCAGCAGGCGGCGGTGCGCGCCGACCAGGCGGCACTTGAGGGCGCGCGCGTCAGTCTCGGCTTCAATACCTTGCGCGCGCCGATTGCCGGGCGCGTCGGTGCCATCGGCGTCTATCCGGGCAGCCTGGTGCAACCGAATTCCGCCCCGCTGGCCACAGTCACCCAGCTTGATCCGATCGGCGTCGGCTTCACGATTCCGGAAAGCGAGCTGAATTCCCTGCTGGCGACCTCCAAGAGCGGACCCGTCACGGTCGTCGCCTACCTGCCCAACAGCGACTGGAAGCGCGAAGGCCGGCTCAGCTTCATCGACAACGCGGTCGACTCCCAGAGCGGCACGATACGCGCCAAGGGCCTGTTTTCCAACGCCGATCAGGCGCTGTGGCCCGGTGCTTATGCGGGCATTCGTATCTCGGTGCGGGAGTTGCGGGATGTGGTGGTCATTCCTTTGGCGGCGGTGGTCAACGCGGTCGACGGCACACACATCTACACGGTTTCAGCGGACCAGAGCGTGCAACGCCACAAGATCGAAATTCTCTACAACTTCGGCACCCAAGCCGCCATCAAGGGGATAGAAGGCGGCGAACGGGTGGTCGTCGATGGCACCCAGAATTTGCGCCCGGCGAGCCGGGTGCGCGAAGCCGGCGACGGCAAGCCGGCTACGCCCGTGGCCGGCAAACCCGGGTTCGCGGAAGCCAAGTCACCATGACGCTGCCTGAACTCTGCATCCGGCGGCCGGTGATGACCGTGCTGCTGTGCGCCGCCGTCGTCATCGCCGGCCTGGTGGCCTACCTGAAAATACCGGTGGCCGCGCTGCCCAGCTACAACACGCCGATCATCAGTGTCTTTGCCACGCTGCCGGGCGCCAGCCCGGAAACCATGGCCGCCTCGGTGGCGCTGCCGCTGGAAAAGCAGTTCTCCACCATCAGCGGCCTGAACGTCATCAGTTCCTCGAACACCACCGGCAGCACCTCGGTGACTCTGGAATTCGCCTCGGATCGCGACATCGATACCGCGGCGGTGGACGTCCAGGCCGCCCTGTTTCGCGCCCAACGCACCCTGCCGATCGAGATGACGGTCCCGCCCTCCTATCGCAAGGTCAATCCGGCCGACGATTCGGTACTGCTCCTGACCCTGACCTCGCCCTCCATGAGTCTGGCGGAGCTCAACGATTATGCGGAGAACCTGATCTCGCCCACCCTGTCCACCCTCGACGGCGTCGCCCAGGTCCAGGTGTATGGCCAGAAGCGCTATGCGGTCAGGATCAAGGTCAACCCGGACCTGCTAACCGCACGCAACCTCTCGCTCGACGAGCTGATGAGCGCCATCCGCGCCGCCAACGCCAATACCCCGGTCGGCGTCCTCGACGGCCCCAGGCAGATGCTCACCATCGAAGCCAACCGTCAACTGAAGAACGCCGCCGAGTTTGCCGATCTGATCGTCGCCAGCCGCAACAATGTGCCGGTGCGCCTGCGCGATGTCGCCGCGGTCGAGGACAGCGTCGAGTCGGTGCGCAGCGCCAATCGCTACAACGACGAACGGGCCATCGTCATCGCGGTGTTGCGCCAGCCGAACGCCAACACGGTCGCGGTGGTGAACGCGATCCGCACCAAGCTGCCGGTGTTCCGGGCGCAGTTACCCGGGTCGATCCAGGTCAACGTCATGAACGACCGCTCGGTGTCGATCCGCGCCGCGCTGCATGACGTCGGCGTTACCCTGTCGATCACCGTGGTCCTGGTGGTACTGGTCATCTTTCTGTTCCTGCGCCGGCTGGTCGCCACTCTTATTCCGACCCTGTCTCTGCCGGTGTCCTTGATCGGCGCGCTGGCGCTGCTGTTCGCCTTCGGCTACAGCCTCGACAACATTTCGCTGCTGGGTATCACGCTGGCCGTGGGGCTGGTGGTGGACGACGCCATCGTCATGCTGGAGAACATCGTCCGCCACATCGAGGACGGCATGGCGCCGTTGCAGGCCGCCCTGACCGGCTCGCGCGAGATGAGTTTCACCATCCTGTCGATCTCGATCTCGCTGGTTGCGGTGTTCATCCCGGTGTTCTTCATGCCCGGCGTGATCGGCCTGTTGTTCCACGAGTTCGCCGTGGTCGTCTCGCTTTCCGTGCTGGTCTCGGCCGCCGTCTCGCTGACCCTGGTGCCGATGCTGTGCAGCCGCTACCTGAGCAGCCATTCCACCGACTCCACCAATTTCCTCACCCGCAGCTTCGAGCGCGTCTTTGCCGGCATGTTGCGTCTGTATACCCGGACGCTCGACGTGGCCCTGCACCACCGGCGCGGCGTGCTGCTGATCGCCCTGCTCACCTTCATCGCCACGGCCTGGCTGTTCGTGACCATTCCCAAGGGCTTCTTCCCCGAAGAGGACATCGGCCAGTTCCGCGTCACCACCGAGGCGGTGGAGGACATCTCCTTCATGGCGATGCAGGCCAAGCAGAATCAGGTGGCCGATCTAATTCGCGCCGACCCCAATATCGAGAGCGTCGCCTCTGTGGTCGGCTTCGGCGGCTCGACGCAGAATACCGGGCGCATGTTCGTCGCCCTCAAGCCGCGTGGCGAGCGCCAGAGCATGAACGCGGTGCTGGAAGGCTTGCGCAAAAAATTCCGTGCCGTGCCCGGCATCGCCGTCTACATGCGCCCGGTGCAAAACCTGCAACTGGGCGGCAAGAACACCAAGGCGCGTTATCAGTACGTGCTGCAAAGCGTGCGCGCCGAGGAGCTCAACGACTGGGCCATCCGGATGATGGAACGCATGTCGGCGGACCCGGCTTTCCGCGATGTCAACAGCGATTCCCAG
>JBAYJH010000401.1:0-3908 GCA_041665185.1 Sterolibacterium sp.
ATGGATAACGGCAAGACGGCTTGAGGTTTTATCCAAGATCGTCGATTGCACGCGGATACGCTTTTCATCCGCGTGCAATCGACGATCCGCGCGGACGGGCCGCCGTCCGCGCGAGTTAGAGCGACATGGTTCGAACTATCCTTGAGTATCGGCCAATGCCGCTGTTCTGCCATTGCGCGCTCCGCGTGCCAACCGTATTTTCTGTACGGATGAAAAGCGCATCCGTACAGAAAACACGGTTATTAGTAAAAGCCATCTGCCTTCATACAGGATCGCAGCGCTACAACAACGAGGTCCGCAATATCGCCTGCCGATCAGCCAAAACGTCCCGTAATGTAATCCTCGGTCTCTTTCCTGCCGGGATTGATGAATATCTTGTCGGTGATATCGAATTCGATGAGTTCACCCAGGTACATGTAGGCGGTGAAATCGGAGACGCGCGCCGCCTGCTGCATGTTATGGGTGACAATGGCGATGGTGTAATCGGCCTTGAGCTCGTTCAGCAATTCCTCGATTTTCGCGGTGGAAATGGGATCCAGCGCCGAGGTCGGTTCGTCCAGCAGCAGTACTTCCGGCTTGACGGCGACCGCGCGCGCGATGCACAGGCGCTGCTGTTGGCCACCTGACAGACTGAGTCCGCTTTGCGTGAGCTTGTCCTTGACTTCTTCCCATAGCGCAGCCTTGCGCAGCGCCCATTCGACGCGCTCGTCCATTTCGCCGCTGCTCAGTCTTTCGTACAGTTTCACGCCGAACGCGATGTTTTCGTAAATCGACATGGGAAACGGCGTCGGCTTCTGAAATACCATTCCGACCTTCGCGCGCAGCGCAATCACGTCCTGCCCTGGATCGAGGATGTTGTTGTCGTTCAGCATGATCTCGCCGGTGGCACGGTGCCCCGGGTACAGGTCGTACATGCGGTTGAAAGTGCGCAGCAGCGTCGATTTGCCGCAACCGGAGGGGCCGATGAAGGCGGTGATGTTCTTTTCCGCGATGTTCAGGTCGACGTCCGTCAGGGCCTGGTAGCTGCCGTAGAAGAAATTCAGCCGGCTGACCCGGATCTTGTTTGCGGGCGGCGGTGCGAGGGCGGTGTTTTCCATTTTCTTCCGTGCGTGTCGAACCGCTTAGCTGTTCGAGGACTTCTGCGCGAACAGGGAGCGCGCGAGAATATTCAGTGTCAAAACCGCCAGGGTGATGAGCAGGGCTCCGCCCCAGGCGAGCGTCTGCCAGTCCTGGTACGGGCTCATGGCAAACTGGAAAATGACCACCGGCAGGTTGGCCATGGGCGCGTTCATATTGACGGACCAGAACTGATTGTTGAGTGCGGTGAACAGCAAAGGCGCGGTTTCGCCGCTGATGCGGGCGACCGCGAGCAGGATCCCGGTGATGATGCCGGAGCGCGCCGCGCGCAGGGTCACCGACGAGATGACGATCCACTGTGGCGCGCCCAGCGCGGCCGCGGCCTCGCGCATGGTGTCGGGCACCAGGCGCAGCATGTTTTCGGTGGTCTTCAGGACCACGGGTATGACGATCAGCGCCAGTGCGAAAGTCCCGGCCCAGCCGGAAAAATGCTGGATGTTGGCGACATACACCGCGTACACGAATAGGCCGATCACGATCGATGGTGCGCTCAAAAGAATGTCGTTGATGAAGCGCGTCGCCGGTGCCAGCCAGCCGCGGCGGCCGTATTCGGCCACGTAGGTGCCGGCGAGGACGCCGATCGGCGTGCCGATCAGAACCGCTATCAGCGACATCAGCAGGCTGCCGAATATGGCGTTGGCGAGGCCGCCGGCGCTCCCCGGGGGCGGCGTGGTCTGCGTGAACATGCTGAGGCTGATGGCGCTCAGCCCTTGCGCGAACAGGGTCCACAGTATCCATACCAGCCAGAACAGGCCGAACAGCACCGCCAGCATGGATATGCCGAGATTGACGAAGTTGATGATGCGCCGCCGGCGATAGAGCGCTGCTGTGTTCATGGATTAGGTCCGCGTACCTTCGCGCTTGGCGAGCTGCAGCAGCAGGATCTTGGACAGGGCGAGCACCACGAAGGTGATCAGGAACAGGATCAATCCAAGCTCGATCAGCGCGGATGTATACAAGCCGCCCACCGCCTCGGTGAACTCGTTGGCGAGGGCGGAGGCGATGCTGTTGCCGGGGGCGAACAGGGATGTGCCCAAGCGCTGGGCGTTGCCGATGACGAAGGTGACGGCCATGGTCTCGCCAAGCGCGCGGCCCAGGCCCAGCAGCACGCCGCCGACCACGCCGATTTTGGTATAGGGCAGCACCACGTTCCACACCACCTCCCAGGTCGTCGCGCCGACGGCATAGGCCGACTCCTTCAGCATTGCCGGGACCACTTCGAATACATCGCGCATGACCGAGGCGATGAAAGGCACGACCATGATCGCGAGAATGATGCCCGCGGTAAGCATGCCGATGCCCTGCGGCGCGCCCTTGAACAACGGTCCTATGAGCCAGAGCGGGCCGAGATAGTCGATCATCCACGGTTGCACATGGTCGGCGAAAATGGGGGCGAAAACGAACAGGCCCCACATGCCGTAAATGATGCTCGGTATGGCCGCGAGCAGTTCGATCGCGGTCCCGATGGGGCGCCGCAGCCAGGGCGGCGACAACTCGGTCAGGAAAACCGCGATGCCGAAGCTGACCGGGATGCCGATCAGCAGAGCAATGAAAGAGGTGACCAGAGTGCCGAAAATCGGAACCAGCGCACCGAATCTTTCGGTCACTGGATTCCATTCGTGGCTGACGAGGAAGCCCGGGCCGTAGGCCTTGATTGCGGGCCAGCTGCCGATAAGGAGCGAAATCAGGATCCCGAGCAGCAATGCGAGCACCAGAAAGGCAAAAATCCGCGTGACGCCGCGAAATGCCAGGTCATACAGATGCTGCCGTTTGAGCAGTGTTTCGGGAATGCCTTGCGACATGCGCTGGGGAAGAGGGGCCCCTTGCGGGGCCTCCAGTGTCTGGTCAAAGGCGTGCATTTTAACTTCCCCGGGCAGCCCTTGTCACAAGCCTTACCAGATCGGCTTGCCGCTCGCGTCCTTTACCTGGTCTTTCCATTCGCCGTGGATCAGTTCTACCACCGCGTCAGGCATGGGAATGTAATCCAGGCCGAGCGCCAGCTGATCGCCGTTTGCGTAGGCCCAGTCGAAGAACTTGAGCACTTCCTTCGCTTTTTCCGGGTGTGCCTGGCTCTTGTGAAAAAGTATGAACGTGGCGCCGGTGATGGGCCAGCTGTCCTTGCCCGGCTCGTCGGTCAGTATCTCGTAGAAGCCGGGTGCGTGCTTCCAGTCCGCGCCTGCGGCGGCGGCCTGGAAGGCCTTGTCGTAGGGTTTGACGAAATGGCCTTCGCGGTTCTGCAGCAGCGCGTAAGCCAGCTTGTTCTGCTTGGCATAAGCGTACTCGACATAGCCGATCGAGTTCTTGAGCCGCTGCACGAACGAGGCGACACCTTCGTTGCCCTTGCCGCCGGCGCCACTGGGGGCGGGCCACATTACCGAGGTGGAACTGCCGACTTTGCTTTTCCACTCCGGACTGACCTTGGACAGATAGTTGGTGAAGATGAACGTGGTGCCCGAGCCGTCCGAGCGGTTCACCGCGGTGATGTCGGTGGCTGGCAGTTTGAGGTCCTTGTTCAGAGCCACGATCGCCGGGTCGTTCCATTTGGTGATCTTGCCCAGATAGATGTCCGCCAGGACTTTGCCGGTCAGCTTCATGTCGCCGGCCTTGACGCCCGCGATGTTGACCACAGGCACCACTCCGCCCATCACGGTCGGGAATTGAATCAGGCCGCCCTTGTCCAGTTCCTTTGCCTCGAGCGGCATATCCGAGGCGCCGAAATCGACGGTCTTGGCGGTGATTTGCTTGATGCCGCCGCCCGAACCGATGGACTG
>JBAYJH010000402.1:0-3897 GCA_041665185.1 Sterolibacterium sp.
AGAGCCAGTCCATCGTCACCACGGTGCGCGCGGGCGGCACGCTGTCCAACAACAAGGGCATCAACCGCCAGGGCGGTGGACTGACGGCGCCGGCGCTGACCAGCAAGGACCGGCTGGATATCCGGACCGCCACTGAAATCGGAGTGGATTTCGTGGCCGTGTCCTTTCCCAAGACCGGCGAGGACATGCGCCAGGCCAGGAAGCTTCTGGCACGCGCCGGTTCGAACGCGCTGTTGATCGCCAAGATCGAACGCGCCGAAGCGATCGATGCTCTCGTGGACATCATCGAGGCCTCCGACGCCGTCATGGTCGCGCGCGGCGATCTGGCGGTGGAAGTCGGCGATGCGGCGGTGCCCGCCTTGCAGAAAAAAATCATCCGCACCGCCCGCGCCCACAACAAGCTGGCCATCACCGCGACGCAGATGATGGAATCCATGATTACCAGCCCGGTGCCCACCCGCGCCGAGGTTTCCGACGTCGCCAATGCGGTGCTGGACGGCACCGATGCGGTGATGTTGTCGGCCGAAACCGCTTCCGGAAAATATCCGGTGGAAACCATCGAGTCGATGGCGCGCATCTGCACTGAGGCGGAAAAGTCAGCCGAAGTGACGCTCGACAACGATTTCCTCGACCGCGTGTTTACCCGCATCGACCAGTCGGTCGCCATGGCGGCGATCTGGACCGCGCATCATCTCAAGGTCAAGGCCATCGCAGCGATGACCCAGTCCGGCTCCACCGCGCTATGGATGAGCCGGCTGAATTCCGGTTTGCCAATCTATGCGCTGACGCCGGAAATAGCCTCCCGTTACCGGATGAGTCTTTACCGCAATGTGTTCCCGCTCCTCATGAAACAGAACCACACCAACCGCGATCACCTGCTGTGGGAAGCCGAGCAACTGCTGATCGAGCAGGGCGCCGTCGTGCCAGGCGATCTGATCGTGATCACCATCGGCGAGCCGATCGGCTCGCCCGGCGGCACCAACACGCTGAAGATCGTCCGCGTCGGCGACCATCCGAATCCTAATGCGGTCATCACAGAGTGAAAGTCGTGAACTCCGTGATGACCGCAAGGCCAGGTATACGAACAAGGGGAGAACTCCCCTTGTTTATCCCCCGAGTACGAACAATGGCCCAAGGCCACTTCCTTCGGGGCGGGGTGCGAGCCCCCTTGTATTTCCCCAAGAGCGTCTAACCTTCAGCCCCCTGTCTTAGGAGTCCATCATGCCCCTAGTATCCATGCGCCAACTGCTCGATCACGCCGCCGAAAACGGCTACGGTCTGCCCGCCTTCAACGTCAACAATCTGGAGCAAATCCAGGCCATCATGGAGGCCGCCGCCGAGACCAACAGCCCGGTGATCATGCAGGGCTCGGCAGGCGCCCGCAAGTATGCCGGCGAGCCCTACCTGCGCCACCTCATCGAAGCCGCCATCGAGACCCACCCCGACATTCCCATCGTCATGCACCAGGATCATGGCGCCAGCCCGTCGATCTGCATCCAGTCGATGCGCTCGGGTTTCTCCAGCGTGATGATGGACGGCTCCCTACAGGAAGATGCCAAGACGCCTTCCTCCTTCGACTACAACGTCCAGGTCAGCAAACACGTGGTGGACATCGCCCACGCCATCGGTGTCTCGGTCGAAGGCGAGCTGGGCTGTCTCGGCTCCCTCGAGTCCGGCATGGGCGAGAAGGAAGACGGCCACGGCGCGGAAGGCAAGCTCTCGCAGGACCAGTTGCTCACCGATCCCAACGAGGCCGCCGAGTTCGTCAAGGCCACCAACGTCGACGCGCTGGCCATCGCCATCGGCACGTCGCACGGCGCCTACAAATTCACCCGGCCGCCGACCGGCGCGGTGCTGCGCATCGACCGCATCAAGGAGATTCACGCGCGGATTCCCAACACCCACCTGGTGATGCACGGATCCAGCTCGGTGCCGCAGGACTGGCTGAAGATCATCAATCAGTACGGCGGCACCATGGGCGAGACCTACGGCGTGCCGGTCGCCGAAATCGTCGAGGGCATCAAGCACGGCGTGCGCAAGGTGAATATCGACACCGACCTGCGCATGGCCTCCACCGGCGCGATCCGCAAGTACATGGCGGAAAACACCAAGGACTTCGACCCGCGCAAATACCTCGCCGCCGCCCGCAAGGCCATGAAGGAGATCTGCGTGGCCCGCTACCAGGCCTTCGGCTGCGCCGGCATGGCCGGCAAGATCAAGCCCGTCAGCATGGATAAAATGGCCGAGCGCTACAAGAAGGGTGAATTGAACCCCATCGTGAATGCCTGAAATGAGGGACAATTGGCGTTAAGTTGAAAGGGCCGGCCCGTTATTCCGGGCCAGCCCGGGCAATTCATCCGGGATTTGCTCATGGACATCCAAGCCCACACCTTCGACCGGTTGCGCAAGTTCTTCGGCGACGGCCTCACCGTGATCGAATATCTCGGTCTGCTGGTGATCGCTTTCGCCACCACCATCGCCATGTACGACGAAGTAATGGTGATGACGGCGGCGCGCAAGGTCCATCTCTCCGATTTGCTGATGATGTTCCTCTACCTCGAAGTGCTGGCGATGATCGGCCAGTATTTCAAGTTCGGCCAGTTGCCGGTGCGCTTCCCGCTCTACATCGCGATGGTGGCGCTGGCGCGCTACCTGATCATCGACCTCAAGGAAATCACCGAGTGGCGCATGCTGGCGGTGGCCGCGGCGATCTTTCTGTTGACGCTGGCAGTATTGGCGATACGTTATGGACATGTAAAATTCCCCTACCGCGAGGATGCCGCCGACAAGGCCAAGTCCTATGTGAGGGAATAGCCGATCTTAAATGGCATGCGCTCTCCCCCAATCGACGACCACCGATAATCCCTTCTCCCATTAGGCAATCTCATGAGCCAAGATCCCCTGTTCGAGTCCACCATCACCAGCCTGCCGCTCCTCGGCCGCGGCAAGGTCCGCGACATCTATGCCGTCGATGACGACAATCTGCTGATCGTGACCAGCGACCGCTTGTCCGCCTTCGACGTGATCCTGCCGGATCCGATCCCGGGCAAGGGCGAGGTGCTCACTGCCGTGGCCAACTTCTGGTTCGGCAAGCTGGCCCACATCATTCCCAACCAGTTGACCGGCATCGATCCGGAAGCGGTGGTCAAGGGCGAGGCGGAACGCGCCCAAGTGCGCGGCCGCGGCCTGGTGGTGAAGCGCCTCAAGCCACTGCCGATCGAAGCGGTGGCGCGCGGCTACCTGATCGGCTCGGGCTGGAAGGATTACCAGGAGAGCGGCGCCGTCTGCGGCATCCCGTTGCCAGCGGGACTGCGCCAGGCCGAAGAGCTGCCGCAGGCGATATTCACTCCCGCCACCAAGGCCGAGGCAGGCGAGCACGACGAGAACATCGACTTCGCCCGCGTCGAAAAAATGCTCGGCGCGCCGCTCGCCGCCCAGGTCCGCGACGTCACCCTGCGCCTCTATCGCGAAGCCGCCGGCCATGCCCGGGTGCGCGGCATCATCATCGCCGACACCAAGTTCGAATTCGGCCAGGACGCGACGGGCCGGCTTTACCTGATCGACGAAGTCCTGACCCCCGACTCATCGCGCTTCTGGCCGGTCGACCAATACAAAGTCGGCATCAGCCCGCCCAGTTTCGACAAACAGTTCGTCCGCGACTACCTGGAAACCCTGGACTGGAACAAGACGGCGCCGGCACCCAAGCTGCCCGCCGAGATCCTCGCCAAGACCGCCGCCAAATATCGCGAGGCGTTGACGCGATTGACTGGCCAAGCCTGATGAACACTCCTCCGCCTTTCCCACAGGGATTCCCTGCGGTCACAAGGGGGAGGTTGGGAGGGGGATGGGGAAAATCCGACGTGACTACGCTCAGACGATTACAGCTTCAGCTTGCCT
>JBAYJH010000403.1:0-3863 GCA_041665185.1 Sterolibacterium sp.
GACTCATGGCCTGGGCCGGGAAGGGCAGGTGACGCCGTTCGACGAGGAAAACCAGGTCGTTATGGCCCAGCCTTTCTTTTCGCATTTCCTGCACCGCGCCTTGCGCCTGGATGGGCGTTTCGAAACCTTGATCGACAACGTCCGGCGGCGTTGGAGTGCCTTGCTCGCCGATGGGGAAAGCACTTTCCGGGAAACCTGGCAGTTGGAGGCGATCACCAGCAAATGCCACGCCTGGTCAGCGACCCCGACTTTCGATTTATCCACCGACGTGCTGGGTGTGTCGCCGATCACCGACGGATTCCGGCGGCTGCGCATCGCGCCGCAAACCGCCGGACTGGCCTGGGCGAAGGGCCGCTATCCGACACCCCATGGCGATATCGCCGTGCAATGGCGCCAAGACCCAGACCGCTTTAACCTGAAGATCGTGATACCGCCCGGCTGTGAAGCCGAAGTGGTTTGCCCAGGCGCTCTTGAGGATACCGGGCCGGTCACGGTGGGCGCCGGCGAACACGAATTTGTCGACGGAGTGCGCCAGCAATGACCACAATAAGCACAATGAGCAAGCTGTTCGATCTGACCGGCAAGGTCGCCGTCGTCACCGGCGGCAACGGTGGCATCGGCCTGGGCATGGCCCGTGGCCTGGCGCGGGCCGGCGCCCGAGTAGTCGTCGCGGCGCGCGATGTCGCCAAGTCGCAAGGCGCGGTGGATGAATTGCGGGCGCTGGGATCCGATGCCTTTGCTCTCTCGGCGGACGTTGCCGACGAAGCCTCGGTCGCCGCCCTGTTTGCCGAGATCGCCGCGCGTTGCAGTCGCCTCGACATCCTGGTCAACAACGCCGGCATCTTTCTCAAGAAGCCGCCGCAAGACACCTCGCTGGCCGAGTGGCAGGCGGTGATGGAAACCAACTCGACCGGCGCCTTCCTGTGCGCCCGCGCCGCCTATCCGCATCTATGCGCGGCCGGCGGCGGCAAGATCATCAACGTCGCCTCGCTGGTGGCGGTATTCGGCGTACCGCAGGCCGCTGCCTACAGCGCCAGCAAAGGCGCCGTGCTGCAACTGACCCGTTCGCTGGCGACCGCCTGGGCCGCCGATCGCATCCAGGTTAACGCGGTGCTGCCGGGCTGGATCGATACCCCGCTGACCCATGCCGCGCGCCAGACCGTGGCAGGGCTCAATGATCGTGTAGTCGCCCGCACGCCGGCCGGTCGTTGGGGCGAGATCGAGGATTTCGAGGGCGTCGCGGTCTTCCTCGCCAGTGCCGCCTCCGACTTCATTACCGGCGCGGCCATCCCGGTGGATGGCGGATATTCAGTGCAGGTGTAACCGCTACAGTTCTTCCACCAACTCCAGAGCGCGGCGGGCATCGGCGATGGTTACCAGCGGTGCCAGGCCGTCGCGCACTACCTCGGCGAAATGGGTTAGCTGTCCGACATAGCCGGTGAGCACCAGGCTGTGGTTGCGCTCGACGGGCACCGCGAAGTTCGGCTCCCAGTATTCTCCCGGTCCTTCCGCGGGGCGGTAGCGATAGCGCACGACGTTGTCCACCGTGATGGCATGGCCTACACCGGTGATTTCCACCGACTCGTTGTGCTGGTGCCAGGACTGGGTATTGCCGAACTGGAGTACTCCCGTGGCGCCGCTGGCGAAGCGCAGCGTGACGGCGTAACTCCATTGCCCTTGATTCAAGTCCGCCCGTTCCACCTGCATACGCGTGATCTCGCCCATGAAGTGGCGGGCCAGGTCGATCATGTGAATGGGGTTGTCGACAAGATAGTCGCGTTCGTTTACGTAGTGGCCGCCGCCCATCATGAATTTGCCGAAGAACGCGGTGGGGCGGCCGAACTCCGGCCTGTCCATGGCCTCCCTGGCCATTCGATAGGCCGTGGCAAAGCGCTTGTTGAAGCCCACCAGCAGCGGCTTTCCGGCTTGCCGGGCAGCCTGGTCCAGGAGCGCGGCCTCGGCGGCACCGGCCGCGGCGGGTTTCTCACTCCACACCGGCAGACCGCAGGCCAGTACATCGCCCAGCACGCGCGGATACGCCGGTGCCGGCAACACCACGATGCAGGCATCGAGACGATCCGCTACGGCGGCCAGCATCTGGTCGTGGCCGATGTAGTGGGGCGCGAGTTGCGGCACCGTCGGCGGGTGGCGCGAGCAGGTCGCCACCACGTCGATGGGCGCCATCCGCAAGGCCGGCAGGATCGTCGCCTGGCAATGGCGTCCGGCCCCGATCAGGCCGACGCGGATGCGTCCGGCCGAGGCGACCGGACCGCTCACCAAACCTGCTCGTAGAGCCGCAGCCAGTTGCCGCCGATGATCTTCTTCACGTCCTCCGGTTGATAGCCGCGCGCCAGCAGGCCTTCGGTGACCCTGGGGATCTCGGTGACCGACTCGAACCCCGCCGTCGGCGGCATCGCGGCATAGGCGGCGACCGCTGCCGGCGGCAGGTCGCGGACCGAGGCTTCCATCACCTCCTTGGGCATGTCTTCCATGAAGTCGGGCCCCAAGGCCACGTGATCGACACCGACCCGCCCGACCAGATCGTCGATGGCGGACAGGTAATCGGCGAGCTTCGCCGGCATGTTCCGGGCAATCAGCACCGGCACGGCGATGGCGCCTACGATGCCTCCTTTCGCGACACAGGCTTGCAGCGCTTCGTCGCTCTTGTTGCGGGGCGAAGGCACAAACGCGGCGGCGTTGGCGTGGGTGATGGCGACCGGCTGGGTCGATACATCGATGGCTTCCAGCGTGGTGCGCGGCCCGCAGTGGGACAGATCGAGCAGGATGCCCAGGCGGTTCATCTCGGCGATGACCTCGCGGCCGAAACTTGTGAGACCCTTGTCCTCGGCCACCTGGCAGCCGCAGCCGCTGGGGTTGGCGGCGTTGTAGGTGAGCTGCATGATGCGCACCCCGAGGCGGTGGTAGATTTCCAGATTATGCAGTTTCCCGTCGATGGGCGAGGTGTCCTGGAATCCGAAGATGAGGCCGACCCGGTGAGCCGCTTTGGCCTTGTGGATGTCCGCCACGGAGAGAACCTGGCACGCCAGATCCGGGTGTTGCGCAATATTCTGGTAGACCCCGCCGATCACGTCCAGGGTTTCCGCCCGGCCGTGCCACGCGGCCAGGGTGGCGTTGACGGCGGTGACGCCGCCTTGATGCAAGCGTCGAAGGGCGATGGGCTCAAGAAACCAGCTGGCATTGAGCCCGTCCACCACGATGTTGTCGCGATGGAATATTCGTGCATCCGTCATACGTTGTCACTCCCGGAAATAAGTTTGCTCATCATCGTGCGAGTATCGTCCACAGCCGTGCCAGATCGCGCAGGCCACCCGGACCGTCGGCTTGGGCGAAGGCGGCGCGTGCCTGCTCCTTCTTGCCGGCGGCGAGATAACTTTCGCCCAGGTGCAGCCAGACCTCGGCCGGCTGTTTGAGGCCACCCTTGGCGAGAGCCTGTTCCATCAATGCCAGCCCCCTCTCGGTCTGGCCCGCCGTGAGCAGCGCGTGACCATCGGCGAGCTGGGTATTGGGCTCGTTGCGCTGCAATCCCTTGCTGTCGTTCTCGGCCTGTAGCTTTGCATCGGCCGTCGCCTGGCGATTCGCCAGTTCCCGCAACTGCTGGTGTTTCGGCCCGTCGCCGCCTTTTCCCAGTACTTTCTTGGCAAAGCCTTCCTCCAGCACCACCCGCGCTTCGGCCGGCAAACCCGCCTGTAGCGACAATTGTCCCAGGTACGCGTAGTCGTCGGCATCCAGCAGCGAGCCTGTCGCCCGCTGCAAGCGCAACACGTCCAGCGTCAGCCGCTCGGAGAACCCCGGTTGCTTTTGCAGGCGCATCAGCAACTCCAGCCATTGCTCCGGTTTCGGGA
>JBAYJH010000404.1:0-3855 GCA_041665185.1 Sterolibacterium sp.
CGGCCAACGATACCTTGACCGAACAGGACAAGGCCAAGCTGCTGGAATATTTGCGCAAGGCGCATGGCGAACTCGAGCCGAAAGCCAAGATCACACTCACCCGCAAGAAGACCTCCGAAATCAAGGCGGCGGATGCCAGCGGCAAGGCGCGCACGATCCAGGTCGAGGTGCGCAAGAAGCGCGTGTTGGTCCGGCGCGACGCCGCGGAGGCTATCCCAGAAGCTGCCCCAGAGGTGCCCGTCGCCGAGCCAGTGCCAACGCCAGTGGTTGAAGCGGAAGTTGTCGCCGTGCCTGAGCCGATTCAGGAAATCGTGCCCGTCGTAGAGCCGGAACCCACTCCCGAGCCAATTGCACCGGTTGCCGCGTTACCTCCAGCGAGCGAGCCCAAGAAGGCTCCCGCGAAAACCTCGCCGGTCCGCACTGTCCGTCATGTGATCGGTGCCGAACAGGCCGAGTTGCGGGCGAAGGAAGCGCAGCGACAGTCCGAATTGATCGCTCGCCAGGCCGCCGAATTCAAGCAGAAGCAGGAGCGCGAACGAGCCGGCGCGGAGCAGCGTCTCCAGGCACAGCAGGCCGTCAGCGCCGCGCCGGGCAAAGCGGCTGACGCTGCGGCTGCGGCAACCAAGAAGGATGCGGCGGCCCCCGCCGCCGGAGTTTCCGGCACCTTGCACAAGCCGGCGGTCAAACCCGAAGACAAGAAGGCCGTCAAGAAACCGGCCGGCAGCACCTGGAAGGAAGAGGCCGCCAAGAAGCGCGGCATCAAGACGCGTGGTGACACCGGCCCCAGCGGCTGGCGCGGCGGCCCCGGTGGTTCCAGAGGCCGCCACGGACGCCAGGGCGGCCATGCCGAAGAAGTGCAGACTGCTCAGCAACCGGTCGAGTTGGTCGTCCGCGATGTGCATGTGCCTGAAACGATCTCGGTGGCGGATCTGGCGCACAAGATGTCGGTCAAAGCCACGGAAGTCATCAAGACCCTGATGAAGCTGGGCTCGATGGTCACCATCAATCAGGCGCTTGATCAGGAAACTGCCATGATCATCGTCGAGGAAATGGGGCACAAGCCTTTTGCCGCCAAACTTGACGATCCCGATGCTTTCCTTGAGGAAGAGCATGCCGCCGGCAAGGAGCACGAATTGACGCCGCGCGCGCCGGTTGTGACAGTGATGGGCCACGTCGATCACGGCAAGACGTCGCTGCTCGACTACATCCGCAAGGCGCGCGTCGCGCACGGCGAAGCCGGCGGGATCACCCAGCATATTGGTGCGTATCACGTCGAAACCCCGCGCGGAATGATCACTTTCCTGGATACGCCGGGTCACGAAGCGTTTACCGCCATGCGCGCACGCGGCGCGAAGGCCACCGACATCGTGATCCTGGTGGTTGCCGCCGACGACGGGGTGATGCCGCAGACCAAGGAAGCGATTGCCCATGCCAAGGCCGCGGGCGTGCCGCTGGTGGTGGCGGTGAACAAGATCGACAAGCCCGACGCCAACCCGGAGCGCGTCAGGCAGGAACTGGTCGCAGAAGGCGTGATTCCTGAGGAATA
This sequence comes from Sterolibacterium sp., assembly GCA_041665185.1. Classification (GTDB taxonomy): domain Bacteria; phylum Pseudomonadota; class Gammaproteobacteria; order Burkholderiales; family Rhodocyclaceae; genus JACRAR01. Next base: position 1,547 of record JBAYJH010000404.1, read on the forward strand.
TGGCGGAGATACGCCCTTCGTACCGGTGTCTGCAAAGACCGGCGCCGGCATCGACGACTTGCTCGAGCGACTACTGCTACAAGCGGAAATTCTCGAACTCAAGGCCGCCAAGGATGCGCCGGCCAAGGGTTTGGTGATCGAGGCGCGCATCGACAAGGGCAAGGGTCCAGTGGCGACGATACTTGTTCAATCAGGTACGCTGCGGCGCGGCGATGCGTTGCTGATCGGTGCCGTTTATGGCCGGGTGAGGGCCATGCTGGATGAAAACGGCAAGGCCGTCGAAGAAGCCGGGCCGTCGATCCCCGTGGAGATTCAAGGACTGACCGACGTGCCGGGAGCCGGTGTGGAGGCCATGGTGCTGGCCGATGAACGCCGGGCCCGCGAGATCGCCTTGTTCCGCCAGGGCAAGTTCCGTGATGTCAAGCTGGCCAAGCAGCAGGCCATCAAGCTGGAAAACATGTTCGAGAACATGGGCCAGACCGAGGCAAGCCAACTGGCGCTGATCGTCAAGGCCGACGTGCAAGGCTCGCAGGAAGCCCTGGTGCACGCGCTGAACAAGCTGTCCACCACCGAGGTCAAGGTCAACGTGATACATGCGGCGGTCGGCGGGATCAGCGAGTCCGATGTCAACCTGGCGGCGGCCTCGAAGGGCGTCATCATCGGCTTCAATGCGCGCGCCGATGCGCAGGCGCGCAAACTGGCCGAGAGCCTCGGCGTCGATATTCGTTATTACAACATCATCTATGACGCGGTCGATGAAATCAAGGCGGCGATGTCGGGCATGCTGGCGCCGGAAAAACGCGAGCAGGTGATCGGCCTGGTCGAGGTACGCCAGGTATTCAAGATATCCAAGATCGGCACCGTGGTCGGCTGTATGGTGCTCGAAGGGGCGGTCAAGCGGGCCGCGCAGGTCAGGGTATTGCGCAACAACCAGGTGATTCATACGGGCGAACTGGATTCGCTGAAGCGCTTCAAGGACGACGTCAAGGAAGTCAAGAATGGCTTCGAATGCGGACTATCGCTGCGGAATTTCAATGATCTCAACGAAGGCGACAAGCTCGAAGTCTTCGAGATACAGGAAATCGCGCGTACGCTTTGAGCCATGCCCAAGGATTTCTCCCGCGCCAGTCGGGTCGCTGAACAGATCAGGCGCGAACTTGCCGAACTGATCCAGTTGGAACTCAAGGACCCGCGCGTCAGCCTGGTGACCTTGACGGATGTCGAGATCACCGCCGACTACGCCCATGCCAAGGTGTTCTATACCTCGCTGGCGGGCGCCGAGCATCTGCCGGAAATCGCCAAAGGCCTGACCCGTGCCAGCAGCTTCCTGCGCCGTGAACTGGGCAAGCGCATCAGCATCCATCATCTCCCGGAACTGCACTTTGTCTACGATGCGTCGGTGGAGAGAGGGACTTATCTTTCCCATTTGATCGACGAGGCGGTTCAATCCGGCGGCGAGCCGCGGGAATGACCCGGTGATAGTGCCGGCGTGAATGCCCCGCGTCGGGCGCCCAGGCGCTCTCTTGACGGCGTGTTGCTGCTCGACAAGCCGCTCGGCTTGACCTCCAATGCCGCCCTGCAAGCCGCTCGACGCCTCTATAACGCCGCCAAGGCCGGACACACCGGTACGCTGGATCCGCTGGCAACCGGGTTGCTGCCGTTGTGCCTTGGCGAGGCCACCAAGTTCGCCGGCGAATTGCTCGATGCCGACAAGACCTACGCCGCGACGCTGCGCCTCGGCGTCACCACCGATACGGCCGATGCTGAAGGCAAGGTGCTACTCACGCGGCCGGTTCAAGCGAGCGCGCCGCAGGTCGATTCGGTCCTGCGCAGTTTCACCGGCGAGATCATGCAGGTGCCGCCGATGCACTCGGCCCTGAAGCGCGACGGCAAGCCCCTCTATGAATATGCCCGCCAGGGCATCGAACTCGAACGCACCCCGCGTCGCGTGCGGATACATGCCATCGATGTGGACGACTTCAGCGGCGACACCTTGTCGTTCACCGTTGCGTGCAGCAAAGGCACTTATGTCCGCACTCTCGCCGAGGATATCGGCGAAGCGCTCGGTTGCGGCGCGCATTTGATCGCTCTGCGCCGGACCCGCATCGGCGGTCTGCGGCTGGAACAGGCGGTGACGCTGGCTCAACTGGAGTCCATGAGCATGGAACAACGCGACGCGTCGCTGTCGCCGGCGGATTCATTGCTGCTTGGGTTGCCGCGCGCCGAACTCTCGGCAAGCGACGCCGCTCGCCTGCTCCACGGTCAGGCGATACACTGGAGTGGCTCCGGCAGGCGCTGGCGCGCGTACG
>JBAYJH010000405.1:0-3836 GCA_041665185.1 Sterolibacterium sp.
GCCGCGGATGTGGCCGGAGACGACCGATACCGCGCCGAATTCGCCCATGGCGCGGGCGTTGCAGAGAATCACGCCGTACAGCAGGCCCCATTTGACATTCGGCAGGGTGACCCGCCACAGGGTCTGCCAGCCGGAGGCGCCGAGGACGATCGCGGCCTCCTCCTCGTCGTTGCCCTGCGCCTGCATCAGCGGGATGAGTTCGCGGGCGACGAAGGGGAAGGTGACGAATACCGTCGCCAGGACGATGCCCGGCACGGCGAAGACTATGTGGATGTCGTTGGCTTGCAGCCACGGGCCGAACCAGCCCTGGGCGCCGAACATCAGCACGTAGATCAGGCCGGAAATCACCGGCGAGACGGCGAAGGGCAGGTCGATCAAGGTCAGCAGCAGGCTCTTGCCACGAAACTCGAACTTGGCGATGGCCCAGGCCGCGGCGACGCCGAACACCAGGTTGGCCGGCACCGAGATGGCGGCGGCGATCAGCGTCAGGCGGATGGCGGCAAGGGCGTCGGGTTCCGCGAGGGCGTTGAAGTAGGCGTCGATTCCCTTCTTCAACGCCTCGTGGAAGACCGTCGCCAGGGGAACGAAAAGGAACAGGGTGAGGAAGGACAGCGCCAGGAAGATCAGGCACCAGCGCACCCAGGGCGGCTCCTCGGCGCTGGCGCTGCGCGCTGCGCTTGGCGGCGGCGCGATCGGCAAGGCAAGCGTGGCGGCCATCTCAGGCACCCTTGCCGTGGCGACGGCGGCTCCACCACTGCAAGGCATTGATGGCGAACAGCAGCACGAAGGAAATCAGCAGCATCACCACGGCGATGGCGGTCGCGCCGGCATAGTCGTATTGTTCCAGCTTGGTGATGATTAAGAGCGGGGCGATTTCCGAAATCATCGGCATATTGCCGGCGATGAAGACCACCGAACCATACTCGCCGATAGCGCGCGCCAGGGCCAGGGCGAATCCGGTCAACAAGGCCGGAGCAATGGCCGGCAGGATGACCCGGCGGAAGGTCTGTAGGCGGGTGGCGCCGAGGCAGACGGCCGCTTCTTCAAGTTCCGCCTCCAGATCTTCCAGCACCGGTTGCACGGTGCGCACGACGAAGGGCAGGCCGATGAAGGTCAGCGCCACGACGATGCCCAGCGGGGTGAATGCCACCTTGATGCCGTAGGGTGCGAGCAGGCCGCCGATCAATCCGTTGCCGGCATAGAGCGCCGTCAGCGCAATCCCCGCGACGGCCGTGGGCAAGGCGAAAGGCAGATCGACCAAGGCGTCCACCAGCTTCTTGCCGAGGAAGTCGTAGCGCACCAGCACCCAGGCCACCAGCAGGCCGAAGACGGCGTTGATCGACGCGGCAATCAGCGAGGTGCCGAAGGTCAGGCGTAGCGACGCCACCACGCGCGGCGCCGTCACCGCCTCCCAGAAAGCCGGCCAGCCCATCGCCGCCGTCTTGAAGAAGGTTGCCGACAACGGGATCAGCACGATCAAGCCGAGGTAGAACAGCGTATAGCCGAGCGCCAGGCCGAAGCCGGGCAGCACGCTGTGGCGGGTAAGGAGACTGGAGCCAGAGGCCATATCGGAATTCCGAATTAATTCGGGCGGATTATGGCCAGTTACTTCATAAGCCGGAAATACCGATTTCCACTTTGTTTATAACAATAGTGAATAACGGGTGCCGCCTCTGACTATACCCGGCCTAGGCTACGAACGATTCGAGAGGGGCCAACCTGGGTACGTTGGTGGGAGTTGCTCCGGAGCGCAAGGTCCGGGGAGTTTGCCCGCCCTCTCGGTGCGGAGACGCACATATCGGTCGGTCAAGCTCCCCGCACCTTGCGGTGATCCCCATGGTTGTTTTTGACAAAAACCAACCACGGCTGACTCACGCGCTGGCACGGGGTCTCGATTCGGCGATATGTGCGCTCCCCAGCACCGGGAGACGAAGCGAGACCCCGTGTCGGCGCCAGCACAACCGTACTGACCGGTTCTCCTTGGAATCGCCGGCGTTTCGATCTAGCGGCGGTAGATCTGGTCGAAACTGCCGCCGTCACCGAAGTGGGTGTTCTGGGCATTCCGCCAGCCGCCGAAGACCTCGTCGATGGTGATCAGCTTGATGCCGGCAAACTGCTTGGCATACTTGGCGGCGACGGTCTTGTCGATGGGCCGATAGTAGTGCCTGGCGGCGATCTCCTGGCCTTCCGGGGTGTACAGGTAGTCGAGGTAGGCCTGCGCCTGTTTGCGCGTGCCGCGCTTGTCGACCACCTTGTCGACCAGGCTGACCGGTGGCTCGGCCAGGATCGACAACGAAGGCGTGACGATCTCGACCTTGTCGGGGCCGAGTTCCTTGACCGCCAGATAGGCTTCATTTTCCCAGGCCAGCAGCACGTCGCCGATGCCGCGTTCGACGAAAGTCACGGTGGAGCCGCGCGCGCCGGAATCCAGCACCGGCACATTGGCGTACAGCTTGGCGACGAACTCCTTGGCCTTGACGTCGCTGCCGCCCGGCTGCTTCAGCGCATAGGCCCAGGCCGCCAGATAATTCCAGCGGGCGCCGCCGGAGGTTTTCGGATTCGGCGTGATCACGCCGACGCCGGGCTTGATCAGATCGCCCCAGTCCTTGATGCCTTTCGGATTGCCCTTGCGCACCAGGAAGACGATGGTCGAGGTATAGGGAGAGGCGTTGTGCGGCAGCCTCTTCTGCCAATCGGCCGGCAGCAGTTTGGCTTTCTCGGCGATGGCATCGACGTCGTAGGCCAGCGCCAGCGTCACGACGTCGGCTTCGAGGCCGTCGATCACCGCGCGCGCCTGCTTGCCGGAGCCGCCGTGCGACTGCTTGACGGTTATAGTCTCGCCGCTCTTGGACTTCCATTGCCTGGCAAAGGCGGCGTTGAACTCCTGATACAACTCGCGGGTCGGATCGTAGGAAACGTTGAGAAGGGTGGTATCGGCGCTGACCTGAGCACTGGCGAACAGGCCGGCTACAGCCAGCAGAGAAATGAGATTGCGGGACATCGGACGCTCCTGGTCGATAAGGTGACGGAGCGTAGTGTAGGGATGGCCGCAAATCAATGGAACGAACTAAACCTTACATTGATATACGCAAGCGAATATAAAGATCGCGGTGATTACTTGCGTTTGCGGCTATCCAACAAGGCGTCGAACTCCTCCGGCGGCACCGGGCGGGAATACAGATAGCCTTGCGCATAGTCGCAGCCCGCGGCGGTCAACAGTTGGCTTTGCTCGATCGTCTCGACGCCTTCGGCGATGACCTTCATGCCCAGCTTGTGCGCCATGGCGATGATGGCTTCGCACAGCGCCATGTTCTTTGTGCCGGGCGCCAGGTCGCGCACAAACGACTGGTCGATCTTGAGATAGTCGATATCGAATTGTTGAAGATAGGAAAGCGACGAGTAGCCGGTGCCGAAGTCGTCGAGCGACACTTGAATTCCCAGGTCGCGGAATTCGAGCAGCTTGTCGGTGACCGCGGTACTGGTGTCGAGCAGTAGCCGTTCGGTGATCTCCACCACAATGCTTTGCCCGGACAGCCCGAGTTCGCGCATATGCTCCCGCCAGGCGTCGCGGGAATCGTCCAGGTTGTGGAATTGAACCGGGGACTTGTTGATGGTGACCTGGAATGCCGCGTGATGCGTGGCGCGCCAGCGCGCGGCCTGGCCTGCCGCTTGGCGGAACACCCAGTTGCCGATTTCGACAATCATGCCGGTATTTTCGGCGATGGGGATGAATTCAATCGGGCCGACCAGGCCACGCTGCGGGTGCTCCCAGCGTATCAGTGCCTCCGCCTTGTGGATCGAACCGGAAGCCAGCTCCACGATGGGCTGGTAATACA
>JBAYJH010000406.1:0-3788 GCA_041665185.1 Sterolibacterium sp.
CCGGTGCAGGGCACTCTGGCCGCTTCGTGGAATGACAACCCCGCCCTCGTCGCCGAACGCACCGTTTACAATGCCTTCGGTGACGTGACTTCCGTATCCGCCCCGGCCCCGGCAATCGCCTCCGGCGTTGCCCCGGACGCGAACCAGACAGAAATCCAGTATGATGCCTTCGGTCGCGCGAACCAACGCATCGCCCATACCGGGATCGGAAAGATACTCACCAGCACCACCAGTTACAGCATCGTCGGACAGCCGATCTCCTCCAGCACGACGGGCGCGGGGATTTCGCAATCCACCACCTGGCAATACGATCCCGCGAACCCGGCGCTCGTGCGCTCGGTCACGGAACCTGCGGGCTTCAAGGTTTCCTACGAATACGATGGCGCGAACCGAGTCTCCACCGCCTCGCGCTCGACCGGGGCTTCGGAATCCTGGGCATACGACGCCCTCCGCCGCGTGGGCCAACACACGCTTTCCGCCCCCGATGCCGCAACACAAGTCAGCCTTTTCGAATACAACCGGTTCGACCAGCCCACCTTCCTGACCTTCCCCGGCCACACCGCAGCGAAGCCGCGCTCGGAAACCCGCACCTACGACGCGAAGGGCCACCTTCACACCCAAAGCGGCCCCGCTGCCTACGCGCTCACTTACGAATATGACGCCTCGGGCAATATGGCCCTCATGCGCGATGCCAATGGCTCGGAAACCTCCTTTATCTACGACGCCCGCAACCGCCTCGCCGAGAAACGCTATGCGGATGGCAAAACATGGCAGTTCACCCATGACGCGGCAGGCAATCTGAAATCTCGCAAGGATGCCGTCAACCGCACGACCAATTACCAATATAACAATTTCAGCCGCGTTTCGAATATCGCCTACCCTAATGATCCGGCGGTGAGTTTTGCCTACGACAATGCGGGACGCCTCACTGGAATGACCGACGCCACCGGCACATCGACCTGGACGTCCGATGCCTGGAACAGAACCACCGCCAGCACCCAACCTCTCACCGGGCGCAGTCTCACCTTCACCTACAATGCGCGCGGCCAACGGGAATCTCTCGCGTTTGCAGGGGCGGATCTCGCAGCCCGCACGATCTCGTATCACTACGACAGCGTCTCCCGCCTGACCTCGCTGGCGGATTCCGTGACCGGTGGCTCGTTTGTTTACAGCTACCAGCCGGGCACACGCTGGGTGAGCCAGATCCAGACTCCCTCGGGCTCGGCCACCGTCCAATCCCGCGACGCGCTCGGTCGGATCACCGACACCGCGTTCCTCAAGGCGGACAACCAGACACTCAACGCCTTCGCCTACACCTACGACGCCGCCGGTCAGCGCGTGAGCGAGGTGAGCCAGCGCGGCAACATTAATTTCGCCTACAATGGCATCGGAGAACTCACCGGTGCCGACGGCCTCAACGCAGGGAATTACAACTACGCCTACGACGGCATCGGCAATCGCCTCACGTCCTCGACCCCCGCCACGACCTACACCCCAAACAACCTCAACCAGTACACCCAAATCCTGGAGGGCTCGGCGCCGTCCGAGCCCACTTATGACAACAACGGAAACCTGACTTCAATCAACAATGGACAATCAACAGTTTCCTATACCTACGACGAAGAAAACCGGCTCGCTGGAATCCAATCAACAGTCAACAATAAGCAATCCGCCTTCATCTACGATGGTCTCAGCCGCCGCGTGGAAACGCGCGAGCTGGAAAACGGCACCCTCCTCAAAACCATCCGCTACGTCTATGACGGACTCGTTCCAGTCGAGGAACTCGAATGGAGCGGCACCGCTTCCGGCACCCCGGCCAAGCTGCGCCAGATCACCCGCGGACCCGACCTCAGCGGAAGTCTCCAGGATGCGGGCGGTATCGGCGGACTCCTCGCATTCACCGCCAACAACGCGAGCACATGGTATTTCGCAGACGCCAATGGCAACGTTGCCAACCTCTTCACCCCGGCGGACACCGCCGCCGCCACCTATACCTACGACCCCTTCGGCCGCCGCCTCACCGCCACCGGCGCCCTTGCAAACGTCAATCCCTACCAGTGGTCAAGCAAGGAATACCATGAGCCCTCCGGCTTGGTCTATTACCTCTACCGGTTCTACGACCCCCAAAACGGCCGCTGGCTATCACGGGATCCGCTTGGCGAGGAAGGTGGGGTGAATCTGTATGGGTTTGCGCTGAATGATCCCCAGAATTGTTGGGATGCCTATGGCTTAACTGCTGCACCGACGTTCTTGGAAAGTTTGATCCCCATTTATGGCTCTTGGATGCAGGCGTTGAATGACTTCGAGTGCGGAAAATGGGGATGGGGTATCGTTAATACCGCATTCGCTATTTCCGACATAGCCATGGTCAAGTCGTTAGTCGTGGGCCTTGGGAAGCTCGGTTGGAAAGGGCTGCGTCTTGGATGGGATCTTGTCGAAGGAGCAGGTCGACATTCCGCCGGACTCGCAGACAACATGCTTGAACGAGCGTCTCCAATGTTGGGCAAGGAATTGGAAAAACGAGCCGAAATGGCGGCAACACATCTTGACAATGTCGCAGAATCTGCTAGCAAAGGATTCTATGAAATCGGAGAAGTTCTTCCAGATGGCCGAATTGCCGGAATGGGGCCCGGAGCCGCATACTCAGGTGAGTTTGCGGCCGCAAAGACGATACCGCAAGGCATCAAACAATTAGCTGGTAGCGATCAGCCAGTAGTCGTAATTGGTCGATCTATGGATCGGGTGAGAGCTGCGGCTGATGAGCTAAGATCTCAGGGATTCAAGGTCCAAACCTGGAACCCTAAAAACTTCGACAACCTATCGAATCCTATGGAGGCCAATCGTTCATGGCTGCGATACTGGGCCAAGGATAAAGGGGCCCCGGTAATTGATATTGGACAAGGATCTGTTCCCACTCGAAGCGACTTTTACGATATGGAGCTTAGAAGTGTGTATGAGAAATGGCAGGATGTAAACGTTATCAAGTGGGAGACAGGATTTTAATGAATGATCAAAGAACACGCTTGTCGCAGGCGTTCACCCAACTTGTTAGTGACAAGTTCTCATTTCTTCGTTCTGAGTTTGGCTACAAGCAGCTTGAAACCTGCTTTCCTAACTTGGAACTGTCTCATGGGGGCTCCTGTGCGCTGCATTTTGGCAATGCTAAGGCGAAGATCTGCCTTGAAGTCTTCCTTGATTTTGAGACTTATTGGGTCGATGTGATCATTCTCAGATCGGTCGACGGAACCTTTGTCGAGCATTCCGTGTGGGGGCAGTCGGAGAAGGCGGCGGCAATTCTTCTATCGGCATTAGCGGGTTGGCGAAATGCAACTTCTTTCAATCAAGACCTACTTCCGCAGTCATTGCCTTCGATTAGCTGGCGTGACAAGCAGCGGCGGTTGCTTGAGCGTCGGACAGTTATCAACGAGAGACTAGAAGATGTTGTTCAGAATGTGGCCATGAATGTGACCGAGTTTGCGCCTGAGGTGCTCCGGGGAGATACGACTATGTTCTCTGAAGTGCAGGCGTTTTACAGGAAACAGCAGAATGTTACGCTTAGTCCTGATGGGCGGCGTGTCGAATTGGGATTTACAAAATCCAAGGACGAAAGGCAGAAAGGATTGAACCCACGGGCCAACCAATAGCATTGGCAGTGCCAACCTATTTCAAAAAATGAAGTTCAGTAAAGCTGCTCGGCTATGAACGACTCATTTTGTGACAGGCTTCGCAGACCTGCCGTTCCCCAACGCTTTCACACAATGCGGGAAAAATGAACCCACGAGCCAACC
>JBAYJH010000407.1:0-3746 GCA_041665185.1 Sterolibacterium sp.
CATCCTGACGCCGCTGTGGATCATCGTCGATGCCGCCATCTTTCCGCCCGAGCTATGGCACGGACTGGCGGTGGCACGCATTCTGGCGGCGCTGACGTTCCTGCCGTTTACCTGCTCTAGTCGGCGCTGCGAGAGCACTGCCGATGCATATCGCGCACTGGCTCCTATCTTGATTGTGCCGACGCTGTTCTTTGTCTTCTCTTACCTCTACGTGATGCAATTTGATCTGACCGGCATACAAGTGGCATTCTCCACGACCTACACGTTTCTGCCTTTCGTCATGATCGCCGGCCTGGCGATATTTCCGCTGACCCTGGGGGAAAGCATCATCTTCTCCGCCCCCATGTTATTCGCCAGTCTGGCCACCGCCATGCTGCGTTGGCAAGTTCTGGACTGGCCTGCATTCGTCGGCACTTTCTGGCTGCTCTTGCTGATCGCCGCGGTGTCGGCAATCGCCGGGCTATCGCAGCTGGCATTCATGATAGTCCTGGTGCGCGACGCCATTCACGATAGCATGACGGGCTGTTTGTCGCGCCAGACGGGCGAAGATCTGCTCGAGATGCAGTTTCTCCTCTCCTGCCGTATCCGGTCGGCCATGGCGCTGGCATTCATTGACCTCGACCATTTCAAGGAGGTCAATGACCTCTTCGGGCATGAGGTCGGCGATCGTGTGCTGGTAAGCGCAGCCGAGTCGATCCACGGCCAGTTGCGCGCCGGCGACATTTTGATGCGCTGGGGCGGCGAGGAATTCCTGCTGGTCATGCCCAATATCAGCGCCCAGCAGGCGATGCAGGCACTAACGCGGCTGTCCAAGAAGGGCTTTGGAATACGTCCCGATGGCTCACCCATCACAGCGAGCATAGGCATTGCCGAACGCCAGATGGACCGTGCCGAAGACTGGAAGCGGCTGGTGGAACTGGCCGACTCCCGCATGTACCTGGCCAAGAAGAGTGGGCGCAATCGCATCATCGCCAGTAGCGACGAAGGGAAAGTGCGGCAGGAGTTCCGTGCAGCGGTTCAGTCGGCCTGATCGCCGAGCCTGTCGTCAGGCTCGAAATCCGCATCGCAGCCGGATCCGGCCGCAATCCGGCGCGCAAACAGGCGTCCCGCCGGGGCATTCAGCGCGGCGGGCAGCCAGCGCAGATAGTCGCTGGGGCGGACCACCATCCCGCAGACGTAGCGACTTCCCTCCGGCTGCCACAGCAGCGCACGGCAGCGGCCCTTGAACTGGAACAGGGCGGCCATGCTCACTGGGCACGGCTGCACAGCGCAGCATACGCCGCAGCCGTTGCAGGCAAGGCCCAGCGCAGGCTTGGGCGGCGTGGCAGCGTGTATTTCGATGATCACCCTGGTGTCAGTACGATAGTCTCAACCTCATGCTTGATTGTGCCTGTCGTCGCCTATCCTATGCAACCACGCCTGGCCGCCGCTGAATCGCCAGGCATGGTGATCGGTTGATGAACACCCGACGGGTCACCGGCGAAGCGCCAACGCCCTTGACCAGTTCCTGAGCAGCCCGAGCCTGCCTCCATGGCCGCAAGCTGGCTTTGCTACTAGACTGGAATTGGATCAGTACATAACGTAGCGAACGGAGGTGTTGCAATGGCCAGGAGATCCTTACCCTTGTCCAAGGTCTACGGTCTGCTCGAACCGGGACCCGTGCTCCTGCTGACCACGGCGCGCCAAGGCAGGGCCAACGTGATGGCCATGTCCTGGCATACCATGATGGAATTCGAGCCTCCCCTGGTGGGTTGCGTCGTCAGCGGCCGCGACTTCAGCTTCGCCGCTCTGAAAGCAACGCGCCTCTGCGTGCTCAACATTCCGACGGTGGACTTGGCGGCAAAAGTGGTAGGCTGCGGCAGTACCTCGGGCCGACGAGTGGACAAGTTCCAGGTCTTCGGCCTGACGCCGGTGCCAGCCTCTCAGGGCGAGGCACCGCTGATCGCCGAGTGTTATGCCAACCTGGAATGCCGGGTGGCGGATACGCGCTGGGTGAATCGCTACAATTTCTTCGTCCTGGAGGTGCTCAAGGCGTGGATCGATCCGGCCCGCAAAGATCCACGCACCCTCCATCATCGAGGACGGGGCCGTTTCATGATGGCTGGCGAAACGATCAAACTGCCGTCGAAAGTGAAGTAACGGACGCCGCCATGCGGCCCACAGCGCGCCCAACTGCCGGAAGTATCCTGGAGAACCCGAAATGTCTGGATTAGAAAACTATAGTGAAGAAGCAGCCCAGATTGAACACGAGATGGTGGTCAAAGGCTACGCCCTGAACATCGACTGGTCCGACGAAGTGCAACTCCGGGCACTGGCCCATGAGGCGCTGAGCCATGGACGCGCGCCGATTGATACGGCTTCAGGCGGCCATAAAACCGTCGATCGCGCCAAGGTGGAATTCTTCGGCCTCGTGCAACTGATGCTGAAGGTAATGCAGCGTAGCGCCGGTGAAGGCTTTCACACCCACGGTGGCCCCGTCTGGAAGGCATTCGGCAAAGCGCTGTGGGATGAAGCGGAGCGTCTCGGGCTGGTCGGCAAAGGTGGCCGGTGACCAACGCAAGCGCCTCATCGTGCACGCGCATCAACTGCCCAGCGACGCCTCGATGCGCCGCACCATGTCGACCAGGCGCGGCCGCACCTTGTCCGTTAGGAATTTCGCATCCAGGTTGAATGCCGGTCCGCCGCAACTGATGGCCATGGCCGGCAGGCCGCCGCCGGGCTGGAAGGCCACGGCGATGGCGTTGACGTCCTTCTGCCATTCGCCGAAGGAGCAGCAGCAGCCGATGTCGCGATATTGTTTCAGGCCCTTCTCGATGCCGGCGCGGATGCCGGGCCAGGCTTTCTCGTCGCGCCCGCGGATGCGCTCCAGCAATTCGGTGCGCTCGCTCTCGGCGATCACCGCGAGATAGGCCCGACCCATCGCCGTGGTGGCCAGCGGGATGCGCGATCCGATGTCCAGGCTCAGGGTCAGCGCCGATTCGCTGCGGCAATTCTCCACATAGATCATGGCCAGCTTGTCGCGCATGCCCAGCGACACCATGCCGTGCGAAAAATCGGCCAGCTCCTGCATCAGCGGCCGCGCCATCTGGCGCGCATCGAGGCGCGCCAGCATGGCGCTGCCCAAGCCCAGCGTGGCCACGCCGAGGCGATACTTGCCGCTTTCGTCGTTGTGATGCAGGTAGCCGAGCTTGGTCAGGGTGTAGGTCAGGCGCGAGATGGTCGACTTGGGAAGCTTGCAGCGCTGGGCGATGTCCTGGTTGCCGAGTTGCTTGTCGCCGGAGCGAAAGCAGCTCAGGACATCCAGGCCGCGCGCCAGGGCCGTGACGAAGTGGCGGTCTGGCTTGGTCTTGGGCACAGGCGCCGGCGATTTCGCCGGCTTGGCGAGTTTGGCTGGAGCCTTCGCCGGCGCTTTCACCGGCGTGGTCTTGCGTGCGATCATGCTGTTCTCCCCTTCAGGCGCCGCACAGGCCAGCCCGCGCCGCATCGTATTCGCGCTTGAGCCGCAACACCAGTTCCGCCGTCGGCGGCGCGTCGCTCATCGATCCCACGCCCTGGCCGGCGCCCCAGATATCGCGCCAGGCTTTGGTGCGGGACGAACCGAAGTCCATCGAGGTTTTGTCGCGCGGCGGCAGGTTGTCGGGATCGAGGCCCTGGGCGACGATGCTGGGCTTCAGGTAGTTGCCGTGCACGCCGGTGAAATATGGCGTGTAAATGACGTCGGCGGCGCTGCTGGCGACGATCATGTC
>JBAYJH010000408.1:0-3729 GCA_041665185.1 Sterolibacterium sp.
CCAGGTAGATTCGGCTGAATCCGACCAGCACCGCCATGCCGTACAGATAGTATCGCTTTCGTCGAAGCCGCTCGGCAAGAAGCGCGGCGAGCATGAAGGCGTTGGCAGTATGGCCCGAGGGAAACGAAGTGTCATTGCCCAAAGCCGAAGCGGTGGCCGGTGATACCCGCAGTACGACGGCCTGTTGCGTGAACGGTCTGGAACGCTGGGATAAGTGTTTGAGGCCGGTGTATGCCGCGGCGTTGACGCCGTAGATCGAGGCCATGCAAAGACAGGCCAAGCCGGCGGCCTGCATGATGGGGCGAACTCGCCCTTTGCCTGGTCCGCTCTCCATGGAGCGGGCGAGCTGCCAGGCGAGCAGCGCGCCGGTGAAGACAATCCAGGGCCAAACGGAAACTCCGTCGCCAATATGAGTGATCCATGGCATCGCCGCATCGAAAACGGGATTGGACCAGTCCGAGTTGATCCAGGCGAACGCAGTGCGGTCAAATTGCAGCAGGGCGCTCATGTTGGATCAACGTCTTGCCGCGCAGCGGGCTGCGGGAACGACGGCTTGGGCGTCATGCCGCCGGGGTCGCCCATTCGGCTGCCTTGCGAGCGTGAATGCCGGTAGTGTCGAACAGCGGAACCGCCGAATCCCGCTGGCCGACGAGGAGGGAGATTTCCGTGCAGCCAAGAATGATCGCCTGCGCACCTTGCTGCTTGAGATCCGCCATGACTCTGCGGTACACGGAGCGCGATTCGTCAATGACCTTTCCTAGGCACAGCTCCTCGTAGATTATGCGGTGAACGATTTCGCGGTCCTGCTGTTTCGGCACAAGCACATTGAGCCCATGGCGTTCGCGCAGCCGGTCTTTGTAGAACTCCTGTTCCATGGTGAAACGGGTGCCGAGCAGGCCGACCGTGGAGAGCCCGGCTTTTTTGATCTCTTCGGCTGTCGGGTCGGCAATGTGCAACAAGGGAATGCGAACGGCTGCCTCGATCGCAGGCGCAACCTTGTGCATCGTGTTCGTGCACAGGACCAGGAAATCCGCGCCGGCGGACTCGAGCGCTTGCGCCGCCTTGGCCAGCAATGCGCCCGCTGCCATCCAGTCTCCACCGTGCTGCAACTGCTCGACCTCGTGGAAGTCGACGCTGTAGAGGATGATCTTCGCAGAGTGGAGCCCGCCCAGGCGCTCCTTGATCGCCTCGTTGATCTGACGGTAGTAGGGAACCGTCGACTCCCAGCTCATGCCGCCGATCAGGCCGATGATTTTCAAGCGGACTCCTTCGTGTTGATTACCGACGCCCGACGTGTTGTTCTGCGGTGCGCCACGACGAAGATGGAATTGGCAAAGCGCTGGTGGCCCGTCCGCAGCAACAAAGGGTGGGCCTCAATTCTTCCATCGGCGACCTGGCTTACGTTCGATCCGCCCAGTAACCGGGCCTCTGCCTGTGATGGGCGATAGCCACGACACGAAGTTCATCATCGCGGAGGTAGTAGATGACGCTATAGGGAAACCGTCGCAGTGAGAAGCGGCGCCTACCATTTCGCCATAGCACACCAATGTGCGGATGAAGACAAAGGAAGTTGAGGGATCGCTCAAACTCAGCGATGAACGCAAGACCGAGCTCCCTACCGCCCTCTCGGGCATAGAAGACGCCCCCTTCAGTTAACTCGCGGTCGGCCTCTGGGCTGACCGAGGGAGTCATTTGATCGCGGCGCGCGCGCGCGCGATTGCCTCCGATGCTGGAATAAGCTTAGCCCGTCCATTTTCGATGTCTTTGATACGGCGCTCGACCTCGACCGCCCATGCCTCCTCGATGTCTTGGTCGTCAAAGAGGCTCGTGATTAAACGGTCAGCAAGCTGTGCGCGCTCTTCGGGCGCGAGAGACAGTGCCTGGGCTTCGATAATTTCAAGATGAGTGGACATACGAACCTCCAAGACTTAGTAGCGCGATGATACGCCCGCTGCGCGGACTTTGCCGAGGCCCAACGCGCAAGGTAAGGGGCTGGCTGGAAGCGGGCGAAGCCCGCTGTAAGCCGGTCCCGCTTGACCGTAGGGTTAGAGATCATTTAGTTGTGGCGCTACCATTTTGCTGAGTAACAGGTGTCAGCGCATCAGATATGAACTTGGCATCCGCTTCAAGATATTGATTAAATCTGGGATCGCTGCTGGATTTTGGGCGCCAAGTACCGATTTCCCTTGAGGCAAAACCACAACTCAGGTATTTGTAATCGTTGTTCATTTTTGGAAGGCTAAGATACGTACCAATTATCCCCCCACCAAAAACCAAATCAGATGCCTTGGACAGGATCTTATTGGAGTTCCGCTCAATCACAACCATCTCAGAAAGGTAAATTGGAGGAAGCCACCAATACCCGACCCGCTTGGGACTCAGAAATACAAGAGCATATTGGCTTGTCGCTTGCGAAATACCCTGACTAATTCCATTCGAATACCGACGGCTACTGAATTGACCGATTCCATACTCGTAGAACTCGAAAGGCAATTTATTGAAGATAAAGCTTAGTCGAAGATAAGGGTATTGCCCAACACCTGTTTCGTCCAAGAAAAAACCATTCGGTCTCGACATAGGGAACGACTCAAATGAAGGGGGCGGGACATCCACACACAGATCGTAAAAGGCCTTGTAGCTTGCAAATGCCCATGCTGTCGGAATTCCAAGGACGATGGCCGGAGCAATCCACAGAAAGATTGAAATACCTGTTTTGTTAGCAATCCGCTGCCCAATCCTAAAGACGACATACGCGAAAAATATCGGAACGCAGATCAAGACTCCGTAAATGAAGATGACAGGTATCAGAAAAAGAATTTCTTCCACGATAAGTTCTGATCTCTAACGTGTTGTTCTGCGGCGGGTCGCGATGACGGGGGCCCGAGCACGATGCTGGTGGCCCGTCCGGAGCAACAATGGGTTAGCCGTTGATGAGCCCATTGCTTGCCTGTGCTTTTAGGGCTAGGGCTTCAGC
This sequence comes from Sterolibacterium sp., assembly GCA_041665185.1. GTDB lineage: Bacteria > Pseudomonadota > Gammaproteobacteria > Burkholderiales > Rhodocyclaceae > JACRAR01. The sequence continues at coordinate 2,975 of JBAYJH010000408.1, forward strand.
CTTGGTGCGCGCAATTTCCTCGCGACGAAAGTTCTCGGCCTTGAGTCGCTCAAACGCCTCGGGATTGCGTTCGCAGTGATAGTGATGATTTCGCATCCTCAGATCTTGAGCATCCTTCTCGCGCTCTCGAACCGACTTTGGAAGATGGCCAGTGAGGCGCAGCGCGAGAACGATGGCTTTAACGAAGGCGTATCCAAGGACCACAAGCCCCAAGAGGTCGCTCCACCACTCAAGGACGGCCACCCCTAGCGGCACCAGGACGGCCCAGACGAAGACGAGCCACCACCCGACCTTTCGCGCTGCAATGTCTTTCGCAACTTCATCTTGGATCTCAGCCCCGGTCTTGGACGGCACGCCTGCGAAAATCTTTTGGAGAAACGCTCGGTTCGGAGCACTGTCCGGTAGAACACCGTCTTTCACCAGTTCCCAGCGAAGGATTGGTCGTGAACTCTCAGGGTCGAGCCACGAGATCAGATGGTCGATGGGGCGAACGCCTTTCAGCGAAAACACACTTTCATCTGCAGAGAAGGCCGTCGCCATTACTGGAACGGGATATCGGCTTAACCATTCCCTTGCTTCTTTCTCCATTACCGATGCAACGGCTTGAGCGTCCTGCTCCTCGACGACGCAGATACTAAGTGTCGAGAAGCGGTGGTTCGCCATCGGTGGCGTGTACTCGACAAAGTACCAACTGCGATCTTCCTTTAGCGATTCGAAGCGAACGTCGTCAGGTGCCATAACAGTGTGTCTATCGA
>JBAYJH010000409.1:0-3727 GCA_041665185.1 Sterolibacterium sp.
ACGCGCAACCTTCCGTCCTTGCCATCCACTATTTCCACTCATACCTACCTCCATAAAATCGACGAATTCAAACAGGATCAAACTCCCCACAATGCACTGCCACAACACGTTCTGTCTGGGTTTTCCGGTGGCCAGTCACCGATTCGGCGCAGTCTCGTAACAAATGTCCGAGCAAACGGCGGTTCGTGTTTCCACCCCAGCCGTTCCTGGTACGTGTTGTCTCTCATCTAAGTCGAGGCCAACGCCATGTCCCAGAACCTACGTCCCCTCGGGTACGTAAGCTGCATGCGGGTTTAACTACTTTAGCGATCCCGCAAACGCGCATTTCGTGCAATCCTGGAGCGCCCATATCTCCTCCTGCCACCGGAGGGGAAGCGCCATGCCGTAGTGCCATGGCTCGGCCCCGTAAGGACCGTCCCACCATGGCCGTGAGCGCTCAGCTCACAATGTCGGCGTCGGATTGTGTTGATGGATCGGGCGTGAGTCGCCCCTAGAAAGTGGTTTCTAGTAGCGTTCTATTTCCAAAACGCCGAGGTAAGACGCGTGGCTACGCGATTTGCCTGTCACTCTGGTTTTGCTGTGTCACTACCTCTTGGTGTGTTGCTTATTGAGGGGCGAAGTACCGCGCCTCAAGATTCCCTCGTTCGAGGGACACGCCGCTTGGCGCTGAGTCGATTCCGGTCTGTACCGGAGGCTGAAATCCTGCAAGTCCCGACTACTACGGGGATGGCGATAGTGTGCATCAATGCCAGATCAGAGGTTTGTCCAATCACACGGCAAATTCATGAGCATTCGGAAATAACTTCTGATGGCATAGCGATACATTTGCCTCAAGCGCTCCTGAGCGCCTTACGAATTCTTCCTAACGGTTGATAGATCTTAGGAGGATTCCCACTCAATCTTCTTCGGAGCACCCCTAAATGCACAACGTAATTGGTTTGGATGTCGGTCACTCGGCCGTGAAATTGGCGGCAACCACAAATGGCAAAACGATAAGGCTGGTGACTCCGTCGTTCGTTTGCCCAGCCTTTGAGATCAGCGACGAAGCTGAACAGCGACGCGCCAACGAGGAAACGGTGATAGTCGCTGGAAGGCCATACTTCGTTGGCGAAACCGCCCGGCTCCAGGGACAATTGAAGAACCCCATTGGAACCTACGACAACTGGATCTCGACACCGGAGTACGCAGCCCTGATTCTGGGTGCGTTGAAGAAGGCAGCAGCTGACGGCATTGACATCGATAAACCCAGACTCGTTCTTGGGTTGCCGACACATCTCTTTGCGCAACAGAAGGACGCACTGAAAGGTGTCGTGTCGGACCTGGTTCCGGTAGGTCACCTTATGGTGATGCCACAGCCGGTCGGCGCCTACCATGCCGCGATGCTCGACGAATATGGGCTACCGCTGGCACTCAGGAGTATGTCCACGCAAACCTGGTGCGTGGTTGACATTGGATACTACACAACAGACTTCCTGGTGATCCAGAAGGGACGATTTGTCGAGAGCGCCATGGCATCGTGCGGCGGAATGCGGTTGGCCGCGGAGCACGTGGTGGCGCTACTGACGAAAAAGGGATACTCAACGAATATTCCGGAGGCCGAGGAGGCGCTGATCAATCGATCCATCAAGAACTTCACGCGCCAGTTGGACGTCGGCCTGGAGGTAGACCAGGCGCTCGCCAAGAATGTCGCGGACGTAATCGACACTTTGGGCCGAACCATATCGTCGATAGCCCGCCAAATGGACGGGTTGGTGGTGGCGGGTGGCGGGGCCAGGCTGATTTTTCCTTCCATCCAGACCCGATATCCCACCGCCATGTTGGCAACGGATTCGCGCTTCGCTGTGGCCGAGGGTATGCGCAGATTCGGGTGCGCCGCCCGCCGCATGAAGCCTGTAGCTACTCCTTCAGCTGCAACCACCTGACGTGAAGGAAACGCCAGGCGGCAAGCCGATCATGGTGAGCTTCCAGGTCAAGAGGGAGGACTGGCCTGACCTGCATCGTTGGTTGTCGTCGATCATTCGGCCGGGCGAGAGGTCTCTAAGAATCCGCGAGGCGCTACAGGATGTTGCTTTGACGGCAAGCGGCAGACGTCTGACCGGCAGCCGCCAACTTATCACAACTACCTCTGATGATGTGGTTGAATCGTCCGCGGACTCCCACCCCTCGCAGCAGAACGTGGAGATTGTTCACGACCCCGCGGCGGACGAAGGAGCGATTGCGGGGATGATGGACATGTTTCAACAGGCGCCACCTAAGTCAGGCAGCGACTGAGCACTGGTCGATATCCTCGACCGGCCTGCGGTGGAGCGGTCAATTGTCCGCTTTATTTGACATCTAAAGCCATGTCGGTCCATTGCTCGCCCTCACCTGTTTGCTGGAACAATGGCTAGAGTTGGCTCGATCCCTCGCGACGTTCAAAGTGATACTTCTTCGCCTGGTGCAAAGCGGGGTTGGCTATTTCAGAATCCTGATAGCCAGTTCCGTGCAATATGTGGTTGGAGATGAAATGGCAAAGGCGGCAATGCAGCGGGATCGGTCATAGGTGTTTCGAGATTGCAGCGTCAGCGGTTCGGCCTTATATGAGGCTTCACAAGTGGCCGACAAACAGATGAGTCGGGCGCCTCGGGGATTCTGCGAGTAGCCTATCAATGAGACAATCCGCGGCATGGCATCCACTCCCTACCGTCCGCCTGCGCACCAGGGACTTTCCATCCTCTATCTCTCGGAACAGTTGATCGTAGTCGACAAACCCAGCGGGTTGCTGAGCGTGCCGGGGCGCGGCGCCGGCAAGGAGGACTGTCTGTCGCGCCGGGTGCAGGCCGAGTTTCCCGACGCCATGATCGTTCATCGCCTGGACATGGGCACATCGGGCATCGTCGTCATGGGGCGTGGCGCTAAGGCGCAGCGCGAGCTTAGCATCCTGTTCCAGGAGCGCAAGGTGCGCAAGCGCTACCAGGCCTTGGTCGACGGGCGCTGGACGGCTGCCGCCACAGGCGAAATTGAGCTGCCCATCAGTGTCGATTGGCCCAACCGCCCGAAGCAGAGAGTCGATCACGCCATGGGCCGGCCAAGCATGACCCGCTATCGCGTACTCGACATCGACGCCAGACGCGCGGTGTCGTGCATTGAACTCGAGCCCATCACCGGGCGTTCGCACCAATTACGGGTGCACATGGAAGCGATTGGCCATCCCATCCTGGGCGACGACTTCTAACTGGTACGGCTGGTGGGGGGCAGGTCACTCGCGAACGACAGGTAAGTCAATCGGAACCCGTCATTCAGTTGCTAAAGCCGGCGTTCCGGTCCTCGGCCTTTGCCGACGTTGGGAGGTGCCGGCTGCTACGTCAGCAATGTGGTGGAGTGCGAGCCTTATACCGTCACTTTGCTCAACGTCGGCTGTCTAGGCCGACGAACTCACACTCTGTACCCCAAGATGTTCTTCGAGCCTATGAAAGGCGGACACAAAACGGCTAACATAGGCGGCAGTTGGAGGAAAGAAGCTGGACGGAAGACATCCTCACGATGGAAGGCTTGGGCGTCTCCGAGAGAGAGCGCTGAAGTTGTTCTGCCCCCCCTATAGCCGTACCAATCATTTGGCAGGAAGTCCGGTTTCAAGGTTAAAGGAATTCTTCGGTTGAGGGTAGCGTTACATCGGCAGCATGCTGCCGATGTAACGCGGCAAACTTGGCAGGCGGCATTCGCTTGCAACTACTGTGCGGTCTCACCT
>JBAYJH010000410.1:0-3668 GCA_041665185.1 Sterolibacterium sp.
ATGCTCGCGGCGAAGAATTTCCAAAGCGGCATGCAAACGGTGCGCCAGCTGGAATTCTCGCTGTTCGACATGCATCTGCACTACGATTTCGACATCGCCGGCAGCAAGACGCCGCAGCAGTTGCTGGACGAAATCCGCCGCCATGTGGCGGTGGCGATACCGCCGGACTACAACCGTTTCCAGAATAATTTCTCGCACATATTCGCCGGCGGCTACGGCGCCGGATATTACAGCTACAAGTGGGCCGAGGTGTTATCGGCCGATGCCTACAGCCTGTTCGAGGAAAACGGTGTGCTCGATGTGCGCAGCGGCAAGCGCTTTCGCGAGGAAATCCTGGCGGTGGGCGGCAGCCGCCCGGCGCTCGAGTCATTCAAGGCGTTCCGCGGACGCGAGCCCAAGGTGGATGCGCTGCTGCGGCACAGTGGTATGATTGCTGCATGAGCGGGAGTGAAGAACAGGCGTTGGCGCCGATTGCATCCGCCGGTTTTTCGCGCCCCTGAAGTACAAGTTCTTGCCGGAGTGCCTTATGCGCGTACTCGCCGCATTCTGTCTCCTCGTGATCGCCGTTGCCGCACAGGCCCAGCTCTACCGCTGGACCGATGAAAGCGGCAAGGTTCATTACACCGACACCCAACCCCCCGCCAGCGCCAAGAACGTGGAAAAGAAAGGCGCCGCGCGCGCGAGCCCCGAGCAGGCCGGCGCGGCCCAGAAGTCCTATGCCCTGCAGCAGGCGATCAAGAATTTCCCGGTCACCATTTACACCTCCAAGGATTGCGGCAATCCGTGCAAAGAAGGACTGCAATTTCTGAAGAAGCGCGGCGTGCCGTTTACGGAAAAGGTCGTGGCGACGCGCGATGAAATCGACGAACTGATCAAGCTCGCAGGCGCACCCCGGGTCCCGGTCATGGTCGTCGGCGTCAGCATCCAGAAGGATTTCGAAGAACAAAGCTGGGGCGAAGCGCTGGATACTGCCGGTTATCCAAAAACCGCAACGCCCTGACCCAGGCCGGCCAAGCGCGGGCATGGCGCCTGCGGCCGGACTGACCCCGATTCCCACCGCTTGACGCGCGGCCGCATCTGGCCGCAGCAGCGCTTCTCTCGCGACGCAGGTGTATACCCGAAATACGCGCCGCGAATATTCCTAGCCCTTTGAAACTAAACGCGAAAATTTTTTCCTCGCGCTCTTGTGTACAAAAAAAATGTTCTTCAACGCCCGCGCTTGACTCGCCGGATCGCTGCTTCGCGCGCGATTTTCAAGCATAACTTGCTGATGACAATATGTAATTCATTGTTCCGCCAATACCTGGCATGGGTGTTGCGTTAGCAAGGGTAAAGGAACGCACGCGAGGTGATCGAGATGGACGAAAAAACCAAAATCCTGGTGGTCGACGACGAAGAAGTGGTGCGGCTTAGCCATATCAGGACTCTGGCAAGCGTTCATTGCAACGTTGAGGTGGTAAAGAACGGGAGCGAGGCGCTGGGCGTAATGGAACAGCGTCCCGCCGATGTAGTGCTGCTGGATCTGCGCATGCCCGGGATGGACGGTATGGCAGTGCTGAAAGCGATCAAGCAGCGGTGGCCGGAGACCGAGGTGGTCATCATCACGGGATACCCGAGCATCGAAACCGCCAAGGAGGCGGTACGCCTGGGTGCGTACGACTACCTGGCCAAGCCCGTGGGCCCGGATGAGGTCATCAGCATCGCCACCGGCGCCATCACGCAAAAGAAGTGGGCGCTGCACAGGGATAGAGACGGATCGGATGCAGGAATCGGTTCGGAAGCCGGTTCCGCTTGTAAAGCAAACAGTTTTACCAATTGAAGCACAAGGAGAATGTCATGAGCGCCTTACGCAAAGTTCTGGTAGTAGACGATGACCCGGTGGTCGGCAAGAGTTTCGACCGGGTTCTTTCCGCAAAAGGCTACGCGGTGATCACCGCGAGCAACGCACAGGATGCGCTGAACAAGCTCGACGCCGAAAATTATGACGTCGTGTTCACCGACATCAAGATGCCGGGAATGAGCGGCCTCGAAATGGCCGAGCAGGTCAAACAACGGCGTCCGTGGCTACCGGTAGTCATAGTCACCGGTTACGGCTCGCCCGACAATGAGGCCCGGGCCGAAGCCGCCGGGGTATCCAGCTTCCTGCGCAAACCGCTGTCGCCGGAAATGATAGAAGGCAGCGCGCAAAAGGCGCTGTCCGAAAGCGACGCAGCGGCGCATAGCGCAGCCGCGGCCCCAGCCGAAGTGCAGGCGGAAGTGATTCCCGCGCTAGGCGGAGCGCAGCGTTTCGCGCGCGCCGTCAAGAACGTCGCCCTGTTCCTGGCGGCACCCTTTGTCGGGCTTGCCTACATCCTCGCCTTCCCCGTCGTCGGATTGGGCATGCTCGCGTGGATGGCAATTCAGGCGCAACAGAAGAAATCCGAAGCAGCGGCGAAGCTGCAGCCGGTACCGGTGACGTCGAGCGTGGCGAAAAGCACCGCAGTGTTCCTCGCAGCGCCCTTCATCGGGCTGGCGTATGTCATCGTAGGTCCGATACTGGGACTCGGCATGCTGCTCTGGTTCGGTTTCCAGGCCTGGGGCAAGCTCGGCGCCAAGGCGCTGGCTGAGCACTCCGATACCAAATAGCGGCGCGTTACGGGTCGCGCAAAACAGGCGCCGGGGGGCAAATCGCCCCCCGGCGCTTTTTTTGGTGTGGCCGAACAAGGAGGCGCGGGTGTTCCCGCCTTCTCCCAATCCGGCGAATACGTGTTGTTCCCTGTGGCGATCGGACTCGCCCTTCACGATTACCGCGCTTGCAGCGCGCTTTTCTTATTTGCCGCCGCCGTGCTCGTCCTCGATTTCCTCGTATCCGGTGAGCATGGATTTAATGTGAGCCGTGCGGGTGTGGCCGAGAGTCGCCAGGTAGATGTGCATGAAAATGAATCCCGAGAAGAAGATGAAAATCAGCACGTGGGCCGTGTCCACCACCCGCACTCCCCCGAGTACGTCGATCATGCCGGAGAAGCGATTGACGTCCCACAGCAGCACCCCCGTCCAGAATTGCAGAGGCACCAGCAGCAGCATGATGACTTGGTAGCTCATGCTCTGCATCGAGTTGAATTTTTGGTAAACCGTTACGTGGTGCGGATTGGGTTCACCTTTAAAAATGCCGTAGCCGTAAAACATGGCCTGGCGGAAACTCGCGCGGAAATGCTTCATCGGGCTCAATTCTGGGTGATATACCCGGATTTTGTCCGTAAACAGGTAGAACAGCAGCCAGATGAAAAAATTGCCGATGAGCACAAAACCGATCCACTCATGTACGACCACCGCCGTCCGAAACGACATCAGATTGATCAATCCGATGTAACGGATTTGAAATCCGGTGATGATCATCGCCACGAACCCGATCGCGTTGATCCAGTGCCAGATCCTGACGGGGAGCGGGTGAACGTAGATTCTTGGCATTGCGTAGTTCCCTTTTACTTTGGTGCTGCGGCATCGGCAGGACGGCGGACCCGGGTCGACCTTGTGACCGGGGGTTTCAGGAATCCTCTTTCCCGCTGATTTTCTTCGCGTATCTCCGGAAGAGCCATGTGAGCGTCAAATGGCCGATTGGCACGCCGACACCCCCCAATAGCGCGATGGCGAGAAGAACATCCAGCAACTTGATCCGGGTGCCGCCGATG
>JBAYJH010000411.1:0-3656 GCA_041665185.1 Sterolibacterium sp.
CAACGCCGCCTCGGTCGCCGCAGCGACCCCCTTCTTCTTGCGTGGCATACATGTTCCTTTCCTTCAACTTCGACATGTTATGCCTCACACACAAAATTTCAGACAGGCTCGACAGATCCAGCGTGGGCAAACCCTCGGAACTTGCGGCGATGACCTTGTTCCTGGCCGCATTGAGTTGAGCCCGCGCCGCAACGATTGCGGGATGATTTTTCCGGGCATCTTCAAGCCAGCGGCCCAGGCCATCGACCTTTCCTCCCGAATACTCATCCAGATCTTCGGGCAGTGCGATTCGGCTTGCAGCGGGCAATCCGATGGCCCGGAAGTCCAATCACCTATTTGAAGGAGTTCCGTTCCGGCAAATGAGATGACGATGTCGGTGCTATTGGTAAGACTTGTACCGTTGCCAAAAGCTGAAGCCTCAAAACCTGTTCCGTTACTCATTGCGACAGGAAACCGGGAAACCATGTTCCACCCACTTGGAACAGAAATCCGATTAACGTCTGCGCGGTTGTCATAGTAAGCAGCTCCAGCCATCAATGCATATTCAATTGCAGAGGTCATAGCGTTCTCCCTGAGACAAATTATTGAAAGGCGAGTGTCATCACTTCAAACTACGATTTAGCATTCCGTCCACCATTGCTCGTGCAGCCGGATCATTGGGCATGATCCAGTACCCCTTGTAGAGGGTCATTTCCATACACATCTGATTTATTCGCTCTTTCGGCAATGGCTCCCTCAGAATGCTGCGGTATTCGGGTTGATCCAAACTGCCGTTGAGCTTTTTTACGAGTTCCGCAGAAACAAGCGATTGGTCGGCAATCGTTTTTTCTTCCGCCTTGGTGCTGACGACCAAATTGATATCCTTGAATTCGACAGGCAACTCTTGCAGAGGAATGCGTTTCCATTCTTTGCCTTCGTATTTAAAAATCACATAGGGAGGATTGGGTCTCCCCCACTTGTTGTAGGACAGACATAAATTCGGATTTGCCACGATATAGGGCGTATTTCTCAGGATATGCAACGCAAGGAGGATAAAGTTGGAACGCCCGACATCTTCCCCGTACTCGCTTTTCCAGGTGATACGCTCACCTGAACTTGGTATAGTAAAGGTGATCTCCTGTTCTTTAATCGGTGGGGTCTGTCCGATCTCGTGCCGCCCCCCATAGCTCTGTGATCGCTTCACCACGATCTTGCTACCGTCATGCAACAGCACTTCTTCTTTCCAACTTGTGCCGCCAATTCCAAATAATCCCGCATCCGCGCTCATGCTGACTCCCATCATCAGAAACACACCAAAGTTGGCAATTCGTTTAAACACGCTGTGGCTCACTCTCATGCGGCAATCCTCCATAGCGTGTCGTTGTTGCCGTCCATGTCACGCGCGTCGGTTTGCAATGCCATCAAATCCGTAACCATGGACCGGTCCTGATCGAGCGGATAGTTCGCACCCTGGATACTCCAGTCGCGCAGATCGGCAATTTTTTGCTTGATGAGGCGGCTCTCTTCGAAGGTGAAGAGCGGGCCGGTGTCCAGGTAGTTGGCGAAGTATTGGCTGTAGCCTTTGGCGGTGGTGATGTCGACTGCAATGTCCTTGGTGTCGAACTGCAAACCGCCCGTGACAACTCGGAAGAGTTCCTGATGGAATTTGGGACTATCGGTGGTTTCCGTGTAGTACTTTTCCATGGCGAAAGCGATGAGGGCTTTGCCCAAGTCACGGTAGCCTTGCGAGCCGCCTTGGGCTCGCACGAGTTTGTCTAGATCGGATGTGAAACGGTCGAGCATGGCGTCGGCGGCAATGGATACGGTGCCGGTTGCTGGATCACGCACGTCGGCTTGGTGACGGATGAGGTGTTCGAGAAGGTTGCGGTCGCGAGTGTTACTTGTATCGGTTGTGTATTCAAACAGGCTGCTGTCAAAAACCATCCCCAGCAGTTCGGGCAACCGGCTGGTCATCTGCCGGAAGGCATCGCTTTGCAAGAAGGTGGTGAGTAGGGCTTGGGAGTGCAGGTCGATTGGGGCGAAGTAGCTGCCGTGGGTAAGCGTCGTTGCTGGTGCTCCGATCGGGTCGAACGGGAGAGTGCCGAGGAATTCGCCATCGACACGGATGGTGCTGACCAGATTCGAATTGGGAATGCCGCCGTTGGCTTGTCTGAGTGACTGGAACTTGCTCAGGCTGGATACGAGGGTATCGCGGGCAGTCGCCTGACCTGGGTCGGCCAGGGTCTTGTCGAGCAGGTATTGCTTGAGGTTCGCCGCAACGTCCGGGTGCAGAAGGCTCGACTCGGCCGAGTTCTCGAACGGGGCCTGGTCAAAGGTGACGGCCTGCCTGCCGAAGAATACGCCCATCAACGCGGCCAGGCCGCCACCCAACGAGTGGCCGGTAAAGGTGAACGAGGTGGCATCGGGATTCGCCGCCTTGACATCCAGATAGAAGCGCATGGCGTCAAAGATCTGGGGGGCTGGCAGTAGCCCGGTGACTGCCAGGCCGCTGTTCAGCCAATCAAGGTTCTTGTCATTCGTGCCGGTGTAGGCAATCACCACCTCGCTACCACGGCGGTAGCCTCCGGCGGAGAATCCCGTCAAGCTGACGTCAGGCTGCCACCTCAGTTCAGTCCAGCCAGCGGGTACACCAGTTTTGTTAAGTTTCGATGCATCATAGACACGAGTAGAAAATAATGCATAGTCGAGATCGCTTGGCATGATTGTTCTCCTGATTTACGTGAATGACGTCAAAAATTGTCGTTAGGAATACATAATTTCCTCTTAGGGCCGACCTTCCTGAGGTGCTTCGGGTATCCCATACTGGCATTCTCTTGGGCTTTCTCTGCGAGGGAAATGAGACCCTCTATTTCATTGCTATCCGCCGCCAGGAACAGATTCGTCGGATGGGTGTCGATATCTTCCGCCAACGGTGGTTCTGTCCATGCTCCGTTTTGATACTGATACTTCACGTATTGGACACATGCTCCAGTGATCCAATGACGGGTAAAAATGAACCAAGTCTTCTCCGCACTTAAATCCAGCACCAGCGGCAATTCGGCATAGGTTCCCTGAGGTTCCAATTTTGTCGAGCGCCACTCGATGAGCGGGCCGATCTGCGCCGGGTATCGGAAGCGAATCAGGTGTTCCATCGGAACGGAGCCTTGTCCCTGCGGCCAAGCCGCGCCGCCGCCACGATGTTTGACCTCCCGGTCTATCTTGATGATTTCCCCCGTACTCAGCTTGACTTCTTCCTGCCATTTCACCTTGCTCTCGTTGCAGCTTGCAAGCGCCAGAAAAATCAGCAAGACGGAGAGCAGCAAGGCGGCGAGAAATCGCCAAGTGCTTGAGTAGTCGTAGTCGCCCGAAATCAAGTGATTCATGCCGTCATCCTCCATTCGATATTGAGCTTCCCCCGAAATTTCGTCTTCCAAGAAATGGGGTATAACGCCCCGATAAACTGGAAGGAGAAACGAAGTTGAAGAAGATACCGAAGCAGGAATACACACCGGAATTCAGAGAGCTGGCGGTGAAGCGGGTAAAGGCGGGCCAGAGCGTTGGTGCTGTAGCACGGGAACTGGGACTAATCGAGCAGACGCTGCGCAACTGGGTAAAAGCGGCGGCAGCCGGCAAGCTGAATGGGCCAGGCACCAAGGTGGTCACGCCGGAACAGATGG
>JBAYJH010000412.1:0-3643 GCA_041665185.1 Sterolibacterium sp.
ACGGTGGCGTACACGCGGCTCACCGGACCGCGATCGATGTTCATCCGCTGGAAGTCGCCACCGAGGAAGAAGCGGCTGTTGGTGTTGCAGGGTTCGGCGTAGGCCTGCACGTGGGCGAGCACCGTGCCGATGCGCAGCAGCACGCCTGGCTGCACGTCCGCCCACGGCAGCCCGCGCACGGTGATGTTCTCGCCCACCGAACCGCGGCCGATCGGATGCCCTTCGGCCTGCAAGGCCTCGATCACCGCCTCGGCGGCGCCCGCGGCATCCGCCCCACGGGCGCTGATTATGACGTCCGCGCCTTCATCGACACCCAATCCCATCAGCGCCGTGACGCTCCGGGCATTGGCTTGCCGTTCGCCGAACTCCACGACGACTTCGGCTGCGTACAGGCGTAGCGACGCCTGCACCAGCGCCGCGGGGCGCGCATGCAGGCCGTTGCGGTGAGCGACCCTGGCCGGACGGCGAATTGCCGGGCCGCTCGGCTCGGCATGAGCGGCCCCGGAGGCGCCCGTCGCCGGCGTCTCGCCTGGCGTGATGCTGAGCAATCGGGTTATGCCGGCCTGCAACAGTCCGCTGGCACGGGCTGAGAGACGATAGCCCGCACCGGCGATCACCACCATGGTCTGCAACGAGGGTACCCGTTGCGCCACGGCGTCGATGTCCACGTCGATCAAGGCCTGGCCGCAGCGCACCGTGTCGCCTTGTCTGATGCGTGCCGAGAATCCCTCGCCGTTCAAGCGCACGCTGTCGATGCCGATGTGGATCAGCACCTCGGCGCCATTGGCTGCGCTCAGGGTCAGCGCGTGGCCGGTGCGGGCGAGATGAGTGACCACGCCATTGCAGGGCGCCAGCAGGGTCGACGACAGCGGCTCGATCGCCAGGCCGTCACCCATCATCAGACCGGCGAATACCGGGTCGCTGACCGCCGTCAGCGGCACGGCGATGCCGTCGAAAGGGGCTGTCAGATCAATGGTGCCGCTCATTGTCGTTCATTGTTGCTGAGCCGCCGCACGCGGCACGCCCGGCCCGAGCAGAGCCGGGGCGCTGCTCGGCAGCAAAATTCTCCAACTATTTGTCGCTGGCGCCGCTCGGCGCAGAAAGCAGCTTCCCGCCGGACGGGCCGGCGGGAAGCCAGTGAGAAAGCCAGGATCAGAACTTGTAGGTGGCACCCAGCAAGTACTGACGGCCGAACTCGTGGTACTCCTTCAGGGCGGTGATGCCGTCAACCGTTTGCGTCACGACATAGGGAGTATTGTCCAGGTTGTTGATCTGGAACAGGAAGCCGAGACCCTTCAAGGAACCCGCGTCGAAGGTATAGCCGATCTGGAGGTCGGTGATCTTCTCCGGCCGGATCGAGTCCATCACGCGCTTGAAGGCATTGTGCCGCGTCGCCGTGAATTCAGAACGGTAACGCTGCGCGATACGAGCCTGGAAGCCGTGTTTTTCGTAAAAGGCGGTCAAGCCCCAGACATCTCCCGACAGGCCTTCGAGTGACGTCGTCGTCGCGGCGCCACTGCCGTCGGTGCCCGGCAGGGTGCTGGTCGTCCTCGAATAGCTGCCGAGGACGCCGAAGCCATCGAGTGACTTGCTCAGCAGTCCGCCCTGCAACGAACCACTCAATTCCCAGCCGCGCACGCGGCCCCCGTCGGTGTTTGCCGGGGTGGTCAAGGTGCCAAAATTGCTGATCGGCGTGATTGCCGTGGGATTGGTGTACTTCGAGAAGTCATACTGGACGTCCTTGGTGAGTATCCCCGTGGTGATGTTCTTCGCGAAGGCGGCGAGGGCAACGTAACTGCCCTTGGCGTAATACTTCTCCAGCGACAAATCGTAGGCAGTGGCGCGCCACGGCTCCAGCTTGGGGTTGCCGCCGCTGCCGGACCAGGTTCGGTCGGTCTGACCCACCGAAGCGGTGATGCCGGCACGCATGTCCGCCAGATTCGGCCGGGCCACCACCTTGGCCGCGCCGAAACGCAGGAAAGTGCTCTTGCCGAGCTCGCCGATCAGGTTGAGACTGGGCAGCACATCGCTGTAACTCGTGCCGTCGGCCACCGGCGTCAGACCGCCATTGCCATCGTCATAGAGTCCCGTGGCGTTTTGCTTGGCGTTGACGACTTGCAGGCCAAAATTCCCGCGCAACGGAATTCGCGCCTCGTAATCGAGGTTGAACTTGGCGAACGCGGTCGTCACCTTTTCGTTCACGCCCCAGTTCCAGCTCGGGCTCCTGGAACCGGTGGCTGCGACGAAGGCGCCGCTGTTGATGGCGTTCAAAACATCGAAACTCAGCATGCCGGGAATGCCGATGAAGCTGGTGTTGGCCGGAGACTGGGCTAGGCCGGCAGGGATGGGCGTGCACGCCCCGACGTTGCAATCAGTGCCGTTGGCCAGGTTGTAATCGGTTCCCAGGTAGGCCAGGTCCTTGCTGCGCTGGGAGTAGATGATGCCGCCATCGACGCCGCTGATGGCGCCCCATGCGAGGTCGCGCTTGGCCGACAGGCGCACGGTTTTCATCTCGTCCTTGACGTCGGCAATCGCCCCATAGGCGCCGCCGCCCCACCAGGCCGAACTCAATTGGAAATTCGCCGGATTGGCAAAGTTATATGCCGAAGTCAGGGAGCCGAAGTTCGAAAAGCCAGCGGGGAAGCGCACGTCGATGGTGGTCGGCGTCGGGCCGGTGGCATAGGCCTCGCCGATGAATTCATGGCGCGTCGCACGCGAGTAGCTCAGGTCCGCCGTGGCCGTCCATTTGGCCAGCTTGAGGACGTTGTTCCAGCCGATCGCGTCGACGTTGTCGTCGCGGTTGTTCTTGCGCATGGTCACGAACGGGGTGATATTGCTGATGATTCCGCCGCCGTTCGAACCGGCCAGCGGAGCCCAGGCCGGGGTGGTGCCATTCGACCAGTCGTTCCAGTAGGCAATCAGCTCCCGCCCATTCATCCGCTGCTCGAATTTGGAAGAGAACAGGTCGATCTGGCTTCTGAAGTCCTTGTTGGGCTTGTATTCGAGCACGGCCAGGAGCCCGTCGCGATTCGTCTGTGTCGACGCGACGCCCGTCTCAAGGCCGTCGAACGCATAGGTGGAGCCGGGAAGTCCGTCAACCGTGCCGCAGCAATTGGTCAAATAATCGCCTGTGCCGAAATCCCAGGGATTGAAATACTTCTTCTGGTTCGGGCTGTCCAGGTGGGCGATACCCAGCGCGACGCCTACGGTATTGTTGGCGAACTGGTCGATGTACGATGCGCTGAGGCGCACCCCTTTGCCATCGCTGCCTGGAATTACGTCGCCGAAGGAGTTCTTGTCCATGCGCGCGTTCAGATTGACTTTGCGTTCCTTGAAGTCGAGCGGATGCACCGTCGTCATGTTGACCGTACCGGCGAGACCCTGGGTGCCGACGGATGCGTCCGGCGTCTTGTAGATGGTGGCGGAATTGACCATCTCCGAGGGGAACTGGTCGTATTCAAATGAGCGGTCGTCGCCGGTGCTGACCATTTCGCGGCCGTTGAGCAGGGTGACGCCGAATTTGGGGGCCATACCGCGGATCGACAGTACCTGGGCGCGTCCATCCACGCGCTGGGCCGCCACGCCCGGCAGGCGGGCGAGAGATTCGGCGATGCTGACGTCGGGCAGTTTGCCGATATCCTCG
>JBAYJH010000413.1:0-3633 GCA_041665185.1 Sterolibacterium sp.
GCCCAGTAGTCGACCAGCACGGGCAAGCCCGACTCAAGGACTTCGCTCTTGAAACTGGCGTCCGTGACGTGATGAATGTGCTCGCTCATGGTTTCCTCGTAAATTGGAGTTTGCCCTGATGGGGATAGCTGGAGGGCGGATATTGGAAGGTGCTTGGAAGGGGCGGGATGAAAGACACGAAACAGCGAATATATCTATGCTAGCAAAAAAACCGGCTTCTGGTAGATCTGCAAGCTTCTCCATATATTCCGAATGGGCGATATTACAACATCCACGACATTTGTGTTTTGTTGGCCGCCTTGCAAGCTGACGCCCTTCCTTTATACTTGACGCGCCAATCTCGCCAATCACCGAAGGTGGTGTGAAATGACCTATGTTGTCACCGAACCCTGCATCAAGTGCAAATATACCGATTGTGTCGATGTTTGTCCGGTCGATTGCTTCCGGGAAGGTCCCAATTTTCTCGTCATCGATCCCGACGAGTGTATTGATTGCACGCTCTGTGTTGCCGAGTGTCCGGTGGAGGCGATCTTTGCCGAAGATGACGTGCCCCCCGATCAGACGCAGTTCACCGCCTTGAACGCCGAACTTTCCAAGCTCTGGAAGCCCATTATCGAACGCAAGGACGCCTTGCCTGACGCCGATAACTGGACCAAGGTGAAGAATAAGCTGGATAAACTCGAGCGTTAGCAGGCCCGGTAGACGACCGTACCGACCACGCTCAGCACCGGCACTTCACCGGGCATAGGGATGGCGTTCCGCTCACCCCTTTTCGGGTACCGTGTATTGGAATAACATGGGACTCCTCGCGCCCTGCGGGGACCATAAAAAGACTGGGGGACACTATGCAAGTAAGGGAAATCCTGACGATAAAGGGAACGGTGCTGTACACCATCGCGCCGAACAAGACGCTTGCCGAAGGGATCGCCATCATGGCGGATCGGGACGTCGGATCGCTGGTGTGCCTGGAAGCGGGCCGCATGGCGGGCATGCTGACTTTCCGGGAAGTCATCAAGGCCATACAACAGCACGGCGCCGGTGCCGGAAGCATCGCAATTTCCAGCATCATGGTGCCGGAACCGCGCTACGCTGCGCCGCACATGGAAATTGACGAATTGCGCCGCATGATGATTGAACATCACATGCGCTACTTGCCGGTGATGGACGGCGCCACGCTGATGGGGGTGATCTCCTTTCACGATGTCGCGCGGGCGGTGCTCGAGGAGCAGGGCTTCGAGAATCGGATGCTCAAGGCCTATATTCACGACCAGCCTGTCGAACAACAAAGCCAGGGCAAGTAACGATCAACAACCATCGCGGCACTTGGCTCAGGGCCGCGACCAATTTGGGAGGGGAAATGGAAAAGATCTGGCTGAAAAACTATCCCGCCGGGGTTCCCGCGGAGATCGACTGTTCGGGCTACTCGTCACTGGCACAGTTGCTTGAGGAAAGCTTTGCCAAGTATCGCGATCGTGTCGCTTATATCTGCATGGGCAAGGCCATGACCTACGCCCAACTCGACGAGCGCTCACGCAATTTCGGCGCCTGGCTACAGGCGCGGGGCCTGAAGAAGGGCTCCCGGGTGGCGCTGATGATGCCGAATGTGCTGCAGTATCCGGTGGCACTGATGGGGGTGCTGCGGGCCGGTTGCATCGTGGTCAATATCAACCCGTTGTATACGCCGCGCGAACTCGAGCATCAATTGAAGGACTCAGGCGCCGAAGCCATCGTGATCCTGGAAAACTTCGCCAAGAATTTGCAGGTGGTCATCGACAAGACCGCGGTGAAACACGTCGTGGTGGCGACGATGGGAGATCTGCTGGGACTCAAGGGGGCTCTGGTTAATTTCGTCGTGCGCAAGGTCAAGAAGATGGTGCCGCCCTTCATCATCCCCGGCGCGCATGCTTTCAACGAAGTGCTGGCCAGCGGCGCCGGAGAAGCGCTGACCCCTGTGACCATGAATCAGGAGGACATCGCGTTTCTTCAGTACACGGGCGGTACCACCGGTGTGTCCAAGGGAGCCACCCTGGTCAATCGTAACCTGATCGCCAACTTGATCCAGACCGAGACTTGGATTGACCCGGTCATTTCAAAGCACCAAGGGCAGATCAACCTGGTCTGTGCCTTGCCGCTCTACCACATCTTCGCGCTGACGGTATGCTGCCTGATGGGTGCGCGTATCGGCGGCTGCAACCTGCTGATCCCCAACCCGCGCGACATCGGGGGTTTCATCAAGGATCTGTCGAAATTCAAGTTCAATATCCTGCCGGCGGTCAACACGCTGTATAACGGTCTGCTGAATCACCCGGATTTTGCCAAACTGGATTTTTCCAGCCTCCTCGTGGCCAATGGCGGTGGCATGGCGGTCCAGCAGGCTGTCGCGGAGCGTTGGTTCAAATTGACCGGGTGCCCGATCGCCGAGGGTTACGGATTGTCGGAAACGTCGCCGGTAGCCACCAGCAATCGCGCCGATACCAGCGAATTCACCGGCACCATAGGCCTGCCGATGCCGTCGACCGAGATCTCCATTCGCGATGACGACGGCAACCCGGTGGCGCTCGGCCAGGCCGGGGAAATCTGCATCAAGGGGCCGCAGGTCATGGTAGGTTATTGGCAACGCGACGACGAGACCGCCAAAGTGATGACGCCGGATGGGTTCTTCAAGTCGGGCGATGTCGGCATCATGGATGAAAAGGGTTTTACGAGGATAGTCGATCGCAAGAAAGACATGATCCTGGTCTCGGGATTCAACGTCTATCCGAACGAAGTCGAAGCTGTCGTGGCGATGCACCCCGGCGTGCTGGAAGTGGCGGCGGTCGGTGTGCCAAACGAGAAGTCCGGCGAGGCGGTGAAGATCTTTGTGGTAAAGAGAGATCCCAGTCTCACCGCCGAAGCGTTGACTGCCTTCTGCCGTGAAAGCCTGACCGGCTATAAGGTGCCGCATTTGATCGAGTTTCGCACCGAGCTTCCGAAAACCAATGTCGGCAAGATTCTGCGCCGCGCCCTGCGCGACGGGACTGCGTAACTCGGGAGTCCAAGTGACCGGTCGAGGCTTCCGCCATGTCCGGCTTCCGCGTCACTTCACTGGTTTCTGAAATAGCGGAATAACTGATGATCGAATCCGTGACCAGAACGAAGCACCTTGGGCTAGTACGAACCTATTACCGCGTAAGGGCATCAGCCTTCGCCGCCTTGTTCATTGCCATTGGCCTTCACCTGGATGGGCGTGGTTACGGCGTGGTGGCATGGGGTTTCCTGGCGCTGCAATTCCTCGTTTATCCGCACCTGATCTACTGGCGCGCGCTCAAGTCCGAAGTTCCGCTCAAGAGCGAGTTGTCCAGTCTGGCGTTCGATTCACTGTTTCTCGGAATCTGGTCGGCCGCGCTGGGCTTTCCGATTTGGATCGCATTCACCCTGTTTATCGGTCCTGCCCTGAATAACGCCATCAACCGCGGCTGGCGGGGTGCCGTGAATTCGCTGCTGGCATTCTCGGCAGGCGCACTGGCGTGGGTGCTCGTTGCCGGCTTCCGCTCTTCGCCGGAAACCGATGTGGTGGTCACCATGATCTGCGTGACCGGTTTGTCGGTGTACATATTGGGTCTTGGCAACATCGTACATTCCCAGAACGGCAAA
>JBAYJH010000414.1:0-3586 GCA_041665185.1 Sterolibacterium sp.
CGGTGACGCTGGTGTCCTGGCGGTTGTAACGCTCGTTGGCGACGATCTGGATGCCGGCCTTCTGCGCCATCGGTGCGAATGTCTTATACCAGCTCTCGCCGTAGGGATCGTTGCGTCCGATGAAGCCGATGGTCTTGACGCCGCGCTTGGTCATGGCGGCGATCATGCCGTCGCTGATGACTTCGTCGCTGGGATGGGTGCGGAAGGTCCAGCGCTTCTTGTCGTCCATCGGCTGGACGATGGCGGTGGTACCGACCGGCGCCAGCATCGGCGTTTGCGCCTCGGTCAGGAACTGCTGCACACCCATGGCGTTGGGCGAGCCGCTCGGGCCGATCAGCGCATCTATATGGTGCTCGCTCAGCAGCTTCTTGGTGATCTGCACGCTCTGCGTCGGATCGCTGGCATCGTCGTAGGAGATGTACTCGATGCTGAGATCGCCGACCTTCTTGGGCATCAGGGCAATCGAGTTCTTCTGCGGGATGCCGACGAAGGCGGTCGGCCCGGTGGCCGACGCGATCACGCCGATCTTGACCTGCGCCTGGACCGGCATGGCCGCAGCCAGCGCCAGGACGGATAAGACACCTGCGATTGCTTTCATTTTCATTCCTCCTTGATGGTTTGATGACAACGCCTGAAACCTGTGTGGATGGTTAACGAACGGGTACTGTAATCCCATTTCTTCCGATCTTCATGTCGTCCTGGAGAAATCCGCTTTGCGGCCTTCCTGGAAGGCGCTAATGCCTTCGCGCGCTGCGGCGGTGCAGGCGCTGGCGCCGAAGGCGCGGTAACCGATTTCCAGCGCGGCATCGAGCGAACTCGCAGCCGCCGCATCGCGCACCGCCTGTTCGACGATGCCGGTGATTTCCCGGCTGAGCGTCTGTCCGCTGGCGGCCTTTGCATCGACCGGCGGCAAGGGCTCCAGCGCCACCGAGCCGCCCGCGATGCCCGAGAGTTTGCCCGCCAGGGCATTCACACGCGCCGTCGCCAGCGCAATCAGGCCGCCGATATCGTCGGCGAGCGCGTCCACCATCCCGAGCTCAAAGGCGCGTTGCGCCGACAGGCGCTCGGCGCGCCGCAGCATGCCGTGGAATGTCGCGGCGGCCTTCGGCCAGCGCCGATAGGGCACCACCATGGCGCCGATACCCGGCACGATGCCCAGGGTGATCTCCGGCAACTGCATCCAGGCGTCCTTCAACGCGACGATGCCATGGCAGCGCATCGCCAGTTCCAGCCCGCCGCCCAGTGCCATGCCGTTAAGGGCAGCCACCACCGGCTTCCGCATGGAGTCGAGATGCACCAGCAGGCGCGAACAGTCGCGCGCATACTGGGTCGCGGCGGCGGCATCGCCGAGCATCGCCGGGAAACGCCCGATGTCGGCGCCGGTGCAGAAGGCGCGCGCGCCGTAGCCGGTGATGACGAAGCCGGCCACGGCCGGATCGGACTCGAAGCGGCGGATCACCGCCAGCACCTCGTCGGTCAGTTCGTCGTGCAGGGCGTTCATGGCTTCCGGCCGGCGCAGGGTGATCACCTTGACATCGCCGACATCGTCCACCAGCACGTGGCGCCAGAAATCCTGGTAGGCGAACAGCGGCCGATTCGGCATCGGCATACCGGGGCGCTCCGCCAGGAAACGTTCGAGGATGCGGCCTGACTCGGTCTCGCCGAGATCGCGCATCAACTCCAGCGGACCTTTGCGGAAACCCAAGGCAGTCTTGCAGCCGAGATCGAGATCGGCCGGCTCGCCGATGGCGCGATCGAGGATGTCCACCGACTGCGAGAACATCACGCCCAACAGGCGGTCACGCACCGCGGCGGCGGTCTGCGGTGCCACCTCGACTCGCTTGCCCGGCGGCACGGTGATCCAGGTATCCACCGAGCGAAAGATCGTGGCCGGACGGTAATGCTCGCCCTCCTCCTCGGCTTGCAGGGTGTTGGTTTCGGTGATGATGGGGTTGCCGTGGGCCAGATTGAGCACGAAGAACGGGCCGGCCTGCACGAATTCCACGGCGGTGCTATCGACTTCCGCCGCCGTGGCGCGACCAAGCAGCATGGCCGCCTCGTTGCACCAGTTGTCGAAGACCCGATCGAGCATGAAACAGGCCGCATCGGCGGTGACCAGCGGCACCTTGCCGGTAACGCAGAAGATCCAGCGCAGGTAATCGACCACGTCCGGGTCGGTCTTCTCCCAGTCGATGACCTCGACCGCCGGATTGCGCCAGGCCGGGGCGAAGAAATGGGTCACCGTGGCGCGCGCCGGGTGCTTCATTTCGGAGAAAATGCGCGCGGCCGGCAACGAACTGGTATTCGAGGTGATCAGGGCTTGCGGCGAAACCACGTCTTCCAGTTGCGCGAAGATGCGGCGCTTCAGGGGCAGGTTCTCCGTCGCCGCCTCGATCACCCAGTCGCAATCGGCGAGGCTCGCGTAATCAAGGGTGCCGGTGATGTTCGCGGTCACCGCCGCCGCCTGCGCCTCGCTCATCTTGCCGCGCGCCACCGCTTTGCGGGCGTAGTCCTGGCAACGCTGCAAGGCCTTGTCGAGGGCTGGTTGAGCGACGTCCACCAGGGTCAGGCGGAGCTGTGGCAGGGCGCTCTTCAGGTAGTAGCCGATGTCGGGGCCGATGGTACCGGCGCCGACGATGGCGACATGTTTCGGCAAGGGACGTTGCGGCGTATGCAGCAGGGGATTGGCGGTTCTCATGGTTGTTCTCGGATCGTGGTCGTCGGTTCTGTGTGGATGGCTAAGCAGTTACGGGTGGCTGGGCGGCGCCGGTGGCTACGATATGGTCGCGTTCCAATTGGCCGATTTCCTGGCTGGAATAGCCGGCTTCCTCCAGCAGGGCGCGGGTATGCTGGCCATACTTGGCGGGAAAGGCCAGCTCGCCGCCGCAGCCCGCGACATCCACGGCCAGTGGCTGCATGCGCACGGCCTTGCCGGCAGGCGTGTGCGTCAGCGTCAACTTGCTGCGTATGGCGGCCATGTCGCGCACAGCAGGAATGGTCTGGATCGGCGCGTGCGGAATCGTTGCCTGGCGGAAGTCCGCGGCGATCTCGTCGGTGGTGTACCGTCGCGTCGTCGCCGCCATGTCGCGGTGTATCGCCTCGCGCTCGCTATGCCGGCCCTCGTTGGTGACTCTCACCGCATTGCCGACCGAGGCGAAGCGCGGAATCTCGGTCAGGCGTTTCCACTGCACATCGCTGCCGATGGCCATGTAGATGAAACCGTCGGCGGTCGGATAGACATTGGTGGGAATGAACTTGCGGTGTTCATTGCCGCAGCGGGTGATCTCGGCAGGCGTGCAGTCGAAATCGAGCAACGGCAGGGTGGTGATCAGCCAGGACGCCGCCGCCTGCAACATCGACACGTCGATGCGCGTGCCCTTGCCGGTCTCAGCCCGCTCCAGCAGCGCCAGCATCACGTTGGCATAGACTTCGTCGCCGGCCTTGAGGTCGATCAGCGGCACCCCCGCCAGCGTCGGCGGGCCATCAGAAGGGCCGGTCAGTTCCATGTAACCGGCCATGGCCTGGATCACCGGGTCGTAGCCCGGCGCATCCGGGTATTCCGGCCCCATCGCCGATATCCCCGCCC
>JBAYJH010000415.1:0-3543 GCA_041665185.1 Sterolibacterium sp.
CATCGCCCTGTCGAAGGGCCGCATCTTCGAGGAAACCCTGCCCCTGCTGGCGGCGGCCGGTATCGTGCCCCTCGAAAATCCGGATTCCTCGCGCAAGCTGATCATCGAAACCAACCGTCCCGAGGTGCGCGTGGTGATTGTGCGCGCCTCGGATACGCCGACCTATGTTCAGTATGGCGCCGCGGACCTCGGCATCGCCGGCAAGGACGTGCTGCTCGAACATGGCGGCGTGGGCCTGTACCAGCCGCTCGACCTGAAGATCGCCCGTTGTCGCATGTGCGTTGCTGCGCCCCTCGGCTTCGATTACGCGCAGGCCGTGCAACGCGGCGCCCGGCTGAGCGTGGCGACCAAGTACATCAACACGGCGCGCGAGCACTTTGCCGCCAAGGGCGTGCATGTCGATCTTATCAAGCTATACGGCTCGATGGAGCTGGCGCCGCTGGTCGGGCTGGCCGATGCCATCGTCGACCTGGTGTCCAGCGGCAGCACGCTAAAGGCCAATCAGCTGGTGGTGGTGGAGGAAATCATGGACATTTCGTCGCGCCTGATCGTCAACCAGGCGGCGCTGAAAATGAAGCGGGAGTCGCTGCAACCCCTGATCGACGCCTTTGCTGGGGCGGTGCAGTGAACTTGCGGCGGCTGTCGACGCGCCAACCCGAGTTTCTCTCCCAGCTCGATGCGCTGCTGGCATTCGACACCTCCACTGACGAAGGTATCGAGCGCACGGTCGCGGAAATCCTCGCCAATGTGCGCACTCTAGGCGATGTCGCGGTACTCGACTACACCCGCCGATTCGACCAACTCGACGCCAGGACCATGGCGGAACTGGAATTGCCTCAGGCCGAACTCGCCGCAGCGTTCACGTCCCTGCCGCAAGCGCAGCGGACCGCCCTGGAACAGGCCGCCGGCCGGATCAGCAGCTATCACCAACGGCAGAAGGCGGATTCCTGGGAATACACCGAAGCGGACGGCACCCGGCTGGGACAGAAGCTGACCCCACTCGATCGCGCCGGCCTGTATGTGCCCGGCGGCAAGGCCGCCTATCCTTCGTCGGTGCTGATGAATGCGCTGCCGGCCAAGGTCGCCGGAGTTAAGGAACTGATCATGGTGGTGCCCACCCCGCGCGGCGAGAAGAATGCGCTGGTGCTGGCCGCCGCCCACCTCGCCGGCGTCGACCGGGTGTTCACCATCGGCGGCGCCCAGGCGGTCGGGGCGTTGGCGTACGGCACGCAAACCATCGCCCAGGTCGATAAGATCGTTGGTCCCGGCAACGCCTACGTCGCCGCCGCCAAACGCCGCGTCTTCGGTGTGGTCGGCATCGACATGGTGGCCGGACCGTCGGAAGTGCTGGTGATTGCAGACGCCAGCGCCGATCCGGACTGGGTGGCGATGGACCTGTTTGCCCAGGCCGAGCATGACGAACTGGCGCAATCCATCCTGCTTTGTCCGGATCAGGAGTTCATCGAACGCGTACAGCAGAGCATAGACAGGCTACTGCCGGCCATGCCGCGCCGCGACACCATCACCGCCTCGCTTAGCGGGCGCGGCGCGCTCATCCACGTGAGCGACCTCGACGAGGCTTGCGTCATCGCCAACCGCATCGCCCCCGAACACCTGGAACTGGCGGTGGCCAAGCCGCGCCAACTGGTGGACAAGATCCGCCACGCCGGCGCCATCTTCATCGGCCACTATGCCTCGGAATCGTTGGGCGACTACTGTGCCGGTCCCAACCACGTCCTGCCGACCTCGCGCAGCGCGCGTTTTTCCAGCCCGCTGGGCGTCTACGACTTCCAGAAGCGCACCAGCCTAATCGAGGTGTCGGTAGCGGGCGCTCGCTCGCTCGGCCCCATCGCTTCTGCCCTGGCGCATGGCGAGGGCCTCACCGCTCATGCCCGTGCGGCGGAGCTGCGTATGGATAACCCGCCTCCCAAGCCGTGATGGAACTCCTGCTCGACCCCAACGCCTGGCTCGCCTTCGTCACCCTGACGGCGCTGGAACTCGTTCTCGGCATCGACAACATCATCTTCATCTCCATCCTCGTCGACAAACTACCGCGCGAGAAAAGAGAGTTTGCCCGGCGGATCGGCCTGTTCCTCGCAATGTTCGTGCGCATTGGCTTGCTGCTGCTGCTGTCATGGATCGTCGGCCTGACCGAGCCGGTGCTCACGCTGCTGGACCACGGCATCTCGGGGCGCGATCTGATCCTGGTTGCCGGCGGCTTGTTCCTGATCTGGAAGAGCACCGGCGAGGTGCACCAGCTCCTTGAAGGCGAGGAAGGGGAGGTGTCGCGCAAGGTGGCGGCGAGTTTCGCCGGCGTCATCTTCCAGATCATGCTGATCGACATCGTCTTCTCGCTCGATTCGATCATCACTGCCGTCGGCATGGTGAGTCAAGTGGCGGTGATGATCGCTGCCGTGATCGCTTCGGTGGGCCTGATGATGCTGTTCGCCGGAGGCATCGGTCGCTTCGTTTCCGACCATCCGACCATCAAGATGCTGGCGCTGTCCTTCCTCGTCGTCATCGGCGTGGTGCTGATCGCCGATGGCTTCGGCCATCACGTGCCGAAAGGCTACATCTACTTCGCCATGGCTTTCTCGGTCTGCGTCGAGATGCTGAATATCCGCATGCGCAAGAAGACGCTGAAACCCGTCGAGCTGCGCGAGCCGTATGCCCGCGAAAAAGCCGATCTGTAGTCCTTACCGACCACAGAACCGAGGGCGGAACGCCTATTCCGGCGCCCCCATCCGGGGGTAAACTGACCCATTGGTTTTTCCGGGACCCTACATCATGTATGCACTGTTCATCGCCAACAAGAACTATTCCTCCTGGTCGCTGCGGCCGTGGATCCTAATGCAACAGCATGCCATCCCTTTCGAGGAACACTTGTCTGCGTTCGAATCCCGTCCATTCCGGGAGTTTTCCCCCAGCGGCAGAGTCCCCTGCCTGCACGATGAAGGGACCGTCGTCTGGGATTCGCTGGCAATCATCGAGTACCTCGCTGAAAGACATGCCGGGGTTTGGCCAGCCGATCCCCAGGCCAGAGCCTGGGCGCGTTGTGCCGCGGCGGAGATGCACTCCGGTTTTGGCGTGCTGCGCCAGTATTGCGGCATGAATTGCGGCGTTCGGGTTCGACTTCATGACCTGCCCACATCCCTGAAGCAAGACATCGCCCGCATTGACGAATTATGGGCCGATGGCCTCGCTCGATTCGGCGGGCCATTCCTGGCCGGCACCGAATTCACCGCGGTTGACGCGTTCTTCGCCCCGGTGGCCTTCCGCATCAACACCTACGGCCTGAAGCTCGGGCCAGCCGCCGCCGCGTATGCACAATGCCTGTTGAGCCTGCCGGCAATGCAGCGTTGGTACGCGGAGGCATTGCGGGAGCCATGGCGCGACGTGGCTCACGAGGATGAACTCAAGCAGTACGGCAACTGCGTCGAGGACAAGCGGTTGCCCGTCACCTAACTAATGGATTACCCTGGCACATTGTTGCCCCACCAACTTTAGATGGCCATCGCAGACGACGGCGGATAGGCGACCGGC
>JBAYJH010000416.1:0-3535 GCA_041665185.1 Sterolibacterium sp.
CGGCCGCTACGACCTGATTCTGATGGACATGCAGATGCCCCACGTCGACGGTCTGGAAGCCACCCGCGCCATCCGCGCGTTGCCGGGCTGGGCGGCTAAGCCCATCGTGGCGATGACGGCCAACGCTTTCGACGAAGATCGCGAACGCTGCCTACAGGCAGGGATGAGCGATTTCGTCGCCAAGCCGGTCGATCCCGAACAGCTGTATGGCGTGCTGCTGCGCTGGCTACCGGCCTCGGCCGTTTCGACCGACGCCGCCCCCGGCGCCGATGCGGTGCCAGCTGACGCTATGCCGCCCGCGCCGACCTTGACTACGAACGAGGCGTTGCCAGCCGCGCTCCTGGCCATCCCGGGACTGGAGGGGGAGCGTATTCTCAGGCAGCTGCATGGCCGCCTGGCCGTGTATCGGCGCCTGCTGCGCCGCTTCGCCCTTGACCATGGGGACGACATGGCCCGCCTGCGCGACCATCTGGCTGCGGGAGACACGGAAGCCGCCAAGCGGCTAGCCCATACCCTGAAGGGCACCGCGGGCAATCTTGGCGCGATGGACGTGCAGCGTCTGTCCACCGCGCTGGATGCCGGGCTGAGGACGGGATTGGCCGCCGCGGTAGTTGACCCGCTGATCAACGAGCTGGACGCCGAACTGCGGCGGCTTGTTTCGGCCCTGCTCACGGCGATCCCCGGTGAGTCGGTCCGCCCGACCGGCGCGGTGGACTGGCGGGCGCTTCGGGAGGTACTGGACCAGTTGGAGCCCTTGCTGGCGGCTTCCAGCATGCAGGCCAACGATCTCTTTGAGGAAAATGCCGCACTTATCAAGGCCGCCTGCGGCCCGGCCGGCGCGACGATGGAAGAGCGGCTCGCCGGCTTTCTCTACCCCGAGGCGTTGGCGGCTCTGCTTCAGGCACGCGCCGCGCTTGCGGAACTGAAAGAGGAGCAGCGTACATGAACATTGATCCGGCGGCTTCCCGAGCGACTATTCTGGTGGTGGATGACGACCCGGGAAACCTGGGCATGCTCGGTCGGCTGCTACGGCCGTACTACGAGGTTCTCGCAGCACCCTCCGGCGCGCGCGCCCTACAGATCGCCGATAGCGTCCCGCCGCCCGATCTGATCCTGCTCGACGTGATGATGCCGGAGATGGACGGCTATACGGTAAAGTCCCGATTACAGGACAACCCGTCGACGCGCGATATCCCGGTGATCTTCGCCACCGGCCTCGATTCGGTCGAGAACGAGGAAAAGGGATTCCGTCTTGGCGCGGTCGACTACATCACCAAGCCTTTCCATCCGCCGGTCGTCCTGGCGCGACTGCGCACTCACCTCGAACTCAAGCGCGCCCGCGACCAGCTCAACGACCGCGCGTTCCGGCTGGAACGCGAGGTGGCGCGTCGCACGGCCGAACTGGTTGCCGCCAAGGAGGCCGCCGAGAACGCCAATCGCGCGAAGAGCGAGTTTCTCACCAACATGAGCCACGAGCTGCATACGCCGATGAACGGTATCCTCGGCATGATCGAGCTGACACTGGGGGAAACTGGGGTACCCGATGACGTCCAGGAATACCTGCGGGTGGTGGGTGATTCGGCGCGCGGCCTGAACAAAGTGCTCTCGGACGTGCTGGATTACGCAGCCCTGGTCGACGGCCGAAGCGAACTGGCGCGCCGGCCTTATGCGCCGGCGCGGCTGGCACAGGAGGTGACAGAGTGCTTTCTCGCGGCGGCACGCGCGAAGGGCCTGGCGTTGTCCTGCACCGTGGCACCGGCGGTGCCCGCCCGGGTCGACGGCGATGACGCCAAGTTGCGGCAAGTGTTGATCCGCCTTATCGACAATGCGGTCAAGTTTACCGCCGCCGGCCACATTTCGGTCGAGGTTGCCGCGAGCCCGGACGGCCTGATCTTTCGCGTGGCGGATACCGGCTGTGGCATTCAGCCCGAACGGCGCGCGGCCATCTTTGACCCATTTACACAGGCCGACGGTTCCAGCACACGCCGCTATGGCGGTGCCGGCCTCGGGTTGTCGATCGTCCAGGCTCTCAGTAACCTGATGGGCGGCCGGCTGAGCCTCGTGAGCACAGTCGGCAAGGGCAGCGTCTTCCAGCTTGCGGTGCCCGCCCATGAATCCCTGACGGGCTCGATGAGTGAAGCGACAGCAAACGATTGAAGTCTCAGGAATTCCGGCCCAGCTCGGCTGGAAGGTATCTTGCTTGTTTGGGATCGGGGGACCGGCCACCGGGACAGCCTCCCGCCCCAAGTTCCCGCACACAACTTCGACCTACTTTTTCAGCCGGTCGATGGTCATCTCCCGACCGACCGTGGCTTGGTGCATCGAATCCATCAGGGCGTAGTTCTGCGGCGTCTCTTTTTCGGCGGAGTTGCGTTCGGTGATGTCGCGCTGGGCGGCACAAATGTTGCCATCCGGCGTTTCCGGATGGCTTATTCGAAAAGTGCTGCAACAAACCCGCAAGATTGCAAAATCCGAATGAACATCTGTCGGCCTCCAACCGAACCGCAAAGCCCGACCGGCGCTATTGGTCGTTAACCAGCTCGCGCCATGAAACACGTCGCGTAACGATGGCTCCCGCGCCAATTGGAACGTTCGAGGTGACGGTGGTGCCGTCCGACAGGCGGGTCAATTCGACGATGGTGTTGTTCGGCAATCTGACGATGACCGGACGGGTGGCCAGCGCATTGCCCAGGCTGACCGCGACGACGCTGCCGGCGGTCGACACCGGGGCGCCGGTGCAATAGTCGAGGAAGTACCTGAAGCTGTTGCCGCCCACCGTGCAGGCACTCGAGTTCGGAATATTGGTGTTGAAAGCGATCGTCCCGAGCGCCAGCGTCGGGTCGGTATTGGCACGCTCGCCGCTGGACGGAAAATCGATATACCAGCCGTTGTCGGTGTCGAAGCTGACCGGATCGCTGGTGCTGGTGCGCACCGACTGCCCGGTGGTGCAGATCGAAGTCGAGGTTCCCGCCGGGCAGGTGGTCTCGGTTTCTATCTGTGGAATAAAGAGGCTTCCCGCGGCGCGCGGATTGGCGAGTGGAGTGGATCCCAAACTGTCCTTGATGGCATAGAAGGATTGCTGCTGGGTGCTGGCCAGGTCGCTGGCGCCGAGGTAGCGGCCGGTGCCGGCGAACACCACCGCGGTGCCGCTACAGTCGCCGATTTCCGGTTTGGCGGTGAGCGGCTGGGGATTGCCGCTGCCGTCGACGAGCGTCACCAACCTTTGTGCGTCGTAACCGGCGGCGCCGACGCTGTTGTTGATGTCGAAGCGCCACACATTGCCGAGCAGATCGCCGCCATACACCCGGACCGCGGTGTTGTCGTTCATGGCATCGTCCACCCACGCCCGGATACGTGACAGACCGCTCGGCGTGCCGGCACTGCCGACACCGGTGCTGATGATGCCGGTACCGTTGACGCCGGTGACCAGGGCACCGGAATTGGCATCGACGACATACAAGCGGCCAATTCCGTCACCCGGCGTCACGTTGTTGTAGCCGGACGCGAACATCACCACCCAGGTTCCGTCCGCCAG
>JBAYJH010000417.1:0-3522 GCA_041665185.1 Sterolibacterium sp.
AGTCGATGAACCAGTTGTAGCCGGCGGCGTTATCATCGAGCGTGATTGATTGGTTGCTGGTTTGCCCTAGCGCGCCACCGGGGAGATCAGCGAAACTTAGGGTTGCGCCCGATGTATTGGTAACTTGGCTGCTCAGGTAATTTGAGCCCAGCGAGGCGTCTAACGCGGTGGTGTCTGAAACTGAAGTGCTATCACAGGTAAGTGATGGCAGGTAATCGACGGCAATCAAAGTGTTATTGCCATTTGCATCGAGCGTGGAGGAGATTTTCCAATATGGCTTCGGGCACAACTCTTTTTCGTTCTTATAGTCAACCGCCGTCGCCACCTTGAAGGAGTAAACCATCTTGACTTTGAAGCCGCCGATTGCCACTTGCAAGATTGCGCTGTCCTGTCCAAGGTAGCCCGGCTCCGGGATATAGCGATAATTTCTTTCGCCTGTATCCGTCTTTACACCTGTGTCTGCGTCCCACACGAGCGTACCCATATCTTCGAGTTTGCCATGTTGCGGACTCTCCAACACGGTGACACTCGACGAACCTTTGACCGTACGCTTCTCGACAATTCGGAAGTAGTTCTTTACGTCGCCCACCGGGCTCAGGCTGTATTCCGCTGACGTAAGCGCATCGGCTATTGATGACCCGAACGGATTACTGAATGCTTGGCATACCCCGACGGTGCGATCAATCTTGGCCGAGCCTTGCTTTGCTTGCGACGCCTGAGCGATCATCACCGGGGCGAATTGCGGCGGAACATCAGGCATGTCAGGGACAAACATAATCAGGTCTCCTTGGCTGAAGTTGAAGTACGGTTGTGCTTGATCGAGCATTTCCTGTGCAGCCACGCGCATGACATCATTTTCTGGCGCTTCAGTTTGCCGCCAATTGGCGTTATCGGTCATCAGATTACGCGTAGTGGTAATAGGCACGTCCTGTGGCGGTCTAATGTAAACATGGAAATGATCGTTGTGATTCGGTGCCGTACCATTAAGCTGTACTTTTTGCGCAGGCGTTGCTTTCGTGGGCACTTTTGACACATTGGAAACACCAAGTTTCCGAACTAAAGGGGCCAGGCTCGGATTATCTTTCAAAACCCCAACTCCCCTTGCCCGTTTCCGGATCCCACCACCTTGGCTGATTTCGGACGCCCGCGCGGCCGGGCCTCGCGCCGCTCCCCCGTCATGCGTGCAATCTTGCTGTAGAAGCGGCTGTTCCCCAGCGGTTGGTTCTGGTTCAGTGCCAGCCGGATATCGTCGATGGCGGACTCATCCAGGTGGGCGCGAAACAGCGCGCGATAAGTCTCCAGCCTTGCCGCCGCCGTGCGCCCCAGTGCCAGGTAGAGCGCATGGGGCGAGATCAGCGCGTCGGCCTGTCCCAGCCCGTTGGCGCGGTAGCTGCTCCAGCGGTAGTGCGCCGGGTCCTCGACCATCGCCGCACGCACGGGATTCATTTCGATGTAGCGCATGCATTCCAGCAGGTAGGTCTCGGCCTGGATCAGCGAGGACTTGTAGCGGCTGTCCCACAAGGTGCCGGTGCGCCGGTAGGTGGTGTTGACGTACTGAACATAGCGCCGCCCGAGGGAGATCACCAGCCGGGGGACCGACTCAGCTTTCTTCGGGGTGAGCAGCAGATGCACATGATTGGTCATCAGCGCGTAGGCATGCAGCGCACAGTCCGACTCCTTCAGCGCTAAGCCCAGCCAATGCAGGTAGGTGTAGTAGTCTTCCTCGGCAAAAAAGCAGGATTTGCGGTTATGCCCTCGCTGCACGATGTGCAGCGGCACGTCGTCAAGATGCGTGCGCGGGCGGCGGGGCATGGCGCAAGATTAGCAGGCAATTGCGAGCCTGGCCCCTTTTATTACTCTTTTATTTCTTTTATTTGTGCGGATCAAAGGGGCTAGGCTCGCTTTCTGCCCATGTATTCAGCTACGCGTGCCTCCGAGTTCGGCACGCGGTTAGGCCTCAAGCCGCCTCAAGCATAAACTCTACTTTCACGGCTTCGTACGGGAACTCGATCTGTCCCGATTCGGTTCGATCTAACACGCCCGCAAGGAGCAGAGCCGTAACATCCGCGTGAACTGCCTTCACGTCTCTGCCGACTCTACGCGCAGCCTCCCGGATTGAGACGGGGCCTGCACCGCAAAGCGCCTTTAACAGCTGCCACCTCTTGGCGGTGAGTACCCGCCAAAGGAGTTCCGGCGTAGCGAAAGAGATGCGAGCCAACTTCTGAGGCTTGCCCGATTTGACAGCGGCAAGCGCGTCGGCCATTGCCGCCTTAGGCGCGCGGACGTCAAGTACTACGGTCTTCATGCATGAACCTCCGGATATCGCGATCAAAATCGGCGAAGAGCCTGTCGATTGACAAAAACCGGTAGCGAGCCTGCCCGTCCAGCGTGTGCCGATGGTCGCCCTTACCGGACTCATTGTCGTAGCGGAGAACGCAAACACCATCGACTACTAAGGCCAGCCGGTACTTGTACGAATGCGCCGAGCCCTCCAAAGGATGCGGAACTTCCCAGACGACGATCTCCGCAAAGGATGAATCGGTGTACGCGACACGTGTTTGGGTCAGTAGCACGGCCTTCACGCTTACCAGTGTGCCACCAGGTGCGCAGTGCTGTCAATGCCTCCAACACATGAGATGCAGCTTGATGAGGTTTAACGTCTTGGTGTGCGGCGAGAGATCAAAGGGGCAAGGATCAAACAGGATCAAAGGGATCAAAGGGGCCAGGCTCGCTTTCTCCCTATATATCCAGCTACGAATGCCACTAATCCCGACACGCTAACCACCGGTCCCTTCGCCTTGGCAGACCGAGGACATCCGCGCGGCCGTGCCTGCCGCCGCTCGCCCATCATCCGTGCAATCTTTTTGTAGAAGCGGCTGTTCCCCAGCGGTTGGTTCTGGTTCAGTGCCAGCCGGATATCGTCGATGGCGGACTCATCCAGATGTGCGCGAAACAGCGCACGATAGGCCTCCAGCCTTGCTGCCGCAGTGCGTCCCAGCGCAAGGTAGAGCGCATGGGGCGAGATCGGCACGCCGGCTGGCTAAGGTTTGGGCGCCGGCGCCGTGGCGGCTTTGCCCGGAGCCTTGTCGTGGCTCTTGTCCACGATCTGAAAGAAAATCTCGTCCTGCTTGATCATGCCGAGCTCGTAGCGGGCGCGCTCCTCGATCGCGTCGTAGCCCTGCTTCAGATCGCGCACTTCGGCGTCCAGCGCGTCGTTGCGCGCGCGCAGTTCGGCGTTGTGGTCCTTTTGCGCTTTCACCTGGCGATCGGTTTCCCACACGTGCAACCAGCCGCCCTTGCCCAGCCACAGTGGATACTGCAGCAATACGATCAGCACGGTGAAGACGATGGACAGTATGCGCATTAACTTGTCGTTGATTCGGCCGCCTAGCGCAGTTGGTAGAACGCGTCCCTGCCGGGATAGCCGACCGTGTCGCCCAGGTCCTCTTCGATGCGCAGCAATTGGTTGTATTTGGCGATGCGGTCCGAGCGCGAGAGCGAGCCGGTCTTGATCTGCAGCAC
>JBAYJH010000418.1:0-3479 GCA_041665185.1 Sterolibacterium sp.
ACGTTATCGGTGCAGCAATGCGCGTCCTTGGGGAACGAGCAAGATTTCAAGACGCTTTGAGTTCTCCGGCCAGTGTTCGCGATTATCTGCGGCTGGCGCTGACCGGCAAAGAGCGGGAGGAATTCTGGTGTGTCTATCTGGATGCTCAGAATAGAGTTATCGCCTTCGAGTCGCTGTTCGCCGGCACACTCACACAAACCAGCGTCTATCCGAGGGAGGTAGTGAAATACTCTCTAGCTCATAACGCTGCGGCTGTCATCTTCGCCCACAACCACCCCTCAGGCGTTGCAGAACCAAGTAGAGCCGATGAATTGCTTACGCAGAGCCTAAAACAAGCGCTGGAGCTGGTAGATATCAAAGTGCTAGACCACTTCATCGTGGCAGGCGTGGCGGGTATCTCGTTCGCTGAGAGGGGGCTGCTGTAGAAGGCGGGAAACCGGGGGTGGCAACCCCCGGAAACCCTAACCGGTCGCCCCAACAGGGGGGGCAAACGCGGCTAAGTTGATGGTATCACTGGGAAGGCGGATAGATCGTATGAAAAACCAAGCTGAGATATTGCGCAGCGCAAGGGAGACGCTAGAGATCAACAGTGAGGGGCTGGCAGAACTGCTCGGCGTTTCACTGGCGACGCTACGAAGCTGGATTGCTCCCGAATCGTCGAAGATGCATCGGGAGATGCCGAAGACTGCGCAGTTGCTTCTTGATCGAATACTGCTTGAAATTAGGCGGTCAAAGTCCAGAGTCAGAAAATCCTAGCGCCCAATAAATGATCTACGGAATGGCCTACATAAAAACAAAACGCCCCGAAGGGCGCATGTTTATTGACTACCTGGCGGAGACGCAGGGATTCGAACCCTGGATCCAGTTTTTGACCGGATGCTCCCTTAGCAGGGGAGTGCCTTCGACCACTCGGCCACGTCTCCGAAGGGCGCGATGATACTCGCTTCCTGCCTCAACGGTCAAACTCAGGCGACGCCCTGATCCAAGTCGAATGCCTTGTGCAGCGCGCGTACCGCGAGTTCCAGGTATTTTTCGTCGACGACCACCGACACCTTGATCTCCGAGGTGGAAATCATCTTGATGTTGATGCCTTCATCCGCCAGGGTGCGGAACATCTTGCTGGCAACGCCGGGGTGCGAACGCATGCCGACGCCGACAGCGGAAACCTTGCAAATCTTGTTGTCGCCGGTAATCGAGCGCGCGCCGACAGTCGCCTTGACCCCTTCAAGAATAGCCTGGGCCTTGGGGTAATCGCCGCGATTGACTGTAAACGAGAAATCGGTGGTGTTATCGTTGCCGACATTCTGAATAATCATATCGACATCGATATTGGCGTCGGCAATCGCCCCCAGAATCTGGTAAGCGATGCCCGGCCGGTCCGGCACGCCCACGACGGTCAACTTGGCTTCGTCACGGGTGAAGGCGATGCCGGAAATAATCGGTTGTTCCATAATGTTTTCTTCCTCGAATGTAATCAGCGTGCCCGGGCCTTCCTGGCCCAGTTCCTCGAGACTCGACAGCACGCGCAGCTTGACCTTGTACTTGCCGGCAAACTCCACCGAGCGAATCTGCAACACCTTGGAGCCGAGGCTGGCCATCTCCAGCATTTCCTCGAAAGTGACGGTATTCAGTCGGCGCGCCTCCGGGACAATGCGCGGGTCGGTGGTATATACGCCGTCGACATCGGTGTAAATCTGGCATTCATCGGCATTGAGGGCCGCCGCCAGCGCCACCCCCGTGGTATCGGATCCGCCCCGGCCAAGCGTGGTGATGTTACCCTCGGCGTCGACGCCCTGAAAGCCGGCGACAATGACGACCGTGTCGTTGTCGAGATCGGCGCGCATCACTTTATCGTCGATGCTCAGAATCCGCGCTTTGGTATACGCGCTATCGGTCAGAAACTTGACCTGGGTGCCGGTATAACTCTTGGCCTTGAGGCCAATCTCCTCCAAGGCCATCGCCAACAAGGCGACGGTGACTTGCTCGCCGGTCGACACCATCATGTCGAGTTCCCGCGGATTCGGATTGGCCTGTACTTCCTTTGCCAACGCGATCAAGCGATTGGTTTCGCCGCTCATCGCCGAAAGCACCACCACCATCTGGTTGCCTTCGTTCTTCCATTTTGCGACTCGCAGGGCGACATTCTTGATGCGCGCCGTATTGGCGACCGAAGTGCCACCGTATTTCTGAACTATGAGTGCCATTACTGCCTAGCCTAAAAAAGTGGGAATTATATCCGATGGGCACCGATGCCAGCTTGCCCATAGACGTTATTCTAAGCCATGCGACCGAGAGGATCCACCTTGTATGTAATTCGTATATTGTCTATACTGGATTTGGCTATTTTGGTGTCATTCGATCAGGCAACACGCTGTTGTTTTGCAACGCTATATGAAAAGGGACACTCTCATGAAAAGCAATGAAAAGATTGACGCGCGCGAAATACGTCGCAAAATGGGCATGAATCAGCAGCAGTTCTGGTCGAAACTCGGCGTCACCCAGAGCGGCGGTTCGCGCTACGAAAGCGGGCGCAACATGCCGCGCCCGGTGCAGCAACTGCTGCGTCTGGTTCATGTGGAAAATATCGATATCGCAAAGGTCAGGCGTGAAGACTTCGAA
The DNA here is from genome assembly GCA_041665185.1 of Sterolibacterium sp. GTDB lineage: Bacteria > Pseudomonadota > Gammaproteobacteria > Burkholderiales > Rhodocyclaceae > JACRAR01. Next base: position 2,620 of record JBAYJH010000418.1, read on the forward strand.
GTCGTTGAATATCTGAAGTCGTATGACCCGGAACAACTCAAGGCCCTGAAAAAGCTGGCTCGCGCAAAACCGAAAAAGGCCTGAGCGCCGGTAAGTTCTGGCGTTGCGGTGCTTTATGGGCTGATGCGTACGGTCAGCCCGAGTTTCCGTGTCCGCTCCGCCAGTGTGTCGAGCCACGCCTGCTGCAAGCGGGCCAGACGTGGCGCTTCGGGCTGCAACGATGGCCGTGCCAACCCGTAGAGATGGACCCCGCCCACTCGATCTTTCGCGCGCTCGAGAAGGTCCAGCCACGCGAGTATTTCCGTCTCTCTCGGGGCAAATCCGTCATAGGCAAAGAAGCACGACTGCACCCAGGTCAGGCAAAGTTCGCCACAATCCCGCAGGCGCCGGAGCACTCCAACCGGATCAAGATCGACGTTATTGATCACGGCGATTTGCTTCCTGCTTCCCGCGTCCAGTTTGAACCATATCTCCCCGTTTGCCTGGCTGAGCCTGGCGATTCCCTGGCGAACGGCAGGCCTATCGACGAGGCTGCCATTGGTAATCAGCCGAAGCTTGATGCGCCCGAGCAAGTTGGACTCCTTCATGCAACGCACCACAATATCTAGCGCCTGAAGGAAGTCAGGCGAACTGGTCGGCTCGCCATTGCCTGAAAACGCCACATCCTCGATCCGACGTGCCTCCACCGGCACTCGAGTCGTCATGAAGTCGCCGTGCTGCATGTCCGCCAGCATGGTCCGCAATTCATTTTCGAGCAGCGCCAAGTCGATCGGCGGCGCGGAACCGCGGGTCAGATTGGGGACCTGGCAATAGACGCAACGCCAATTGCACGCATTATTCGGATTCAGGTTGATACCGAT
>JBAYJH010000419.1:0-3467 GCA_041665185.1 Sterolibacterium sp.
AAGCCTTCGGCCTCGGGACCGACGATCATCCGGCGCACCGCGAGTAGGACCACGAATAGCGCCGAGAGCAACGAGATGCCGATGCCCAGCATGGAAAACCATTGCAGGGGCACCAGCGAGAAGCCGGTCATCAGGTCGAAGTTGAGGCGGATCAGGCTGTACAGCGAATATTTCGATTCGCCGGCGTGGCGCTCCTCGTGGCCGATCTCGATCTCGGTCGGGCGTTGCGCGAAGGTGTAGCCGAGCGCTGGAATGAAGGTGCTGACTTCCTGGCAGCTGTTGATGGCATCGACGATGGAGCGCGAATAGGCGCGCATCATGCAGCCCTGGTCGGTCATTTTGATGCGGGTGATGCGTTCGCGCAGGCGGTTCATGGCGCGCGAAGCGTAGCGGCGCCAAGCGCTGTCCTGGCGCTGCCGGCGGATGCTGCCGACGTAATCATGGCCTTCGCGCATCTTCTCCACCAAGGCGCCGATATCCTCGGGGGGATTCTGTAGGTCGGCGTCCAGGGTGATTACGATGGCGCCGCGGCTCTGCTCGAAGCCGGCCATGATGGCCATGTGCTGGCCGAAATTGGCGGCGAACAGGATCACCCGCGTTACCTCGGGGCGCCGCTGGAACTGTTCGCGCAGGATGGCGGCGGAGCGGTCGCGGCTGCCATCATTGATGAAAATCACTTCGTAGCTCGTGCCGAGGGCGTCGAGCACTGGATAGAGCCGGTCGAACAACTCGGCCAAGCCGGGTTCCTCGTTGTAGACGGGGATGACGATGGAGAGTTCGGGAGTAGTCATGGGGTTATGCGAGGGATAACGAGGCGGGCGGCTTGGCGATGAACGCGTGTTTTTCGTCCGGATCGAAACCCGCCGATCGATAGAAACGCAAGGTCGAATCGTCTTTTCGTCCGGTGAGCAGCATGACCTTGTAGCACCCGGCGGACCAGGCATGCGTAAGAACGAAACGCAGTATATCCGTGCCGTAGCCGCGTCGTCGATGGTCCGCGTGCGTAACGACGTTTTCGATGACGCCATAAGGCTTGCAGCCGCGGGTGAGATTGGGAATGATCGAGATAGTGCAACTCGATACCAACGCGCCGCCGACGAAGCTGCCGAAGTACCGGAATCTGTCGCTCGAAACGATCTCCGTCCACACCGCGTCGATCTCGCCCTGTGAAGGCAATGGGGCATCTGAACTGTGCAGATGGCGATAGAGCCTTAGTAGCGCCGGTAGATCATCCTTCGCGAGCGGGCGGATATCCATTGGCTATTCTTTGCCTGGTGAATGGGTTCTGCGGCCGCCGAGGGCGGTCCGCCGGAACGGGTTAGAGCGCATTTTGACTCGGACGAACGTAGTAGTTGTCGGACTCCCCGCGTTCGATCAGTTGAAAACCGTGGCGGGCATAGAACCGATTGGAGTCGCTGTCACGGAGTGCCCCAACGCGCATTGGCAAGCAACTTGCATCTGCCTCGGCGAAGAGGTGTGCCAGAACGGCGGCGCCGATCCCGCGACGTTGTGAACGGGGTTGCACATAGAGGTGATCAAGGAGCAGCCCATCGTCTTGCGGTTTGACCACGACGAAGCCTACGCATTCGCCGTCGACCAGGACGCGGCATGTATGTTCGGGCGAGAAGCCTGAGCGAAAGCGCTCTCTTGCGCGGACGGGATCGAACCGTCCGATGCGTTCGAGACTCTCGCGCATTGCTTCGATGCGAATGGCAACGAGCGCCTCGAAATCGTTTGGCTGCACGGCGGCGAACGTAAGCCGCGGTTCACGTGCTGGTGTGGGGGCGACATCAGAACAGATTCGCATCATATGCGGCGCGCGCCTTCCCCGTAGGCGGCGAGCCTGTCGTCGGCGGTCACCAGTTGCAGGCCCTCGACCCGCGCCTGGGCCAGCAAGATGCGGTCGAACGGATCCTTGTGCAAGGGGGGCAGTTCGCCGACCGCTGTGGCGTGTTCGCTGACGAGGGCCAGTGCGCGGTAGCCGTTGGTCAGTAGCATGCGCCAGAGGCGGCGCGGGTCGGCACTGAAATCGGGACGGCCGAGGCTGCTTTTGATCGCGATCTCCCACAGGCTGACCGAGCTGAAGTAGAGTTGGTTGCCGGGGTCGAGCAGTAGCGCAGACGCGTTCGCGGTCAGCCGGTCCGGTTGACCGGCGGCCCAGAGCAGGACGCGGGTGTCGGGCAGCAGACTCAAGCGTTGCCCCCGAACAGGCCAGCAATCACCTCACTACCCATGAAGCCGAGCCGTCGAGTAGTGCCGCTGTCTCCGCTTCCAAGTGGAACGACTTTCACCAGGGGTTTACCCGCCTTGGCGATGATGAAGGCCTCACCATGGGCTGCCTGATCGACCAGCCGGCAGAGGTTGGTCCTGGCATCGTGGATATTGACGGTCAGCATGGAGCGACCTCGGTTGAGTTTGTGAATCGTGGCAACTTCTGCCATTTATTGCACAACTAGCAAACCCAGATGCTTTGCCATCGGTGCAAAATCGCGATCCCGATGGAGCAGCGGCAGGCGGTTCAGGATGCAAAACGTTCCTATCAGCATGTCTATGGTCTTTCGTATGGTAATGCCTTGCTGCCGCAGCTTGCGATAGTTCTCGGCGCTTGCAAGGGCTACTTCACGACCAAGCATTTCCCTGAATTCCAGGTGTTCGAGCAGGCTCTTGGCTTTGCGATAATCGGCATCGCGCTCGAAACCCTGTAGTACTTCAGCCAGTATCAGGTCGCCGATCACGATCAACTCATTCCCCAACGCGGCGTCGAGTTTTTCGGTTTCAGGATTCGACATGCCGTTGAAATAGTCGATCCAAACGGATGAGTCGACTACGATCATCGGTGCTTATCGGTCGGTGCGCGACGAGTCGAGGTCACCCGACCATTTCAATTTACCGCGAACGGCGCGTATCAATTCCTGACGCTTGATTTGGATCAGCATGCGCAGACCGGTTTCCACGATTTCGCGCTTGGTCGGCAATTTCGTCAGGCTCGCGGCTTGCTGCATCAGTTTGTCGTCGATCACGATATTAGTGCGCATCTGCTCATCCTATGTGTATGTTTTCAACATTTCATGCGCATTGTAAGTGTTTCTCCAATGGCGGTGCAAACCCTTTCCACATCATTATCCGCCATCGCCGGGAACAGCGGCAGGGTGACGGTGGAGGCACCCACCCGTTCGGCCTGGGGGAAGTCCCCGTCTTTCCAGCCGAGTTTGCGGTAGAGAGAGAATAAGTGCATCGCCGGGTAATGCACGCCGATGCCGATGCCGCGCCCCCGCATCGCGGCGATGAATTGGCCGCGGTCGCGGCCCGCCGGCAGGAGCACCTGGAACATATGCCAGTTGGAATTCTCGAAATCCTCAGGCGGCAGTTCGCAACCGAGGCTGCGGTCGAACAGCTTGAAATAACGTCGCGCCAACTCGCGCCGGCGGGCGGTGAATTCGTCCAGATGCTTGAGCTGGCCGAGGCCG
>JBAYJH010000420.1:0-3427 GCA_041665185.1 Sterolibacterium sp.
CGCACCGAGAAAGCCGTCGAGCGCCTCCTGGCGCCTGGAGAAATGCCGGTCCAAGGTGGTCTCATCGAGTTGCCACCACAGCGCCGCGGTATGCATTTCGTGGTCGGGCAGATTCACCGGGCCGTAGCCGATGTTCTCGTGGCTGCCGAAGCGGATCTTCTTGTAACCCGCCACCCGCCGCACCACATGGACTTCGCCGTGGGCAGAATGGGCTTGCGCTTGCGCCTGCTCCTGGCGCTCGAACTCGTCGAGGATCTTGAGTTTGGTGTAATCGATGGCATCGGTGTAGTAATCCGCCTGGACCCGCTTGACGAAGGCCTTGCGGCCGACCCAGTCGAGGCGTTCCACCTGGTAGGGCAGCGCCTGTAACAGGTAGATCGCGCCTTCGTAGAGTGTCAGCGGCGCGCTGGAGAAATCCACCTCGGCGATCACATCCTTCCTGCCGTCGCTGGTTTCGATCACCGCGAAATTGCCGTCGGCGGTGCCGCGCAGATTCACCGCATTGGCCGGGTAGCTGTCGGCGATCCAGTGCCAGGAAGCGCCTTCACGGTGCAGCACGCCCTGCTCTTCCAGGTAGTCGAGCAGCGTCTTCAGATCCTCCTTGCCGAAGCTCTCGCCCATGACAAAAGGCAGCTCGAAGGCGGCGCAGCGTAGGTGTTCCATCAGGATCAGCAACTGGTTGGGATCGATGCGCGCCCGCTCCGGCGAGGCGCCGAGGAAGAACTGCGGATGGCGGGCCAGGTACTGGTCGAGCAACTGGCTGGTGGCGACCATCACCCCCAGCGAGGCGCGGTTGCGCCGGCCGGCGCGGCCGAGACGCTGCCAGGCCGCTGCGATGCTGCCGGGATAGCCGTTGAGCACGCAGGCATCCAGCGCGCCGATATCCACGCCCAGTTCCAGCGCGGACGTCGACACCACGCAATCGAGCTGCCCCGCCCTGAGCTTTCTCTCCTTGTCGCGCCTCTCGCCGGGCAGATAGCCGCCGCGGTAGCCGGCCACCCGGGCCGGCTGGCGCGGATCGGCATCGAAGACATCCTTCAGGTACTTGGTGATGACTTCGGTCTCCAGCCGGGAATTGGCGAAGGCGATGGTCTTGAAGCCGCGCTTCAGCGCCTGGCGAACGATGCGGATGGTCTGCGAACGGGCCGAGGCACGCAATCCCAGATCGGCATTGACCACCGGCGGATTCCACATCAGCAGCGTCTTCTTGCCTTGCGGCGCACCGGATTCGTCGACCGCGACGACGGGTTCGCCGATCAGCCGGGAGGCCAGCTCAGCCGGGTTGGCGATGGTGGCGGAGCAGAGTATGAACACCGGATCGGCGCCGTAGAAGCGCAGGATTCGCTTCAACCGCCGCATGACGTTGGCCAGGTGGGAGCCGAATACTCCGCGATAGGTATGCAGCTCGTCGATGACGATGGTGTCGAGGTTTTCGAAGAACTGCGCCCACTTGGTATGGTGCGGCAGGATGCCCTGATGCAGCATGTCCGGATTGGTGACCACCAGGTCGCCATGTTGGCGGATCGCCCGGCGCGCGTCGCCGGGCGTGTCGCCGTCGAAGGTGTAAGTGCGCAGGCCCAGGCTGCCGGCCCGGTTGATCTCCAGCAGGTCGGCCACCTGGTCCTGGGCCAGCGCCTTGGTGGGAAACAGGTACAGCGCCTTGCCGCCGACCTGCCTGAAACGCTGTAGCGCCGGCAGGTGGTAGCACAGGGACTTGCCCGAGGCGGTCGGCGTGGCGATCACCACATGGCGCCTGGCCAGCGCATGGTCGATGGCCGTGCGCTGATGGCTGTACAGCCGGGTGATGCCGCGAGAATTCAAGGCTGCCAGCAAACCGCGGTCTAGATCCTCGGGAAAATCCGCATGGCAGGCTTCCCGGGCGGGCAGGTCGACCCGGGCAACGATGCGGTCGTGGTACTTGCCTTCCAGGGCGGTGATGAAGGCGTCGATATCGCCTTCGTCACCAAGTTCATGACGGCCTTGCGGGAATCGAGGCGCGATACTCTCGGCGGCAAAGAGTTCAAGATTTTCGGCGACGGGTGCTGGCATTGGCTTCCTCCATGGGCGAACGAATGGAGCAAGGATGAGGCTTCAGGGGCTCATGGGATGAGCCTGCCGGCTGCCGTCGCGGAATTTTGCTATGGCAGGGGCGTCGCGGGCGCTTTGGTCCATCCCGACGGACAATAGTTCACATAGGGATAGTAGCCGGCGGACTGGGCACAGTAATACCACCAGTGCAGCGTCGGCGGCGAGTAGACCGCCACGGGCGGCGGCGGTGCATACACCTGTAGTGGCGGCGCAGCCACCACCCGCCCCGGTTGCGTGGCGGCCAGCAGGATGGCGGACCCGGCCAGCAGCCCGAGACCCAGGCCCCAGGCGTTTGAAACATGACCGCGACCGCGATCGAAACGGACGTTGCCGCGATCGGGATGCACATTGCGGTGATCGAAACGAGCATTGCCTCGATCCGCCCAGGCTGGGCTCCCGGACAGCAATCCCGCCGCGAACAATGCGGCAATCAGAGTAGTGGCGCGCTTGGACATGTTTTTCTCCGGACGTTGTCGCTGCCGACACTTGTCGGCTCATCCATATAACGTCCGGTGCCGATGGCCGATGACCGCCACGGTGTAACACTTTGTTAGCCCGTCGAACTAAATGTTCTTGAGAATCTGCCGCTATTAAGCCAAACCATTGAAGTGGGAGCGCGGATGGTAGTCATCAATACCCAACGAACTACGGCGATCGTGATCCGCAATGATGGCTTCAAGGTCACCCTGGTTCCGATGAAGGGCGGCAAGCTCTCGGCGCGCTCCATGCCGTTCGAGAACTTCAGGGAAGAGTGGTTCGAGACCGCCTATCCGCTGCCCCGTGCGCTGGAGACTTTCCAGCATCATGCCGACAAACGCGGGGCATCGGGCGAAGTCGTCAAGGGCCTGAGCCGACTCCAGAACCGCGACAGGTGGGTCGTCGCCAGCCTGTTCTAGGCGCCAACCTGATCGCCTCGGTCTCGGTTCCGAGCAACCATTTACAATTTGTGGCGCCGTAAAGATGAACCGTTCCGCACGTTCGGATTTCCTCCTTTCCGCCTTCTGGACGGGCTGGCACCGCTGGGCCGTGTGGCTGATCTGCATCGGTTCAATCTTCCTGCTCGGCGCGCTGAGGGCGGCCACCGATGCCGAGCTGGCTTTCGCGTCGCTCGCATTGCTGCCGGTCCTCGCCATCGCCTGGATCGCCGGAAGGCAGAATGGCCTCCTCATGGCGTTTCTTGCCGCCGCAATGTGGGGGATAGGGGATCTTACTTCAGAACGCCAGTTCAGCGCTCCCTGGATTCCCTGGGCCAATGTGGTTACCCGGTTTTTCACATACACGCTCGTGGCATTTCTCGCGGCCCAGGTTCGGCTCCAGTTCGAGGCCGAGTATGAGCGAG
>JBAYJH010000421.1:0-3402 GCA_041665185.1 Sterolibacterium sp.
CGGTGGTGGCCGAGCGCAAGGGTGAACAGCACGACCTGTTCGACGAGCTGCGCGCCCAGGGCTTCGCGCGCTTGCGTGTCGATGGCGCAATCTATGAGTTCGACGCCCTGCCCAAGCTCGCCAAGACACAAAAACACAGCATCGACGTGGTGGTGGACCGGCTCAAGGTGCGGCCCGATGCGCGCCAGCGCCTGGCCGAGTCCTTCGAGACGGCGCTGACCCATGCCGAAGGCCGCGCCATCGCGCTGGAAATGGACAGCGGTCAGGAGTTCCTGTTCTCCTCCAAGTTCGCCTGCCCGGTGTGCAGCTATGCCTTGCAGGAATTGGAACCGCGGCTGTTCTCCTTCAACAACCCGATGGGCGCCTGCCCCGAGTGCGACGGGCTGGGCGCCATCCAGTTCTTCGACGCCGGGCGCATCGTCGCCTATCCGCACCTGAGCCTGGCGGCCGGCGCCATCAAGGGTTGGGACAAGCGCAACCAGTTCTATTTCCAGATGCTGGAAAGTCTCGCCGAGCACTACGCTTTCGACACCAACAAGGCTTTCGAGGAACTGCCCGAGGAAGTCCGCCTGGTGGTGCTCTACGGTTCCGGCAAGCAGCAGATCCGCTTCAAGTATCTCAATGAAAAAGGCACGCGCTTCGACCGCACCCATGTCTTCGAGGGCATCATCCCCAATCTGGAACGCCGCTACCGCGAGACCGACTCGCAGATGGTGCGCGAGGAACTCTCGAAATATCTCAACAACAAGCCCTGTCCCTCCTGCGGCGGCGCGCGCCTGCGCCGCGAGGCGCGCCACGTCTTCATCGGCGGTGGGAATAGCCCCCCACGCTCGCAAACCCAGCTCGCTGCCCCCCCGGGGGGGGCGCAAGCCGCCTTGGGGCGGCCCGGCGGCGGCTTGGCGCTGCCCGAAATCAGCGCCATGTCGCTGGGCGCTTGCCGGCAATTCTTCGACACCCTGAAGCTGGGCGGACAGAAGGCCCAGGTGGCGGAAAAAATCGTCAAGGAGATCGTCAGCCGCGTCGCCTTCCTGATCAACGTCGGCCTCGATTACCTGTCACTCGACCGTTCCGCCGAGACGCTTTCCGGCGGCGAGTCGCAGCGCATCCGCCTGGCGTCGCAGATCGGTTCCGGGCTGACCGGGGTGATGTACGTGCTCGACGAGCCGTCGATCGGCCTGCACCAGCGCGACAACGCGCGACTGCTGGAAACCCTGATGAACCTGCGCGATATGGGCAACACGGTGATCGTCGTCGAGCACGATCAGGAGGCCATCGAAGCCGCCGACCATGTCGTCGACATGGGTCCGGGCGCCGGCGAGCACGGTGGCCGGGTGGTCGCCGAGGGCACGCCGGCACAGGTGGCGGCGCATCCCGATTCCCTTACCGGCGCCTATCTTTCCGGCCGCAAATCCATCGTGGTGCCGGCCAGGCGCAGCAAGCCCGACGCCGAGCGCAAGCTCAGGATCGTCGGCGCCACCGGCAACAATCTCAAGGATGTCACGGCCGAATTGCCGGTGGGCTTATTCACCTGTGTCACCGGCGTCTCGGGATCGGGCAAGAGTACTCTGATCAACGACACGCTGTATGCCGCCGCCGCGCGTCACCTCTATGGCTCGGCGCTGGAGCCCGCACCCCATGGCGAGATCGAGGGGCTGGAGTTCTTCGACAAGGTGATCAACGTCGACCAGTCGCCGATCGGCCGCACCCCGCGCTCCAACCCGGCCACCTACACCGGACTGCTGACGCCGATTCGCGAACTCTTTGCCGGGGTGCCGCAGTCGCGTGAGCGCGGCTACGGGCCCGGACGCTTCTCCTTCAACGTCAAGGGCGGGCGTTGCGAGGCCTGCCAGGGCGATGGCATGATCAAGGTGGAAATGCATTTCCTGCCCGACATCTTCGTGCCCTGCGACGTTTGCCACGGTAAGCGCTACAACCGCGAGACCCTGGAGATCCGCTACAAGGGCAAGACCATCCACGAGATCCTCGCCATGACCGTCGAACAGGCGCACGAGTTCTTCGCCGCCGTGCCGGTGGTGGCGCGCAAGTTACAGACGCTGGTGGATGTCGGCCTGAGCTACATCACTCTCGGCCAGAGCGCCACCACGCTCTCCGGCGGCGAGGCCCAGCGCGTCAAGCTGGCGCTGGAGCTGTCCAAGCGCGATACCGGGCGCACCCTCTACATCCTCGACGAGCCGACCACCGGGCTGCACTTCGCCGACATCGAAATGTTGCTGACGGTACTGCACCGCTTGCGCGACCATGGCAACACCATCGTGGTCATCGAACATAACCTGGACGTCATCAAGACGGCGGACTGGGTGATCGACCTCGGACCCGAGGGTGGCGACGGCGGCGGTCGCATCGTCGCTGCCGGCAGCCCGGAGAAGGTGGCCGCTGCGGCAGGAAGCCCGACGGGAATGTACCTGGCGAAGATGTTGGGAGTCGCTCCCCCCGCCGGGCGGCCCTCCGCCAAGCCACCCAAGGCCGCTGTCGGCAAGTCCGCCAAGTCCGCCAAGTCCATCAAGTCCATCAAGTCCATCAAGTCCATCAAGTCCGTCAAGTCCGTCAAGTCCGTCAAGTCCGTCAAGTCCGTCAAATCGCCCAAAGGAGGTCTCCCCAGGAAATAGGCTGCGGCCGCCTTATCGGCAAGCATCCTTTCAAAAATGATCCGAATCAATTTATTGGGTTTCCTGGCCAAGCATAATTGGCGCACTCTTTGCCCACAGGAACGATCATGAATCCCATTCACATCCACACTTCTCCCGACTCCCTCTACCCGTTCGATGCCCGCGGCATCGCCAAACGTTTCCGCCACGCCGCGATTTTCGGTGCGCTCGACGCGTTGCACGCCGGTGAGACTATGCGCTTCGTCAATGACCACGATCCGCTGCCCCTGCTCGATCAGCTCGGGCAACGCTACGGCGCGACTGTCGAGATCACCTATCGCCAGCGCGACCCAGGCCAGATCGTCATCGATTTCATCAAGCACTAGGGGGCGCCTAGGCCATGCTGCCGATGCTCGCCATCAACGCCATCGCGATGATGGCGGCGGCGCTGGCGCTGTGGCTGACGCCGGCTGCCGTTGCGCCACAGGCGGTGGCCCACGTGGCTTTCGCGCTGGGTGCGATGCCGCTGATCCTGGCGGCGATGGCCTATTTCGTCCCGGTGCTGACGCGCGGCGCGGGCGCGGCGCCCTGGCTGACGGCGATGCCGCTGCTGGCATGGCTGGGTGGCCTGGCGATGGTTGCCGGATTCAGCGGCTTCCTCGACCTGAGCGTCGCGAGTCATGTTGCGGCGATGTTCGCCGGCGCGGCGGCATGCGCCATGTTGCTGTGGGCGGCGCGCCGGGCGCGCGCGGCCCTGGGCACCCCACACCCCGGTCTGGCCTGGTACCTGGCCGCC
>JBAYJH010000422.1:0-3395 GCA_041665185.1 Sterolibacterium sp.
AACATGAAGAAGTTAGACAGTTATTCCAAGTCCAAGCCATTGGCTTGGCTGATGGCTACGCTTTTGGCGGTGTTTGTAGCCGGATGCGGTGGCGGCGGCGGTGACGCTGCTCCGGCAGCGGGAACGGGTACGCTCGGCGTCTCCCTGACCGACGCGCCAGCCTGCGGTTATGACGCGGTGAATGTGACCGTCGTCAAAGTGCGCGCGCACCAAAGCAGTTCGGCTTCGGACACCGACGCCGGCTGGACCGATATCACCCTCAGCCCGGCGCGGAAAATCAATCTGCTCGGCCTGACCAACGGCGTGCTCGACAACCTGGGCGAGACACCGCTGGCAGCGGGGCATTACACGCAGCTTCGCCTGGTGCTGGACCCGAACACCGCAGTGGGCTTTGCCAATTCGGTTGTCCCGACGGGCGGAGTCGAGACCGCGCTGATTACCCCGAGCGCGGTGCAAAGCGGAATCAAACTGGTCAACGAGTTTGACGTGGCCTCAGGCCAGCGCGTCGACCTGGTACTGGATTTCGATGCCTGCAAGTCCGTGGTCAAGCGCGGCAACGGCACCTATGCGTTGAAGCCGGTGATCAAGGTCGTCCCCTTCGTGCTGAACGGCATAGACGGCTTCGTCGATACCGCCTTGCTCGGCAGCGGCGTCATGGTTACGGCGCAGCAGAATGGCGTGATCGTTCAATCCTCGGTACCCAACGCGAAGGGCGAGTTCTTCCTCGGTCGCCTTGCGGTCGGAAACTACGACGTCGTCGTCACCGCCGACGCCCGCGCGACGGCAGTCGTTGCCGCGGTGCCGGTTGCCAGCACCACCAGCGTCGTGATCCTCGGCAGCAGCGCCGCGCCGATCGCCTTGCCGGTGTCCGCCACCCATATCATCAGCGGTACGGCGAGCTTGAATCCGGCGAGTTCGACCGAAACCACCTATGTCGCGGCGAAGCAAACCTTCGGCACCGCCCCGGTCGTGACGGTGAAGTTCGTGGCCGCCGACGATTCGACGGCGACACTCGGCGCCTATGCGCTGACCCTGCCTGTCGGCGCGCCGATGTTCGCCCAATACAGTGCGACCCTGCCGTTGACGCTTGCCGCGCAAGCTGCCATGGCGGGGAAATACAGCATCGAAGTTTCCGCGACCGGGTACCAAACCCAGTCGGTCGCCAAGGACATATCCGCGGCCGATGCAACCCAGGTCAATATCCCGATCGGACTCTCGCCGTCGACGCTGGGCGCGGCCGGTAATTTTGCGATTCTGACCAAAGCCGGAATCACGGACGTTCCGACCTCCGCCATCACCGGCGATATCGGAACCAGCCCGATCACCGGGGCGTCAATTGGTGTGACCTGCGCAGAAGTGACCGGGAAAGTCTACTCAGTCGATGCGGCCGGGCCTTCATGCAGGCTGACCGATGCCACTTTGCTGACCACGGCGGTGGCCAACATGCAAACCGCCTACACCGACATCGCCGGGCGGGCAGCAGGCGTGGGCGCCAACCTGAACATCGGCGGCGGAACCGTCGCCGGGCTGACGCTGGCCCCCGGCACCTACACCTGGGGCAGCAATGTGACCATCACGACGGACCTCACCCTCAACGGCGGCGCGAACGATGTCTGGATTTTCCAGATAACGGGAACGCTCGATCTGGCCACCGGCAAGAAAATACTTCTGACCGGCGGTGCACTGGCCAAGAACATTTTCTGGCAGGTTGCCGATGTCGTGACGCTCGGAGCGGGCTCGCACTTCGAGGGTATCGTACTGGCCCAGAAGAACATCGCCATGCTGACTGGCGCATCGATCAACGGCCGACTGTTTGCGCAGACTGCGGTCGCTCTTCAGTCGAATACGGTGACACAACCCGCCCCGTAAGCGCCTATTACAAAAAAAAGAGGGGATAGCCCCCCTCATACTCCCCCAAAATCAGAGGCCATTTCGGTAATTCTGAAATGGCCTCTAAGACTCGAGGCATCAACACCCAGGCCGGCAGCTTTCTGCCGGCCTTTTTTTTGCTTGAGCGTGGGCCAGCCTCCTGATCCTGGTCAAGTTGATTTCCGGGGATGGCGTGCCGGACCGCGCGCACACTGGCCGCCAGGCATCTGCGCAGGTCACCAAGCGGTATATCGCTCTGCGGCTATCCGCTATAATTCGCGTTTCGCCCGTCCGGGCCGAAACGCTTTTCCCCCGAGAACCATGGAACTAGCCAAGAGTTTTGAGCCGCACGCCATCGAGGCGCACTGGTATCCCGAATGGGAGCGCCGCGGCTATTTCGCGCATTCGGACGACCCGGCCAGCCCCGCCTACTGCGTCCAGCTGCCGCCGCCCAACGTCACCGGCACCCTGCACATGGGGCATGCGTTCCAGCAGACGCTGATGGATACGCTCGTTCGCTATCACCGCATGCGCGGCTTCAACACCAACTGGGTGATCGGCACCGACCACGCCGGCATCGCGACCCAGATCGTGGTCGAGCGCCAGTTGCAGGCCGAGGCCAAGACCCGCCACGATCTCGGCCGCGCCAAGTTCCTCGAGCGCGTGTGGGCCTGGAAGCAGGAATCGGGCTCGACCATCACGCGCCAGATGCGGCGCCTCGGAACCTCGGGCAACTGGACCTACGCCGACACCGAAGGCCAGCGCGCCGGCTACTTCACCATGGACGCAAAAATGTCGCGCGCCGTGATCGAGGTATTCGTGCGCCTGCACGAGGAAGGCCTGATCTACCGCGGCAAGCGCCTGGTCAACTGGGACCCGGTGCTGGGCACGGCGGTGTCCGACCTGGAGGTGGACAGCGAAGAGGAAGACGGCAAGATCTGGGAAATCAAGTATCCGTTCGCGGACGGCTCGGGCGCTTTGGTGGTCGCGACCACCCGGCCGGAAACCATGCTCGGCGACGCGGCGGTCGCAGTCCATCCCAAGGACGAACGCTACAGCGCATTGCTCGGAAAACAAGTCGTGTTGCCGCTCTGCGGCCGCACCATACCCGTGATCGCCGACGATTACGTCGATCCGGCGTTCGGCACCGGCTGCGTCAAAATCACGCCGGCGCACGACTTCAACGACTACCAGGTCGGCCAGCGGCATCATCTCGCGCAAATCGGCGTACTGGCGCTGGACGCCAAAATCAACGACAACGCCCCAGTGGCCTACCGCGGCCTGGACCGCTTCGAAGCGCGCAAGCGCATCCTGGAAGACCTGGCCAAAGAGGGACTGCTGGTTTCGGAAAAGCCGTACAAATTGCGCGTGCCGCGTTCGGGCCGCACCGGCGTGATCGTCGAGCCCATGCTCACCGACCAATGGTTCGTGAAAATGGAAGGCCTCGCCAAACGCGGTCTGAAAGCGGTGGCCGATGGCGAAGTGAAGTTCTATCCCGACCACTGGACCACGACTTACAACCACTG
>JBAYJH010000423.1:0-3386 GCA_041665185.1 Sterolibacterium sp.
CGGCCTCGGAGCGTTCGCCGGCACCGCCTATCTCGCCGGCCGCACTTCCCTGCGCGGACTGTCGCGCATCATCATCGCCGCGAGCTTTTCCGCCGGCCTGGGCCTGATGCTGTTCTCGCAATCGCGCCTGCTGTGGCTGTCGCTCATACTGATGCTGCCAATCGGTTTCGGCCTGATCGTCACCGCAACATCGACCAACACCATCCTGCAAACCATCGCCGACGAGGACAAGCGCGGCCGCATCGTCGCCATCTATGGCATGTGTTTTCTCGGCGCGGCGCCGATAGGCAATTTCGTCGCCGGCTCGGTCGCGAGCCGCATCGGCGCGCCGTCCACGCTGCTCGTCTTCGGCGCGCTGTGCTGCCTCGCTGCGCTCGCGTTCGCGCTGCGACGCGAGGAGTGGCGCGCCGCCATCAGGCCTGTGTACCGCCGCCTGGGCGTGACCAAATAGCGGCGCGCAACGCTCGGTGCGCGTCTTCCTTGCCGGCCACGGTCAGCGCCAGCGCGGCTGCTGCCGGGCTTCTGCGGGCAATGGACTTCCTTCCCCTCCCGCCCGAGTCGATAGTGTTATTGGAATGAAAAAGGCTGAAGGCGTATTCGCCCTCAGCCTCAATTCGCTTGCGGAACTCCAATCCGGCAGCGCTTATTTCAGCTTCATGCTGTACGCGATGCCGAGGGAATTTTCATACATCTGGATCTTGTCGGTCGCGTTATCCCCGAGCCAGTTGTTGAACAGGCTGGGTCCGGAAACGGAGTTCTTGAACGCATGCATGTACGCCATGGTCAGCTCCGATTCATTGCTCAGACTATAGGTGAACCCCAGAGTCGCATGATCCTTGATCACGCCCGGGGCGATGATGTTGAAGGTCACGTCGCGGCTCTGGATCGGATTGTCGCTGTGGTTGTAGCCGGCGCGCAGGATCAGCTTCGGGCTGTACTGGTATTCGGCGCCGATCTTGAACACATTCACGCTTTGCCAGCCGAAACCGCGGCAGGTGTCGCAACCCAGCGTTCCGCCGATGGTCAGACCGCCGTTGGTGCTCGGATTGGCGACCGACTTGATGCCCGAATAGTCGATCCTCTGATAGTCGGCAGCGATGGTCCACTTTGGGTTGGCCTTGATCGCGATACCCAGGTTGAAGCTCTCCGGCATATCGAAATAACCCTGCCCAGCGAACAAGTCCTTGTACTTGTCGAACTTGCCCATCTTGACCTTGCTGGTGTAAGCCGCGCCCAGGGTCACCGTATCGGAGACCTTGCCCATCCAGCCGAGCTTGAGACCATAACCCCAGGTCGTATCGTTGCCGCGCTCGGTCAGATTGTTGCCGACCGCATACGGCGTGCCCTGCACGCCGCCGGGCGTGGTGTACGAATAGAACGCACTCAGGCCCTCGGCCTTGAACGTCTGCCGCGCGATCAGCAGGGAGGCCCCCAAGGAATGATCCTTGTTCACCTTCTTGGCGAAGGTCGGCGCGATGATCAGTTGCTCCAAGTTCATGCCCAGCTTGCCCGAACCGCACAGCAAATTGTAAGGACCCGCCTCGCGGGAAGCCTGGTTGAAGCCGCCGACCTGGCTGCCGCAGGCGTTGACGTTGCCTCCTGCGATCTGTCCGCCGTTGTAGTCGGTGTTCATGCCGCCGTTGCCGTAGACGCTCACGCCCACCGCCATGTCCCTGCCGAGCATTCTGCTGTAGCCGAACTCCGGAATCGCGAACAGGTTGCTGCCGCTGGTCACGGAGCCGTCCATGCCGGTGCCGAAGCCGGAACTGCCGCTGCGCGAGATATCGCGCCTCGGGCTGAACAGATCCACGCCCACGTCCAGGCGGTTGCCGACCCAGACCATGCTCGCCGGATTATTGGCGCCGCCAAAGGCATCGTCGGCCATCGCCGTCGAAGCCCCGCCCATGCCTTTCGCCTTCATGCCGTAGCCGTGCGGAAAATATCCGTCTGTCGCCAGGGCGAGCGACGGAATCCCCAAAACAGCGAGCAGCGCCGATACCAGTACTGTGCGTTTCATTTTGAATCCCCCCTTCCTTTGTAATTGCAACGAGCGTGTAATCGCTTGCATGCGCGGCGAGTGCAGGTCTGCCGCGAAGACTTTGTAAGTCTTTTCTAAATAAACAGTGTGACATCGGCTTCCTGCGCCATCGGCAGGAAGGTGGCAGCGCCGCAGTATTCCTTCACCTCGGGGATGAAGTCCTCGTGGGTGAAACCGAACAGGTCGACCGTCATCTGGCAGCCGATCATGTTCACGCCGGCCTCCAGGCTCAGCGAACGCAATTCGGCAATACCGGCCACGCCGTTGTTCTTGATCGTCTGCTGCATCAGCGTGGTCGCGAAGGATTCGAATCCGGGGATGCCGGCCTGAACCAGATTGGGGATGTTCCAGTTGATGCCCTTGAACCAGTCCGGGCCGAAAGGCATTTTCATCGGCATGCCCGGATTGCCGAGCGGACTGATCTTGAGGTCGGAAATGTCCTTCTTCAGCAGCTGCAGGCCATAGAAGGTGAAAAATATCGACACATTCCAGCCCAGCGCGGCTGCGGTCGAAGCCAGGATGAAGGGCGGATAGGCCCAGTCCAGGGTACCTTTAGTGGCGATAATGGTCATCGAAGGCGTCTTGTTCGCCTTCATTTCCGCCAGTTTTTCTTCGATTTTCTGCGGCAGGATCTCGTCCAGCCGCTGCCGGACGATTTGCTCTATCAATGCGACATCAGGGGTGGCACCCATTTTTTCCTCCAGTGTAGGTCGGTCTTGCCGCCACGCGGCGCCGGACTCTTGTTCGGATTGCGGCAATAATGCACGAATTTTCGGGCTTTGTTCCACCCGAATAATCTTATTATGCAATAGCTTTGGCTGATGCCTGCCCCCGCCGGCTACACACGCTGCAATGCTGCCGCCCGGCATTGCAGTCCCGCGGTCGCGCGCAAGCAGCGCCGCTTACTTTCGTTTCAGAAAGAACGTGTATTCGCTGTTGGCTTCAGTCTGCGCAAGCAACTCGTTGCCGGTCTGCTTGCAGAATGCCGCGAAATCCTTGACCGAGCCGACATCAGTCGAAACGATGCGCAGCACCTGGCCGCTTTGCATCTCGGTCAGCGCTTTTTTCGCGCGCAATATCGGCAGCGGGCAGTTCAGACCGCGCGCATCCAGCTCCTTGTCGAAATCCATGGCCGTCTCCTCCTTGTGTCCGGTTGGTCCATCGCACGTGGCTATTGTATCCAAGCCGGGAACGACTGACATGCCCGACATGAACGCCCGCCCCATTTCCCTCTTTCTCTGCCCCTGCGCCATCGTACATCAGCGGGTTTGATGGCGCAGCGGCTGCGCTTTCAGGCGCAGCCGACCATGGTAGTATTTCTCCGGGATGGGAAACAGCGCCGGCGAGC
>JBAYJH010000424.1:0-3379 GCA_041665185.1 Sterolibacterium sp.
CACGAACCAGCCTATGCCGTGGGCGGAAACGCCGAGCTCCGGCGCCGCCACCGGCGCCATCACCGAAGGCGCGATCATCGCCATCGAGGTCAAGGCTTGCACCGCGAGCGTGATCGCCAGCGGCAGGACTACGCCCTTCATGCGCACGCCAGCCAGACCGCAGGCGCCCTAGTCGAGCACTTCAATCGCGCCGCCCACCGTGACCGTAACCATGCTGACCCCGCCCTCGAAATTGGGCGCCGCCACCTCCGGCCCACCGGCTGCCATGGCGCGCACGACGGCGAAGCGCGGCGGCGGTGCGCTGTAGCCGGTACTCACATTCAGGCGCTGGATCTTGTAGCTGCGCCCTCCCAGCGCACGCCGCACGATGTCCGCGCGTACTTTGAACGCGGCGATCGCCTCCGCAATCAGTTCGTTCTCCGCCTGCCTGCGCGCCTCGGGTGAAACCGAGAAAGCGGTGCTGCCCAGCTGCATCCCTGCCTGCAGCTTGCCTATCAGCCGCGACGCCGCTTCGAAATCCTTGCTCTCGAGGCGGATCTCGGCGCGCGCGCGCCAGCCCTGCTGCACATTGCCCTTGGCGTAGACCGGATAAGTCTGGTTATTGCCCGAGCGCACGCGCACGCCGGGGTACTCCCGCGCCTCGCGCAAGGCCTCGTTGGCAGCCTTGTTCACGGCAGCGGCGAGCGCCGCCGGATTCGCGTCGTTCAATTCCACGTATAGGTTGGCCGTCACCGTGTCGTTCGCCAGTTCGCGCTGCGCCCCGGCCTGCAACTCGACTGTGTTGTAGCGCGGCGCCGGATCGGCGGCGAGCACGTTGCCGGCCAGCGCAAGCGATGCCGCGAGGTAAAGCCATCTCAAGCCGCCCATGATCGTCCAATTCAGATATGGAGTCCGAAGTATAGCCGCTAGCCCCGCAGAGCCGCGGTGCAGCAACGGTGCCGGGTCGGAGTACGGGTAAACTCGTATATAATTCCCCCGAGTGCGGCACACAGAACCGCCATCCGCAGTCCGCAACGGACTCCAACCCTGTTTGAGGAGATTGAGATGAAGAAGTTTATCCAGGCGCTGGGCGTCGCCAGCATGATCGCCCTGTCCGCACCGCTCGCAGCCCAGGACAAAATCAACATTTCCATCGCCACCGGCGGCACCGGCGGCGTGTATTACCCGCTGGGCGGCGGCATCGCTGCCGTGTTGTCGAAATTCGTCCCCGGCATGGAAGCCACGGCCGAGGTCACCGGCGGTTCGGTCGACAACCTCAAGCTGATCGGCAGCGGCAAGCCCTATATCGGGCTGACCATGGCCGACGCAACCCTGGACGCTTACCGCGGCGAGGACAAGTTCAAGGGCCACAAGGTCGCCGTACGCACGCTGATGATACTTTATCCGAACCGCATGCACGTGGTGTCCGTCGAGGGCCGCGGCATCAACAAGATCGCCGATATGAAGGGCAAGCACGTATCGACCGGCTCGCCCGGCAGCGCCACCGAAGTGATGGCCTTTCGCGTGATCGAGGCCGCCGGCCTGGACAAGGACAAGGACATGCGGCGCGAGCGCCTGGGCGTGGCCGAGTCGGTGAACGCCATGAAAGACGGCAAAATCGACGCCTTCTTCTGGGTTGGCGGACTGCCTACCGCCGGAGTGACGGACCTCGCCAACACGCCCGGCACCAAGATCAAGATGGTCGACCATGCCGAGGTGGTGCCGGCGATGAACAAGAAGTACGGCAATCTGTATGTCGAGGACGCGATCCCGAAGGCGACCTACCGCGGCATGGATACCGACAACAAGCAGGCCACGGTGATGAATATCCTGGTCGCCAACGCGAATATGGACGACAAGACCGCCTATAACATCGTCAAAACCATCTTCGACAAGCGCCAGGACCTGATCAACGTCCACAAGGAAGCGGCGAACTTCAAGCTCGAGAACCAGAAAGCCTCGGCCTCGCCGATCCCGTTCCACCCGGGCGCGGTGAAGTACTTCGCCGAGCACGGCATCAAGGTCGACTGAGACCTCGGTACCACCCGCCCCGACCCCGCCCGCTGGCGGGGTTTTTTCGTTTAGCCGGCCGCACGGCCGGCTAAACCCCAAGGCGCAACCGCGCCGCATATCAGAGGCGCTCAAGTCATGAGTGGAGAGATTAGACCGGACCAAAATGTCGAAGCCGTCATCAGCGACGAAGCGCTGAGGAAGGCCGAGGAGTTCATCGAGGAGGAAGAGGGTGCAGCCAACAAATTGAGCGGCTGGCTGGCCGGCTTCATCACCTTCGCCGCGGTGGCGATGTCCGCATTCCATCTGTACACCGCCTATGGCATCGTCGCGACGCAGACGCTGCGGCCGGTACACGTCGCCATGGTGTTGTTCCTGTCCTTTCTGGTGTTTCCGGTGACGCAGCGCTATCGCCACCGCATCATGTGGTGGGACTGGACGCTCGCCCTGCTGTCGGTTGCCGTGGCGGTGTACCTGATCCAGGGCGGCGACGACTTCACCGACCGCAACACCTCGCCCAACAACTGGGACATTTTCTTCGGCGTCGCCCTGATCCTGATGGTGATGGAGGTGATGCGCCGCACCAACGGCTGGATCATGCCCGCGATTACCAGCGCGTTCATACTCTACGCACTGTTCGGCGCCTATCTGCCTCACCCGTGGACGCACAAGGGCTACGAAGTCGGCCGGCTGGTCGGCCACATGTACATGACCCTCGAAGGAATCTACGGCGTGGCCGTCGACGTGTCCTCCTCGCTGATCATCCTGTTCACCATCTTCGGCGCGTTCCTGCAGTATTCCGGCGCAGGCAAGTTCTATATCGACTTCTCCTTTGCCGCGATGGGCGGCAAGCCCACGGGGGCCGGGCGCACCGTGGTGCTCGCCTCGTTCCTGCTCGGCGGGCCCTCCGGGTCGGGCGTCGCGACCACGGTGACGCTGGGCGCGGTCGCCTGGCCGATGCTGGCCAAGGCCGGTTATGAGCGGAACGCCGCGGGCGGCCTGCTCGCCGCGGGCGGCCTGGGCGCGATCATCTCGCCGCCGGTACTGGGCGCCGCGGCCTTCCTGATCGCCGAATTCCTGAAGATTTCCTATCTCGACGTGTTGCTGATGGCCTGCATTCCGACCATCCTGTTCTACCTCGCGCTGTTCCTGATGGTCGAGATCGACGCGCGCAAGTACCACATGGGCAATCTGCTGATCGAGAAAGCCGATACGGTGTGGAACCTGACGCGGCACTACTGGTATCACTTCCTGTCGCTGATCTCTATCGTCGCGTTCATGATGTGGGGCTTCTCGCCGGTGCTGTCGGTGTTCTGGGCGACAGTGGTGTCGTTCGTCACCAGTTTCCTGCGCAGCGACACCGCCCTGTTTTCCTACGACCTGTTCCGCG
>JBAYJH010000425.1:0-3350 GCA_041665185.1 Sterolibacterium sp.
CAGGGTCTTTTCGCCGATCTTGGCGGTCACCGTGACCGTCAGCACCACCTGGTACATGCCCTCGTCGATGCCACTGCCCTCGCTGTGCAACTGCACCTCGATCTCCGGCGTTTCGCGCTCCAGGAATGCCTGTGGCGCATGCGGGATCTCCAGGGAAAGATCCTTGCTGTAGATTTTTTCGATGCTGAAAACCGGGGCTTGCTGTTCGCTCATGTGATGGCCTATCTGATGGGTGGGGGGTAAAACTTGCTAATTATGCACCGGCTAACAATTTATCCAGTCCCTGGGCATGATCCAGCGCGGCCAGATCGTCATAGCCGCCGACATAGGTGTCGCCGATGTAGATCTGGGGCACGGTGCGGCGGCCGGTACGCGTCATCATCTCGTCGCGCCGTTCAGGCTCGAGATCGACGCGGACTTTTTCGATGTTGGCCGGTTCCACCCCCTTGTGACGGAGCAGTTGCTCGGCGCGGACGCAGTAGGGGCACACGGCGGTGCTGTACATCAGGATTTTGGCGGTCATGGCGCGGCCTATTTGGTGGTGGTCGGCAGGCCGGCATCGCGCCAGGCGCCGATGCCGCCGGCCAGGTTGTAGACCTTTTCGAAACCATGTTTCTTCAAGGTTCCACAGGCAGAAGACGAGCGGTTGCCGGTCTGGCAATTGACGATCAAAGGGCGGCTCTTGAATTTCTCGATTTCGTGAATCTGCTTTTCCAACTGGCCGATGGCGATGTGGCGGGAATTCGGGATGTGCCCGGCCGACCATTCACTGGCTTCCCGCACGTCGATCACCAACGCATCCTCGCGGTTCAACAACAGCGTTGCCTGCATCGGCGATACCTGATTTCTCCCGCCGCTGTTGATGGTCTGCCAGATCAGCATGGCGCCGCTGGTCACGGCGAGCATCACATACATCAGATTGTTTTGCACAAATTCCAAAGTGTTCTCCATGAGTGACTCTTAACGTTTGCGTGTCGCGGTGGTGCAGAAGACCTCGCGCATCAGCGCGATCAATTGCAAAGTACGGGCATCGGCGATGCGGTAATAGACCCGGTTGGCGTCCTTGCGCGTATTCAGCACGCCCTTGTCGCGCAGGATGGCCAGATGCTGGGAAATATTGCTCTGCGAAGTTCCCACGGCCTCGACGATGTCCTGCACGCAGACTTCCTGATCCCCGACGACGCACAAAATCTTCAAGCGCAACGGATGCGAAATCGCCTTGAGCGCACGGGCGGCGGTTTCGATGTGCTCTTGCTGATCGATCAGGTCGAGGATGGCGCTGTTGGGCATAGGCGGAAAAGATCCGGTGTCGAATTGGGATGCCGAATATTATAGAATACTTCTTTTTGATTCCTAAGCGCTATTCGGCGCTCTTTATCATGCACAAAATAGTCCTGTTGCGCCACGGCGAGTCGACCTGGAACCAGGAAAACCGTTTCACCGGCTGGACCGACGTCGGCCTGACCGAAAAGGGGCAGTCCGAAGCCGTTGCCGCAGGGCAGTTGCTGAAGCGTGAGGGCTATGCCTTCGACCTGGCCTACACCTCGGTATTGAAGCGCGCCATCAAGACGCTGTGGACGGTACTGGAAGAAATGGACCGGATGTGGATCCCGATCCACCATTCCTGGCGCCTCAACGAGCGCCACTATGGCGCGTTGCAGGGCCTCAACAAGGCGGAAACCGCGGCCAAATTCGGCGAGCAGCAGGTGTTGGTATGGCGCCGCGCCTACGACACCCCCCCGCCGGCGCTGGAAGCCGGCGACCCGCGCCTGGAAAGTGGCAATCCGCGTTACGCCGATCTGGCGCCCGGCGACTTTCCCCATACCGAATGCCTCAAGGACACCGTGGAGCGCTTCCTGCCCTACTGGCACGAAACCATCGCGCCGGCGGTCAAGTCCGGCAGGAATGTCGTCATCGCCGCCCACGGCAACAGCCTGCGGGCCCTCATCAAATACCTCGACCATGTCTCCGACGCCGATATCGTCGGTCTCAATATTCCCACCGCCCAGCCGCTGGTGTACGAACTCGACGATGACCTCAATCCGCTCAGGCATTATTATCTCGGCGATGAGGAAGCCATCCAAGCCGCCATGCAAGCTGTCGCCAACCAGGGTAAGGCCAAGTAGATACCTTCTGCTGCTGACGCTGTTCCTCTCCGCCGGAATCTCCCTGGCGGCGGTCGGCGCAACCAAGACCTCGACCAAGCCCGCCCCGGTCGAGGTCAAGCGCGGCCAGCTCAAGGACTTGCAAGGGCGCATCGAAAACCTGCATCGCGACCTGGCGAAGAGCGAAGAGACCAAGGCTTACGCCGCCGACCAACTGAAGGAAACCGAATCGGCGATTTCCGGTGCCAAGCGCGGCTTGCACGAACTCGGCCTGCGGCGCGGCGAAGTCCAGTCCGAACTGCTCGAACTGCAACAGCAGGCACGGCGCCTGGAGGCGCAGATCGCCGCGCAACAGGGGCAGTTGGGACGCCTGCTGTATCGCCAATATGTCAATGGCGAAAGCGACGCACTGCGAACGCTGCTCTCCGGCAACGATCCCAACCAGGCGGCACGCGATCTCCACTACCTGACCCTGCTGTCGCGCGCCAAGGCCGATCTGCTGGCGGTGCTGCGCGCCGCCCTGGCCGCGAAGCAGCGCCTGGCGGATGCCGCCCGCGCCAAGCGCGACGAACTCGCCGCCATCCAACAGAAGCAGCAACGCCAACATGCCGCATTGCTGGCGCAACAGCAGCAGCGCCATGGCATGCTGGCCAAGCTGGCCGGCAAAATCAAGGAGCAACGGCGAGAAATCGGCGCCCTCAAGCGCGACGAAAAACGCCTGGGCAAGCTGATCGAGGGCTTGGCCCGTATTGTTGCCAAACCCGTCGCCAAGGCTGCAAGAAAGCAGGCGGGTCGCCCCGCCAAGTCCAAGGCGGGAGCGGCGGCAGCGGAAAAACCCGAACCGGCCCTGCAAAACGAGCTGACGCCCGAGGCCATGAGTTTTGCCGGCAACTTTGCCAAACTCAAGGGCCGCTTGCGCCTGCCGGTGCGCGGAGAACTCGTCAATCGCTATGGCAAGCCGCGTGCCGAGAGCGGCGCGACCTGGAAAGGCCTGTTCATCCGTAGCGCCGAAGGCAGCGAGGTCAAGGCGGTGGCGCCCGGGCGGGTGGTCTTCGCCGACTGGCTGCGCGGCTTCGGCAACCTGTTGATCATCGATCACGGCGACGCTTTCCTGAGCGTGTATGGCAACAACCAGTCGCTGTTCCGCCAAGTCGGCGACACCATCAAATCGGGCGACGTGGTTGCCGCCGTGGGCAACAGCGGCGGCAACCCGGAATCCGGTTTATACTTTGAACTCAGGCAACA
>JBAYJH010000426.1:0-3343 GCA_041665185.1 Sterolibacterium sp.
GCGGGCAAGAGACGCGCCTGCATCGTGCCCTACACTGACGTCGCGTGAGACGGCGCGGAGATGGCCAACGAATATCGATCACACATGCAAAGCCGCCCAGAAAGTGCCGATGACCCACATTGGCACACGCAGGCCGGTGTCGAGGGACGCCTGGCGGCTCATGCGGCCATCGCCCTTTTCGTCGATCAGGTAATAGGGAGTTCCGTGCGGCGGCGTCACCTTGATCATGTAGAGCTTGCCGTTTACACGGAACTCCTCGACCCGGTCATCGCCGCGCTTGGTAATCGTCACCTGCGGTTCCAAAGCCGGATCCAGGGACATATCCTGGGGCGGCGGCGGCGGTTCCGGGATGGGCTGCAATCCTGCCGGTGCGCCTGATCTTTGGGCGGCGGCAGGCAACGCCAGGAGCAAGGCAAGAATCAATAGCAGGCGGCGCATGGCAAATTCCTCAAGGGTTCCGGGCATTCTATCAAAGGTTCAGGAGGAGCTCGTGCTCATCCGGCAGGCGCTCAAAACCACGCCGCTCGTAATGCTTGAAGATCGCCGTCACAATTTGCTCAGGATCGTCGATGACCTGGATCAAGTCCATATCCTCCGGATTGATCATGCCCTCGGCCACCAGCCGCGCCCGCAACCACTCCAGCAGTCCTTGCCAGAAGTCGCTGCCGACCAGGATCAGCGGAATCTGCGGGGTCTTCCCGGTCTGGATCAGGGTCAGGGCTTCGAGCAATTCGTCGAGCGTGCCGAAGCCGCCCGGCATGACCACGTAAGCGGCGGCGAAGCGCACGAACATGTACTTGCGGGCGAAGAAATGGCGGAAGGTTTGCGACACATCCTGGTAACGATTGGTCTGCTGTTCCATCGGCAACTGGATGTTGAGGCCGACGCTGGGACTCTTGCCGGCGAACGCTCCTTTGTTGGCGGCTTCCATGACCCCCGGGCCGCCGCCCGAAATCACGCTGAAGCCGGCATCCGACAGCAGCCGCGCGATCTGCTCGGTGAGGCGGTAATTGTCGGAGTCGGGCTTGGTGCGGGCGCTGCCGAAAATGCTCACTGCCGGCCGGATGGCGTTGAGGCGATCCGTCGCCTCGACAAATTCTGACATAATGCCGAACACCCGCCATGCCTCACGAGCCGTGGCATTGGCCGAGGCGGCGCTGGCGAGCGCCGGATCGGCAAACCCGGCAAGCTTGTTCTTGACGCTCATGATGCCGCCCTTTGCCCGGCTGATTTCACGGTAGGTTTCATATCCATGCCCACACTGCTCCTGGTTGACGGTTCATCCTATCTCTATCGCGCGTTCCACGCCATGCCCGACCTGCGCAACCAGGCCGGCGAACCAACCGGCGCGGTGTATGGCGTGCTCAACATGCTACGCCGGCTGCCCAGCGACTACAAGGCGGCGGATGGCATCGACTATCGGGCGGTGGTATTCGACGCCAAGGGCAAGACCTTTCGCGACGACTGGTACCCGGCATACAAGGCGCATCGGCCGCCCATGCCCGACGATCTGGTGCGCCAGATCGAACCACTGCATGCCTGCATCCGCGCCGCCGGCTGGCCCCTGTTGATGGTAGACGGCGTCGAGGCCGACGACGTCATCGGCACGCTGGCGCGCCAGGCTGCTGCCGCCGGCATCGAGTGCGTGATCTCGACCGGCGACAAGGATCTGGCGCAGCTCGTCGATCGTCACGTGCGCCTGGTCAATACCATGAGCAACGAGACCCTGGATATTGCCGGTGTCGAAAAGAAGTTCGGCGTGCCGCCCGAACGCATCGTCGATTACCTGGCGCTGACCGGCGACGCGGTCGATGGCGTGCCGGGCGTGGACAAGGTCGGGCCCAAGACCGCGGTGAAATGGCTGGGCCAATACGGGACGCTGGACAACATCGTCGCCCATGCCAATGAGATCGGCGGCGCCGTCGGCGAGAACCTGCGGCGTGCGCTGGATTTTCTGCCGCTGGGGCGGAAGCTGCTGACCATCGTCTGCGATCTTGAACTGCCTCAGGGCGTCACCGAACTCGCGCCGCAACCGCAGGACGCCGTGCAGCTCACCGAGTTGTACACGCGGCTGGAGTTCAAGACCTGGCTGCGCGAACTGGGCACGCCCCTCCCCTCTTCTCTTGTTGGAGAGGGGTCGGGGGTGAGGGGAACAGGTCCGGCGCACCCCCCCCACCCCAACCCGTCCCCCATTAAGGGAGAGGGGCTAACCGAACTTCACCGCGAAGGCTACGAAACGATCCTGACCTGGGAAGATCTGGCACGCTGGCAGACTCTCATAGAGACCGCACCACTCACCTCGCTCGACACCGAGACCACCTCTCTCGATCCGTTCGCGGCACGGCTGGTTGGCATCTCCTTGGCGGTCGCTCCGCCGGATGCGGATATCCAGGCCGCCTACCTGCCTCTCGGCCACGATTACGCCGGTGCACCAACGCAATTGCCATTGGTCGAAGTACTGCAAAAACTCAAACCCTGGCTGGAGTCGGCGCAACACGCCAAGCTCGGCCAGCACCTCAAGTACGACCGCCACATTTTCGCCAATCACGGCATCGAACTGCGCGGCATCCGCGACGACACCCTGCTCGAATCCTATGTCCTGGAAAGCGACAAGTCGCATGATCTCGGCGCCCTGGCGACGCGCCATCTCGGCCTGAATACCCTCTCCTACGACGACATCACCGGCAAGGGCGCCGGACGGATTTCCTTCTCCCAGGTGGCGCTGGAACGCGCCGCCGAATACGCCGCCGAGGATGCCGACGTGACGCTGCGGGTGCACCAGACCCTGCTCCCGCAACTCGAAGCGGAGGCCCGGCTGGAGCGGCTCTACCGCGACATCGAATTGCCGGTCGCCGAAGTATTGTTTCGCATGGAGAGGAACGGCGTCCTGATCGACGTGGCCGCCCTGGCACGGCAGAGCGAGGAACTCGGCCGGCGCTTGATGGAGCTCGAAGCCAAGGCCCATGAAGCCGCCGGCCAGCCCTTCAACCTGAGTTCGCCGAAGCAACTGGCGGAAATTCTGTTTGCCAAGCAGGGTCTGCCGGTGGTGAAGAAGACGCCGTCCGGCGGACCGTCCACCGACGAGGAAGTTCTGACCCAACTGGCCCTCGACTATCCGCTGCCCAAGCTGTTGCTGGAGCACCGCAGCCTGGCCAAGCTCAAAGGCACCTACACCGACAAGCTGCCGCGCAGCGTCAATCCCATCACCGGCCGCGTGCACACCAGCTACTCGCAGGCGACCGCGGTAACCGGCCGGCTGGCCAGCACCGATCCGAACCTACAGAACATTCCGGTGCGTACCGTCGAAGGGCGGCGCATCCGCACCGCCTTCATCGCCGCGCCA
>JBAYJH010000427.1:0-3334 GCA_041665185.1 Sterolibacterium sp.
CGCCGCGCCGCTATCCAGAGACAGCGAGACGGCCTGTAGCTGCGGCAGCAGGTCGTCCCAGCGGTCCAGCGCGGCCTGGAGCGTCGCCGCAATGTCGGGCACGGCCTGGCATAGGCGCAGATCCCTGCTGACCACCACCAGGATGCCGTCGCGGCCGCCCTCCTTGAGCGTGGCCAGCTTCATGGTGCTTTGCCTGCGGCGGAGGCAGAGTGGCTGCCGTCGTGCATCCAGCGCGCATGGGCCGGCGCCTGACGCGTCCGCGACCATTCCTCCAGCATCGGCCATTTCACCTCGTCGAGCCGGCGGAACATCTCCTCGGTGGCGGTGTTGGCGGCAAGTTCGAGGCGGTGGCCGTTGGGGTCGAAGAAATAGATGGATTGAAACAGCGTGTGATCGGTCGGCCCCACCACCGCGATGCCGGCGGCTTCCAGGCGGGCCTTGGCGGCCAGCAGGGTCGCCAGGGAATCGACCTCCAGCGCCAGGTGCTGGACCCACTCCGGGGTATTCTGGTCGCGGCCCATGGCCGGCTGGGTCGGCAACTCGAAGAAGGCCAGGATGTTGCCGCCGCCGGCGTCCAGGAATACATGCATGTAGGGATCGGGCGCCTTGGTCGACGGCACTTCGTTCTCGGCGATGGCCAGCACGAACTTCATGTCGAGGTGCCGGCCGTACCAGTCCACTGTTTCCTTGGCGTCCTTGCAGCGGTAAGCGACGTGATGGATCTTCTTCACCAGCATGATGTCTTCCTCCGCGGTTAGCCTGTCGTGGCGCTGAGAACTCCGCGCCGGATCTGGTCCAGCTCGAGGCTCTCGAACAGGGCCTTGAAGTTGCCTTCGCCGAAGCCCTGGTTGCCCTTGCGCTGGATGAACTCGAAGAATATCGGTCCCAACTGGTTCTCGGAGAATATTTGCAGCAGCAGGTCATCGGGCTTGCCGTCGATCAGGATCTTGCGCTGCTTGAGCGCGGCGACGTTTTCCCCATGTCCCGGTATGCGCCGGTCCACCAGTTCGTAGTAGGTGTCGACGGTGTCGAGCAGGCACATGCCCCGCGCGTGCAGCGCGTCGACCGTCGCCAGCAGATCGTCGGACGCCAGGGCGATATGCTGGATGCCTTCGCCGTGGTAGCTGTCGAGGTACTCCTGGATCTGCCCGGGCGTTTCCTTGCTTTCTTCGTTGATGGGAATGCGGATCTTGCCGCAGGGGCTGGTCATGGCCTTGCTCTTGAGGCCGGTGACCTGGCCTTCGATGTCGAAGTAGCGCACTTCGCGGAAGTTGAACAGGCGGGTATAGAAGTCGGCCCATTCGCCCATGCGGCCACGATAGACGTTATGGGTCAGGTGATCGATCAGCGTCAGTCCGTGGCCGTGCGGCGCGAGGGTCGCGCCGGCGGAGGCGCCCGGCAGCGGCTCGAAGTCCACGTCGAAGAAACCGATATTGCCGATCTCGCCGGGCTGCGCCCCGTTCTTGCCGCGCCAGCGGTCGACGAGGTAGATCAAGGAATCGCCGATGCCCTTGATGGCGGGGATGTTCAGCTCGCCGGGGCCGGCGCGTTCGGCATAGCCCCAGGCGCCGAGGCCGATGGCGCGATCATAGGCGCGCTTGGCGTCATCGACGCGGAAAGCGATGGCGCAGATGCTCGGACCATGCAACTGGGCGAAACGCTGGGCGAAGGAGTCCGGCTCGGCGTTGACGATGAAATTGATTTCGCCCTGGCGATACAGCAGGACGTTCTTGTGGCGGTGGCGGGCGATGGCGACGAAGCCCATCTGTTCGAACAGCTTGCCCATCGCCACGGGATCGGGCGCGGCGTATTCGACGAACTCGAAACCGTCGGTGCCCATGGGGTTGTCCCAAAGCGGCAGCGCAGTTCTATCCATGGTTCTCTCCGAAAGATTGAAGGTTGGCAGGCGAACCGAAACAATAGTATAGGTCTTTGACAATTTAGTTGCGAATAGTGCTTACCTAAAGCACAATCGAGCAATATTGTTGCTGGAGACCTGCTCCCGAAGACCATGACCACACTCGAACTGGACCGCACCGACCGCCGCATCCTCGACGTCCTCCAGCACCAGGGCGACATCTCCAACGTCGAACTGGCGGAGCGGGTGAATCTGTCGCCGGCCCCTTGCTTGCGCCGCGTGGCGGCGCTCAAGGAGGCCGGCGTAATCCAGCGCACCGTCGCCATGCTCGATCCGCTCAAGCTCGGCTTCCAGTTGCTGGTCTTCGTCAGCGTCAAGCTGGTCAAGGGCGGCAACCGGCCCGCCGAGGAGTTCTTCCATGCCGTCGCCGAGTGGACGGAAGTGACTTCCTGCCATGCGGTCACCGGCGACATGGACTACTTCCTGAAGGTGCAGGTGGCCGACCTGCAAAGCTACAACCGTTTCATGAGCGACAAACTGCTGCGCCAGGCCGGCGTGATCGATGTCCGTTCCAGCATCGCCATCGAGCAGCTCAAGGAGACCACGGCCCTGCCGCTGGACCCCGCCTGGCCGCGAGCGGCGGCCATCCGGCGCAAATCGACCCGCTGATTCCAGGCATTCGTGCCACAAATGGCCCGAACCTCCGGTCGGATTTGAGCCAAATCAATAACGGCGATCATTTCCTCGACGAACTAGGCAAATTCAGGCTATGCTGCATCGCAGCAAGAGCCCTGTTGGTTCGCTTGCAAATTTCGCAGGAGATTGAAAATGAGCAAGGCAAGCATTATCGGTGCCTATAACACCGAATTCGGCGCGTTCGTCAGGAAAGACAAGGCCACCGGCCTGATGACCGACACCAAGACCTATTACGACCTGCTGATCGAAGCGGGTCGCGGCGCCATCGCCGACGCCGGCCTGGACGCCAGGGATATCGACGCCATCTACGTCGGTTCCTGCTCCCCAGCCTCTTTCGCCAACCAGGAGCATGTTGCGCCGATCGCCGCGGAGATCCACCCCGACCTGCGCTTCAAGCCGATGACGCGCTGCGAATGCGCCTGCGCCTCGTCCTCGGTGGCCCTTTACGACGGCATCTATGCCATCGAATCCGGCCGCTTCCGCAATGTCCTGGTGATCGGCGTGGAGAAGATGAACCTGCTGCCGACGCCGCAGATGACCCATGTGCTGGCCTGTTGCTCGCACTGGCCGAGCGAAGGCTCCAGGGGGATGTCCTTCCCGATGCTGTTCGCCGAATATGCCAAGGGCTACCAGGCGCATTACCAGATTCCACAGGCGGAACTTGAAAAGATGCTGTGGACGGCCGGCGCGCTGTGCTACAAGAATGGCGCCGAGAACCCCCTCGCCCACGTCCGCAACGGCCCGCAGACGGTCGAGGCGATCATGAAGTTGAACGAGCTC
>JBAYJH010000428.1:0-3295 GCA_041665185.1 Sterolibacterium sp.
AGCGTGTATTTGGCCAGCAGTTCCATGCCTGGCTGGTAGGCCTCGGTCGGTTTGCCGTCGCGGCCCACGCCCATGTCGCCGGTGGCGACACCTTTCACGGCGCCGTTCGCGGTGTACAGCAATTCCGCGCCGGCGAAGCCCGGATAAATCTCGACTCCCAGCGTTTCGGCCCGCTGCCCCAGCCAGCGGCAGAGATTGCCGAGACTGATGATGTAGTTGCCATGGTTGATGAAACAATCCGGCAGCAGCAGGTTGGGGATCGGCCAGCCGCCGGTCTCGGTGAGGATCATGAAGGTGTCGTGGTTCACCGGTGTGTCGAGCGGCGCGCCGCGGTCCTTCCAGTCGGGTATCAGTTCGTTGAGGGCGCGTGGATCCATGATGGCGCCGGAGAGGATGTGGGCGCCGATTTCCGCGCCTTTCTCGATCAGACAGACAGTCGTCGCCGGGTTCAATTGCTTGAGCCGGATCGCCGCCGCCAGCCCCGCCGGGCCGCCGCCGACGATCAGCACGTCAAATTCCATAGATTCGCGTTCCATTCGCTTTCCCTTCGTCAGTCGTGATCGATGAGTGCCGTCTTTACCGTGAATTTGTCGAGCAGCGCCCGTGCCTGTGCATGGAACGCGCGGGGCAGCCGGATGCTGGCGAGGGTGCCGGCGAGTTTGTCCTCGCCGACGCTGACCGTTGCCGTGATGCCCAGATCTTGCAGCGCGTTGCTCAGCACCTGTTCTATGGCGCGGTGGCGCAGTTCCGGCTTGAATATCTTGCCGACGGCGGTGACCGGCAGCTGCGGCAGGATCTCGATGCGGACCGGTATCGCGGCGCGTTCGCTGATTTGGCTGCGGGCAAACTGGATCAATTCTTCAACGTTCGCCTGCTGACCGGCCCGCAACACCACATAAGCGGCGGGAACCTCGCCGGCATAGGCGTCGGGCTGGCCGATCGCCGCGGCGATGGCCACTGCCGGATGCCGGCACAGCGCCTCTTCGATCATCTGCGGATCGATGTTGTGGCCGCCACGGATGATCAAGTCCTTGGCCCGGCCGGTGAGCCAGCAATAGCCGTCGGAATCCATGCGGCCGAGGTCGCCGGTATTGAACCAGCCCTCGTCGGCGTTGCGGCCGGCCCAGATATTCTTGTTGTCCGCGGCGCGCAGGTAACCGGGAAACACGTTCGGCCCCTGGATGCAGACCACGCCGATCTCTTCCACCGCGCATTCCCGCTCGATCTTGCCGTCGGCACCGATGACGAAAGTGCGCATCTCCTGGTAGGGCAGGCGCAGGCCGATCGAACCGACGCGCCGCTCGCCTGCCGGAGGGTTCATGCAACTGGCGGTGGTGCCCTCGGTCAGGCCGTAGCCTTCGAGGATCTTGACGCCGGTGAGCTTTTCAAAGCGCCGGAAAACTTCCGGCGGCATCGGCGCCGCACCGCAGATGGCGTAACGCAGGCTGCCGACGTCGTTGCCGGCGACGGGGATGTCGAGCAGGGCGGTGTAGATGGTCGGGACGGCACTGAAGTAATTGACGCGATAGCGCTCGATGAGTTGCCAGAAGTTCGGCAGGACGTTCGGATTGCGGTAGCCCTGCGGGGTCGCCACCACCACCGATGCGCCGCACAGAAAATTGGAGAGCCCGGTGACCATGACGCCGTTGACATGGAACAGCGGCAGTCCGCATAGGAACACGTCGCCGACGCGCATATTGAGCACGCTCATCAGCGACCATGCCATATAGACCTCGTTGGCGTGCGTATGCGGTGCGATCTTGGGCAGGCCGGTGGTGCCGCCGGTATGGAAATAACTGGCGATGTCATCCGGGGCAATCTGCCGGGCGCTGAGCAGGCGATCGTCGGGTTGCGCGGTGAGAAGGGCATCGAAATCATAGACCGGCAGGCCGCCGAGTTCACCGACGCGCGCCTGGCGCGGCGTATAACCGGCTTGCGCATACTGGGCGAGGTCCACTTGGAGGATGGCCTGCAAGCTCGGCACCAGCGCCGCATAGGCTTCCGCCTTGTGCCACAGGTCGGTGCCGGGAAAGGGCGCCAGGGTCACCAGATACTTGGTCCTGCAGGCGTTGAGGATGTCGGCGATCTGCGTCGCCTCCAGCATTGGGTTGACGGCGGCAACAATGCCGGCCGCCTCGCCACCCCAGATGATGTAGTGGGTCTGCGGCAGGTTGGGCAGGACATAGGCTACCACCTCGCCGGCTTGCATGCCGAGCGCATGCAAGGCATTGGCGGTCTGGTAGATGCGTGCCAACAATGTGGCGTAATCAACCGTGCAAGCGCTTTCGTCGATCTTGCCTTGCAGCAGGAAGTGCAGGGCGGGGCGCTCGCCGTAGGAGGCGGCCGCCTGGCGGAAAATATCCAGCGTGTTGCCCAAGGCATACCGGCTGCCCAGCGGCATTTCTTCTATGCGGCGGATGTCGGCAAGGGTGGCGATCGGCGCGAAGGTGGGTTGCATGACTTTCCCGATAAAGGCGAGTTGTCTGGTCCGGGCATCCTTGGGGCGGGTAGGGCATTATAATTGCATTCCATAACAAACCCTCGACCCTCATGGAACATCCGCGCAAGCTGGTTTTTACCACCCGAATCCCGATCCGCTGGGGCGACATGGATGCCATGGGCCACGTCAATAACACCGTGTATTTTCGCTATGCTGAGCAGGCGCGCATCGAATGGCTGGCCTCCCTGGGGTTTCCGGCCGGCCAGCAGCGCGACGAATCGCCGGTGATCATCAACGCCAGTTGCACCTTCCAGATTCCCTTCACCTATCCGGGCACGGTCGAGGTGCGCATGTACACCGGCCATGCCGGACGCAGCAGCCTGCCGACCTATTTCGACATGCGCCCGGTGGGGGATGAAAAGGTCTATGCCGAGGGTGCGGCCAAGATGGTCTGGATGAACCCGACCACCGGCAAATCGATACCGCTGCCCGACAGCATGCGCCGTCTGGCGGCGGATGCCTGAACCATCAGCCTGGAGAAACGAGTGAGCAATCAAACTGGCGGCATCCCCCTCTGGCAGCCGTCTGCCGAACGGATCGAGCGGTCCAACCTGAAAGCCTTCATGCGCGCCGCTAAGCGGCAATGGGGGGGCGCCTTTGGCGATTATGCGGAACTGCACCGCTGGTCGGTGGACCAACCCGAGCAGTTCTGGGTCAGCGTGTGGGATTTTGGCAGGGTCATCGGCGAGCGCGGCAAGACGGTGCTCCTCGATGGCGACAGGATGCCCGGTGCGCAATGGTTTCCCGAAGCGCGATTGAACTTTGCCCAGAACTTGCTGCGTTCGACGGATAGCA
>JBAYJH010000429.1:0-3275 GCA_041665185.1 Sterolibacterium sp.
AAATTGCCGTTTAATCGTCCGCAGCCCATTTCGCGCAAGCGTGCGGTGGGCCTGTTGCAGCAGGGTCTTCAGGCGGCAGTGGCTGGGCAACTGGTATCAGATGTCCCGGTCGGCGGGATGCTGAGCGGCGGCCTCGACAGCAGCCTGATACTCGCACTGGCTGCGGAGGCAGGACAGGAGCTTACCTGTTTTACTACCGCTTGGACCGAGGAGCAAAACACGCTCGATCAGGCTAGTGCTGACCTTCCCTACGCGAAGAGTATGGCTAGTCATCTCGGTTTGAATTTGACTGAAATCACACTGACGTCGGACTTGACCTCACTCCTGCCCCAGCTTATACGCCACCTGGATGAGCCGTTGGCGGACCCTTCCATATTGGCGTGCTATGCGATCGCCAAGGAGGCGCGGCGTAGTGGAATTCCGGTATTGCTTTCCGGGCAAGGCGGGGACGAGTTGTTCTGCGGCTATCCCCGGTACCTAGTAATGCATTTGACCCGATGGCTCAATAGATTGCCGCCGCAGGCCAGACATTGGATCGCTCAGGCTGCACGAGATCTTCCAAGTGCCCACGCAGGAGCTACAGGAGCTCTCTTGCGGCGTATCAGGAAGGCCATGGGAAATATCGACATGGATTGGGAACACCGTTTTCTCGATATGTGCGCAAATACACCGGGAGGCGAGGTCGCTAACCTTCTTTCGCCGGACTTTCGGAACGCGTTAGCCGGCCATGCTTATTCGGACGATTGCATCAAAATAATGATAGACGCTGGGCTAAGCGGGTTGCAGAAACTCCAGGCTCGCGACCTCGCCGTCTACCTACCAAATCACAACCTGCTTTACATGGACAAAATCTCCATGGCGGCTGGAGTCGAAGTCAGAGTACCTCTTTTGGATATGGGCATCGTCAGCCAGGTCCTGCGCTATCCGTATGATTGGCAACTGGCCGGGTGGCGCACGAAAGCCCTTTTTCGGGACGCAGCGAAACCATATGTCCCAAGGAACATTTGCGTTCGGCGTAAGGCGGGATTTGGGGCGCCATTTCGGCATTGGCTACGCCATGAACTGAAAGCACTTTGGGACGACCTGTGTAGCGAACAGACCATCAAGTCGCGGGGATGGTTCGACTACGCCGCAATTCAGAGTGCGCGAAAGCGCAGTCAGGAAGGCTCAACGGACCTCTATATGCTTCAATGGGCGGTGATGACCCAGGAAATTTGGGCAAGGGAATTCCTCGACCATAATCCAGCATCGGAACGGCCATGAGCACGGGCGCATGTAGATACCTGAGCCTTGTCCAAGCGTCTCCGTTCGTATCGGTCGCATTGGCCCAGTTGTGAGTAGCAGCGGTTTGACATCCGACAAACGCGCTGTACGCGATTTCTGGGAGCGTGCTTCCTGCGGGGAAGAACTGTATCTCCAGGGGCACGGCGCCGAGCACTACCGGCAGCAGGCCGAGACCCGCTATCGGCTGGAGCCGTTCATCGCCGGTTTTGCGGGATTCGAGCAATGGAAGGGAAAACAGGTGCTGGAGATCGGCGTGGGCCTAGGCGCCGATCATCAGCAGTTTGCCGAGGGTGGCGCGCTGTGTACAGGCGTGGACCTGACCGCGCGCGCGGTCGAGCATACGCGTGAGCGGTTTCACGAGCTTGGGCTTGTCACCGACCTGCGGGTGGCCGATGCCGAAAGCCTGCCTTTTGCGGATGGAACGTTCGATCTCGTCTATTCATGGGGTGTGCTCCACCATTCACCCGACACACCAAAGGCAGTGTCGGAGGTGTTGCGGGTACTTCGTCCTGGCGGCACCGCGAAGGTGATGATCTATCACAAGCAGAGTTTCGTCGGTTTTATGTTGTGGGTGCGTTATGGGCTGCTGAGGGGGCGGATCGCGACGTCGCTTCGCGAGATATACGCGAAGTACCTGGAGAGCCCGGGCACCAAGGCCTATACGGTCGCTGAGGCGAGAGAACTGTTTCGCGGTTTTGGTCGTGTGGAGATCGACACGGTACTCACCCATGGAGACCTGCTGTCCTCTTCGGCCGGGCAACGGCATCAGGGAATCCTGCTATCGGTAGCGCGGATGCTGTGGCCGAGATGGCTGATTCAGCGGTTGTTCCCGAAGCTCGGGCTATTCATGCTGATTACGGCGGTGAAGAGCATTTCAGCGCAGTGAGGCGGATTTCTACGCGATAAGGTAGAGCATAAATGGCTGGTACGCGTCACAGTTGCTGGCGGTGGATTGCAGGAATCGGATTTTCCTTCACGCTTCTCTCCGCCTTGGCGATTTCGCAGGCGGGCCGATTTCTGACGTCGTTTCGAGCAGCCGCTTTTCCCAAGCCAGCGCTGAACGTGTAATCGCGTCCAGGCTGGTGCCGTTCGGCTGCCAGCCGAAAGCGGCTTTGATTCTTGCATTGCTTGCTACGAGCCGCGCCGGGTCGCCTGCGCGCCGTTTTCCCACGCGCACGGCGAAATCCACACCAGAGACTTGTTTCACAGCCTCGATCACCTCGCGCACGCTGTAACCGCGGCCATAACCGAAATTGAGCACAGCGGGGCCACCACCGCGTCGAAGGTAGCCCAGCGCCTTGAGATGAGCACTGGCGAGGTCCTCGACGTGGACGTAATCGCGGATGCAGGTGCCGTCTGGCGTTGGATAGTCGTCGCCGAATATCGTCATCTGCGGGCGCAGCCCGAGCGCGGTCTGGCAGGCGACGCGGATGAGGTGGGTCGCCACGCTGCCCGATTGCCCCAGCCTCCCTTCTGCTTCGGCACCGGCGACATTGAAGTAGCGCAGGATCACGTACTTCAGCGGATGCGAGGCCGCCACGTCGACGATCATGCGCTCGCTCATCATTTTCGATGCGCCGTAGGGATTGATCGGCGCAAGAGGGTCGTCCTCTGATACCAGCGCCTTGTCAGCCATGCCGTAGACCGCCGCCGTGGAAGAGAAGATGAAGTGCTCGACACCGTGTCTGACGCAAGCGCCGAGCAGTTGCAGCGTATTGGCGGTGTTGTTAACGTAGTACTTGAGGGGATCGGTGACGGACTCGGGCACCACGATGGACCCTGCGAAATGCAGCACAGCATCGAACTGCCCCTGGCTCAAAACGCGGTCAAGCAGCGCGATGTCGGCCAAGTCGCCCACCACTAGCTCACCACTCAATACCGCCTCGCGGCGGCCCGTGGAGAGGTTGTCCAAGACCGTGACTTCGTGCCCAGCATTGCCGAGTTGCTTGACCACGTGGCTACCGATGTAACCGGCGCCACCGGTTACGAGA
>JBAYJH010000430.1:0-3253 GCA_041665185.1 Sterolibacterium sp.
AGGGTTCTTCACCGCGCCGGCGAAGGAAGACAGGTTGGTGCTGGTCATGCCGAAAGCCAGTTCGTGCATGTTGGCCTTGCCCAGCACGATCGCGCCGGCGTCGATGAGCTTTTGCAGCGAAGGCGCGTTGGCCGTCGGTTGTACCCGGCGCAACGCCGGGGTGCCGCCGCTGGTGGGCAGGTCACGGGTATTGATGTTGTCCTTGACGACGATGGGCAATCCCGCCAAGGCCGGCAATGCCGCGCCGCAGGCGCGTAGCGTATCGATCTTCCGCGCGGCTGCCAGGGCGCCGGCCTGGTCGAGGACGATGAGGGCGTTTAGGTCCCGCAATGCTTCGGCGCGCGCGATCAGTGTCGTCACATAGGCTTCCGCGGACAGGCTGCCGTCCCGGATGGCGGCAATTGCCTGCACCGAGGTCAACTCGAGCTGCCTGACGGTAGTTATTGCCACTGAGCCTTCACCGCTGAATAGGGTTCGTTAATGAAAACGGCAAGCCGCGTCGGGTGACACGGCTTGCCGAGAGGAATCGGGGCGAGGGCGCCCCGCAATGTCAGAACTTGAAAGTCGCGTCTACGCCAATCACACGGCCGGGCGCCAGCGCGCCGATGGAACCGACCGGCGCGGGCCATCCCGAAAACGTTTTGCCATTGACGTCAGCGTAGTATTGCTTGTCGGTCAGGTTGCGGCCGTACAGATTGACCGACCACTTGTCCTTTTCCTGGCGGACGCCGAGGCGCATCCCATAGAGGGCGAATCCGTCGGATACCAGCAGGTTGTCGGGATGCCAGTATTTCTTGCTGCGCTGTTCCACTTCGAAGCGGCCGAAGCCCAGCATGCCGTTGCCGATCGGTGCGGAGTACTGCACCCCGAGGTTGAGCTTCCACGGCGAGTTCTTCGGTGAGTGCTTGCCGATCAGGCTGGGATTGGCCGCATTCGACTTGATGGTGCTGTCGGTGAAGCCGAGTCCGGCGTCGAATTCCAGGCCACGGACCGGGGCAAAGCGCAGGTCGAGGTCGATGCCGCGGAGGTTGACCTTGTCGAGGTTGTCGATGATCTGGCCGAAGTTGGAGACATGGAAATACTGGAAGTTTGTCGACGTCGAATCGAAGGCGGCAATATTGAAGGTCATGCGTTTGTTGAGCAGCGAGCTCTTGTAACCGATCTCGTAGTTCCGCAGCGTCTCGGCGGTGAACGCCGGTACCGCGGCAGTGGTGCCGTTGAATCCGCCCGAGCGGAAGCCGGTGCTGTAAGTGGCGTAGGCCATTGAATCCGCGTCCAGGCGCCGGGTCAGGGTGAGCTTGGGCTGCCAATCGTCGAATTTTTTCGACACCATCTGGCCGGTGGCCATGTCGGCCCGCGACCGATCGTCGCTGTCGTAGCGCAGTGCCCCGGAAAGCGTGGTCTGGGCATTCAAGTCGTAATCGACTTGGCCGAACACGGCGGTCGCCTTGCTCTTGTACTGATTCTCCGATTTTTGCAGGAACAAACCATTGCCGCTCCACTGGTCCAGGCTTCCCGTCACATCCTTGAATACGTGCTGTGTCATGTCCCGGGTGGAGTCCGAATAATAGCCTCCGGCGATCCAGCGTAACGGCTGATTCGCCGGAGAGGTGATGCGCAACTCCTGGCTGAGCATCTTGACCCGGCGATCCTGGCCCTGCCCGAGTTGGGTCCCAAAGATAGCCACTGGCGGAAACACAGTGTTGTTCAATGGGGGACCAAAAATGCCGCCGAGCGGATTGGCCGGGTTGGAGAAATCCAGGTCGCCGCGATAGAGCGTCTTGAGATCCAGGTAGCCGGTAATCGCGGTGACGGTACCGATCCGCGTGTTCACCTCCGCCTTGAAGGAGAATTCGTTGGTCTTGCCGGCGGCTTCGCCACGCAGGTTGGCTTCCGGAGCGACGATCTTGTTCGGATTGCCGTCGCGCAATATGCTGTCCCAGTTAGCCGCCGCCAGGTAGTCCTGGGTAGTGAGGCGGAAGTCCAGGGCGACATCGTCACTGGCAACCACGGTCAGCTTGGCTCGGACTGAATTGTCGTGATCGACAAAATCGTCCGGCATGCCGGAATAGATATTCTTGGCGATTCCTGTGGAATCCGCGCTCTTGGTCTGACCGACGATGCGGAACATGACCTTGTCCGGCACGATGGCGCCGCTTACCCCGCCGGCAAGTTCCTTCGCATTGAAACTGGCGATATCCGCTTTGACGAATCCCTCCAGTTTGTTCTTGGGCTGTTTTGTGTCGATGACGATGGCGCCGCCGATGGCGTTGCGTCCATACAGGGCGCCCTGAGGACCCTTGAGCACTTCGATGCGCTCGATGTCCACCAGGCTCATTTTCAATTGCTTCTGGTCGTTCAGGGGTACCCCATCGACGACCACGGCTACCGGGATATCCGCGTTGTTGAACGATGACACGCCGCGCAGCACCACATAGGTATTGGCATAATCCTGGGCGTTGTCGATCGACATGTTCGGCGTCAGACCGACGAAGTCCTGGGTGTTCTTGATGCCCGCATCCTCGATCTGCTTGGTCGAGAATGCCTTGACTACCACCGGTACTTCCTGAAGTTTCTCTGAACGCTTTTGCGCGGTCACCACCACTATTTCCATCGGCGACGCCGCGTCGGCCGGTGCACCCGC
Source organism: Sterolibacterium sp. (assembly GCA_041665185.1). Lineage (GTDB taxonomy): Bacteria > Pseudomonadota > Gammaproteobacteria > Burkholderiales > Rhodocyclaceae > JACRAR01. The sequence goes on from JBAYJH010000430.1 coordinate 2,645, forward strand.
CTGCTGGGCCGTGACGGCGCCGAATGGGAATGCCGTCAGCCCGGCCGCGGCGACCCCAATCAGCCCGCGACTGCGCGAACGGAGCTGCTTAGCCTTTAGTCTCTTGCTCATTGTTCATCTCCCGTTGAAGTGCGTTGTAGGTTTTGCCGCGATATCTCGAACCCATTTTCTAGATAGCGTCCGGCATTAGCAATTGAACCGACGGGGGGGATTGCGTCGGAATTCGGGGGGGGATGCCCGGTGTCTAGTCGGGGATGTGCGCGTGATAGTGGTCGGCCTGGATCTTGGCGTCGATGTCCTGGGAATAAACTTCCTTGGTACTTTGCAGCATGGTGGTGTTCCACGCCTCCCATTGCTGCTTCATCCGAGTGAGTACTTGCGGGTATCTTTGGGCCAGATTGGCGCGTTCGCGCGGATCGCTGACGACATTGAACAGGAATTCGTTGCCATTGATTTTCAGGTATTTCCAGTCGGCGGATCGCACCGCGTGTTGGTCATTGGCCTTGTAGCGCCAGAAGAGGGTGCGGGGAAAGGCTGGTTGGCTGCCGGCGATGACGGGAAGCAGGTTTTCGCCATCCGCCGGATGGCCGGGATCCGGTGCCGCTCCCG
>JBAYJH010000431.1:0-3245 GCA_041665185.1 Sterolibacterium sp.
ACGATGGGCGCGATCATCTGCGGCGTTGCGACCTTGATTGCCGCGCCGCTGCATTCGGTGGTCGAGCTTGCCAATATCGCCATGCTGTTCCTGCTGGCCGTGGTGTTGGTCTCCGTCCGCTACGGATTCGGACCGTCGATCATGGCCTCCTTCCTCAATGTTGCGGCTTTCGACTTCTTCTACGTGCCGCCACGCTTCTCCTTTGCCATCAGCGACGTCCAGTACCTGATGACCTTCGCCGTGATGCTGGCCGTCGGCCTTGTCACCACCCGACTGACCACCGGCCTGAAGTATCAGGCCGGTGTTGCCGGCCGTCGCGAGCAAAGGGTACGCGCCCTCTACGAAATGTCCCGCGACCTGTCCGGGGCCCTGATGCCGGAGCAGATCGCGGAAATCAGCGAGCGCTTCGTCGAGACCGAGTTCGGGGCCAAGTCGGTGCTGCTGCTGGCCGACGAAAACGACCGGATCGGCAATGCGGTTCAGGGGCATGGCGACAGCCTGATCATCGACAGCGGCATCGTGCAATGGGCCTTCGATCACGGCACCGAGGCGGGGTGCGGCACCGACACGCTGCCTGGGAGTCCCGTCCTTTACATCCCCTTGAAGGCGCCGATGCGCCTGCGCGGCGTATTGGCGTTGGAGCCGAGCAATCCGCGCCGCCTGATGGCGCCCGAACAGCGGCGGTTGCTGGATACCTTCGCCCGGCTGATCGCCATCTCCCTCGAACGCGTCCATTACGTGGACGTCGCCCAGAGCACCACCTTGCAGATGGAGTCGGAGCGCCTGCGCAACTCCCTGCTGTCAGCCATCTCCCACGACTTGCGCACGCCGCTGGCGGCGCTGGTCGGCCTGGCCGATTCGATGTCGCTGACGCGGCCGCAACCCACCGGGCAGCAGCTCGAAATCGCCGCCTCGATGCGCGAGGAGGCCTTGCGCATGAACTCGCTGGTCAATAACCTGCTCGACATGGCGCGCCTGCAATCCGGCGCGGTCAAGCTGAACCGGCAATGGCAGCCGCTGGAGGAGGTCGTCGGCAGCGCTCTCAAGGCCGTCCAGTCGAACATCGCCCGCCATCGGGTCAGTGTCAGCCTGCCCGAGGACCTGCCGCTGCTGGAATTCGACGCGGTGCTGATCGAGCGCGTGTTTTCCAACCTGCTGGAAAACGCGACCAAATACACGCCGCCCGGCAGCAAGATTGGCATAGGCGCCGCGCTGGGTAACCGCGCTCATGTCGACATCTGGGTGGAGGACGACGGCCCGGGATTGCCCGTGGGAAAGGAAGAGGAGATGTTCAAGAAATTCGAGCGCGGTCAGAAGGAAAGCACCACGCCCGGGGTCGGCCTTGGGCTGGCGATCTGCCGCGCGATCGTCGAAGCCCATGGCGGTACCATCCGTGCCGAAAACCGGCACGGCGGCGGAGCCCGTTTCGTGTTTTCCCTGCCACGCGGAAATCCTCCGCTGGTGAACACCGGGGAAGACGATACCGAGCAAGAGGATCTGCGGAAATGAGCGAACCGCTGCCCGTGGTCATCCTCATCGAGGACGAGCCGAAGATCAGGCGCTTCGTCAAGATGTCACTGGAAGCCGAAGGCTGCGAAGTCTACGAGGCCGATTCGGTGCAACGCGGCCTGATCGAGGCGGGCACGCGGCGGCCGGACATGGTGGTGCTCGACCTGGGCCTGCCCGATGGTGACGGCGTGGATTTCATCCGCGACCTGCGTGCCTGGTCCGACATCCCGATCATCGTGCTCTCGGCACGTACCACCGAAGCCGACAAGGTCGGCGCTCTCGATGCGGGGGCCGACGACTACCTGAGCAAACCCTTCGGGGCGGCGGAACTGTTGGCCCGCGTTCGGGCGCAATTGCGTCGCCGCTCCCGTGCCGGCGGCGGCGCCGCCACGCTTGTTGAATTCGGCAAGATCCGCGTCGATCTTGGCAAGCGGATCGTCGAGCGCGAAGGGCAACCCCTGCATCTGACGCCGATCGAATACCGCCTCCTGGCCTTTCTGATCACACATCCGGACAGCGTTCTGACCCACCGCCAGTTGCTCAAGAACGTGTGGGGGCCATCGCATGCCGAAGACAGTCATTACGTTCGGGTGTTCATGGGATTGCTGCGCAAGAAGATCGAAGACGATCCCTCGCAGCCTAAGCACATCGTGACGGAGGCGGGAGTCGGCTATCGATTCGTGACCTGACGACCGAACGGCCCAGGAAATTGATTGTTCCGGCAGCCAGTCATGCGCGGATCAGGCGGTCGAATCGGCTGCGTATCGATCCCTCAACTCGCGTTTCAGTACCTTGCCGATCGGGCTGCGCGGCAATTCCTCCAGGAAGCGCAGCGAGGCCAGCCGCTGGGTTCGGCCGACGCGTTGGTTAACCCACCGCAACAGGACGTCGGCCGGGATGTCCGCGGCGGCTTTGCGGATGACGAATGCCGCTGGTGTTTCGCCCCATTCGGTCGAGGTTACGCCGACCACCGCGGCATCCTCGACCGCGGGATGCTCGCGCAGTGTCGCCTCCAGGTCGCTCGGGTAGATGTTGAAGCCCCCTGAGATGATCATGTCCTTCTTGCGGTCGAACAACGTGAGAAAGCCGTCGCCGTCGAAACGCCCGATATCGCCGGTGCGGATGAAGCGCTTGCCGGCCGGATCGAACCACTCAGCCGCGCGCGTTTTCGCTGGCTGGCCGTGGTAGCCGCTCATCATGCCTGCCGAATGACCGACGACCTCGCCGGCTTCCCCGGCGGCAACCTCCTGGTCGCTGTCGTCGATCAGGCGGATGTCGTGGCCTTCGGCCGGACGGCCCACGGTGTGCAACTTGTCCGGATGGAGATGCGCGTCGAGGATGCAGGTGCCTCCGCCTTCGGTCATGCCGTAGAACTCCACCAGCCCGCCGGGCCAGCGCGTCAGCACGTCGGTCTTTAGGGCGGCGCTGAATGGTGCGCTGGTGGAGAACTTGATGCGAAAACTCGACAGGTCGTAGCGGTCGAAATCGGCCCTGGCCATCAGCCGCTGGTACTGTACTGGCACCAGCATGGTGTGGGTGACGCTATGGTCCTGGGCCAGTTGCAGGTAAGCCGCCGCATCGAACTTCGGCATCAGGACCACGGTGCCGCCGAAAGTCAGCGTCGGGAAGAAGACCACCAGGGTGGTGTTGGAGTACAGCGGGGTGGATAGCAAGGTGACGGTGTCGGGACCGTAGCCGTAGGCCTTGCCGCGCCGCACGTGGCTCCAGCGCATGGC
>JBAYJH010000432.1:0-3231 GCA_041665185.1 Sterolibacterium sp.
CGGCGCGATTCCCGTCTTCGCATCGTATTGCACGACCCAGAGCCGCTGGCGCGGCGCAGCCCGCGGCTGGTGAAGCTGCTGCAACGCCACCCCGGCGCCATGGAAGTACGCCAAACACCCAAGCCGCTACGCCACCTGGCCGATTGTTTCCTGCTCGGCGACGCACGCCACGGCGTGGTGCGCTTTCACGCCCAACAGCCGCGCGGCAAATCGTTCCTCGACGCTGCCGAGGAAGCGCAGCCCTGGCAGCGGCGCTTCGACGAACTCTGGGAGGTCGCCGCACCCTGTCTTGCGGCAACCCGGCAGGGGCTTTAAGTGTCGCGATCGGCCGAGGATTGAGTATCATGAAGCCCATGCTACATCTACCGGACGCGATCCTCGCCTTCTGGTTCGATGAGATCGCCCCCAGACAATGGTGGGCCCAATCGGACGACTTGGACCGGCACATCGAATCGCGCTTCGGCGCCGTGCACGCTGCCGCCGCGCGCTGCGAGCTGCATGGCTGGCGCGCGACGGCCAGCGGCCGACTGGCGGAAATCATTGTTCTCGACCAGTTTTCGCGCAATATCTTTCGTGGTCAGCCGCGCGCATTCCCCTGCGATCCGCTGGTGCTGGCACTGGCGCAGGAAGCCGTGGCAGCGAAGGCCGATCACGAACTCGACCCGCCGCACCGGGCATTTCTCTACATGCCCTACATGCACAGCGAGTCGCCGGCGATCCACGCGATCGCGATCTCCCTCTTCAGCCAGCCGGGGATGGAAGGAAACCTCGATTTCGAGCGGCGCCACAAGGAAATCGTCGACCGCTACGGACGCTACCCACACCGCAACGCCATCCTCGGGCGCGCGTCCACGCCGGAAGAAAGCGAGTTTCTGAAAACGCCGGGCTCGTCGTTCTGAACAGGGTCTGCCCACGACGAGGCGCGATGCCGGAACCGGGCGCCGCCAGGAAGCCACACGAGGCAGGCAGCGGCTTGAAGTCTTGCGGCCAATCGCGTAAAGTAAGGATTCCTTACTTTATCTAACAGGTGGCGGACATGCTCGCCAAAATGACCTCGAAGAACCAGTTGACGCTGCCCAAGAGCATCACGGCGGTCGTCGATTCCCCCGAGTATTTCGAAGTGGAAGCCGTCAACGGCCGGATCGTGCTGACGCCGGTGCGCATTCAGCGCGGCGACGCCGTGCGCGCCAAGCTGGCGGAACTCGGGCTGAACGAGCAGGACGTCGCCGACGCCGTGCAATGGGCGCGGCAAGCGCCGGCCACCCCAGCCATCAAGGCCGCGCGCAAGAAATGAGACGCGCGGCCAGTCCGCTGCCGGTCGTCATCGACACCAACCTGGTCCTGTCGGCGCTGGTGTTCGCCCAGGGACGCCTGACGCCCCTGCGCCAGGCCTGGCGGGAGCAGCGCATCCTGCCCCTTGTTTCCCGCGTCACGGCGGCCGAGCTGATCCGCGTGCTCGCCTATCCGAAGTTCAAGCTCACGCCGCAAGAGCAGGAGGAGCTGCTCGCCGACTACCTGCCTTGCTGCAAGATCGTTCGCATCCCCAGTCCGCCGCCAAAGACGCCAGCCCGCCGCGACGCCTTCGACGTGCCCTTCCTGCAACTGGCGCTTGCCGGCAAGGCCAAGGCGCTGGTCACCGGAGACCGGGATCTGCTCGATCTCGCCAGCCGCTTCGCCTGCCCCATCCTCAGCGCCGAACAGTTCCTCGACACCCTCGCGCGATGACCACCGCTGGGCCGACCTCGAAGCCCGCGCCACGCCCGTCTCATGATTGCCTCAGCGGTCTCCACTTCGGCCATTGCTGTCGGTCATCCGGTACGACACCAACGGCTGGTCTACCTTGGTAATCCGACGGTGGGTCGAGTAGCTCTGTGAATGGCGGCTGCCGATCACCCATTAAAGGCCGTAGGCTGACAAGACGATATCCTTAACAGGCCAATTTGAAGTCGACTCCGAGTCGTTGAAGGAAGTTTACCAGTAAGTCCAACAAAGGAAGTCGGGGACATAGTGAAATCACGGCGATGCGCTCCAAACCGTCATAAAATGACGCGCACGCCCACCGCGACAGCGCTTCAAAACTATCTCACTAAGAAACGATAATAGATTGATCCTCGAGTTCTTAGATTCCGCTGCGGCATATGCGCTTCGTATTGCCGCAAATCAATTCTTCTCTAAGCACGTCTCGCAGTTATTGGAGGCGATCTCTCGCCTCGACGCGCAACCTGTCAGCGTACCGAATGATAGTGACCTAGACGTACTCATTCGTGCTCTCGTGGCAGCCGAAGATAGGCGGTTCTACTCGCACTTTGGGGTGGACTCAAAAGGGCTAGCGAGGGCAGTCATACTTTTCCTTACGAGAATGAGGATTCAAGGGGCAAGCACCGTTACCCAGCAGTTGGTTCGCGTGCTTACAAATGACTATAGGTACTCGGTGCAACGTAAATTCAAGGAAATGTGCTTGGCTTGCGTCATTGATAGAAGCATCTCTAAGAGAACCCAAGCAGTTCTTTACATCCGCATCGCCTATTTTGGATGGCGAATGAACGGTGTAATGCAGGCTTGGCGACGACTACATTTGGCAGCTCCTCTATCTTCGTTTTCGGCGGCTTTGCTTATCGCTCGCTTGCGCTACCCAGAACCTAGAGAAACCACTACCATGTACCTGGAAAAGTTGAACCGGAGAGCGCGTTACGTTGCGACACTTATGAATCGATAGGATCAAACATGGCAACGTCGATTAGGCAACAACCTTTTACTTACTACAAATCAAGCAAGGGTGTAACAGATCCACAAGTAACTCACGACGAGTTGCAAACGGAGTTGCCGAACCTCAGCAAGACCGACTTGATTATGTTTGTTCGAGCCTACGTTCAGGAACGAACTCCAGCGGCCTTCGCGTCACAGCCAATGCTCTGGGAGGCGATCAGAGAATGGTTCGCGAAGCGACTCGAAGTACATCCCAGGGAAATAGGGCTAAGCGGTAGTGCGCAGAGTGGGTTTTCACTGAAATCGACTAAGCGTGGCGTTCCGTTCAACCCAAACTCTTCAGACCTGGACCTATTTGTTGTCAGCGAAAACTATATATCAAGACTTGATAGGGAACTTCGGCGGGAGTGTCAGGATTTTTGTGTGTGAGGCGCTCAGAGACTTTTCCACGGCGCCGCCGCTGGCCCCTCTGAGGCCAGAGGCGAGCGGCGCGGTGGGAAAGTCGGTGTTCATATTACGCGACTC
>JBAYJH010000433.1:0-3225 GCA_041665185.1 Sterolibacterium sp.
AACTCGAGCCTGGACACCGGCACCCCGTGAACGTCTTCGAGCGGCGTGGCATGGACGGCGCCGCTGAAAGCGGCGGCGAGCACAAGGAAAAGAACAGCCATCGGTGTTTTCATTGTTCCCTATTATGCCAAACGTGGCGTTAAGAGGGGGCTCGCCGGGTCAAAACAGGTACAGCGGTTCCCGGATGCCGTCCGCCGCAGGCAGCACGCGCCCGATGTCATAGGGAGTCCGCGTCGGTGCAGTTGAGCGGGTGCGCCAATGCGCGGGAAAGGGTGAACCGGCGCAATGCTGCCAATGCTGATGAACAGCGAGACGCGAATCGCCTGCGCGCCGCGTGGAAAAGAAGCCGTTTATAAAAAGAAAACGGGCACTCGAAAATTGAGTGCCCGTAAGAGCCCTTCTGCCCAGAAGGATGGGAGGAAATCAGCAAAAGGGTGAGCTAATTTAACCCAGGGAGCCGCTTGCGATTTGATCTGGGTCAATTCAGCTGCGAGTTTCTGCGCAACAGACCTGCCGTGGCGATTCCCGGCGACGACCGATTTGCAGCCCTGCGTCGAGCGCTGGCGCGGGCAGGCACGCTTGGCCAGTTCGGCCGTCTTCGGGGCGGCGAGATTTCGCGCAGCCGCGAACTCATGGATGTCATTCAGGTTCTCCGCTTAATATTACGGATTAAAAACCCACAAGCTAATGCTGGCCGCCGATGCTGACCATATTCATCAACTATTATTTGAAGCTGTTTTTCATCATGACTCCGTTCTTCGTCCTGTCATCGTTTCTGGCAATGACCACGGGGATGAAAGCGGAGAGGCGGCAGAAGATTGCGCTCAAGGTGGCCTTGGCCGTGCTGGTCAGTAGTTTTGCCTTGTTCTTTTTTGGCAAGTACATCTTTGCCCTGTTTGGCATTACCCTGGACGCCTTTCGCATCGGGGCCGGCTCGGTGCTTTTTCTGAGCGCTCTTTCCATGATCAACGGCCGCGAGAGCGTGGATGCGGAGTATTCGCACAATGACATCGCCGTGGTTCCGCTGGCCATCCCGATCACCGTCGGTCCCGGCGTCATCGGTGTACTCATGGTCATGGGGGCCGAGGTTCAATCACCCGGCAAGTTGCTCCTCTTGTGTGGCGCCCTGGCCGCAGCCAGTCTGACCATCGGCCTGCTCCTGTACTCGGCCGAATGGCTGCAAGGATACCTGGGCGAAAAATCGCTGACCGTACTGCAGAAGGTCACCGGCCTTTTTGTCTCAGCCATCGCCGCCCAGATCATCTTCACCGGTATCAAAGGTTTTTTGGTCAACCAGTAATCCCGTACGAAACCACCTCCGCATGCCGTAGAGGGAGGCCCCGGAATGAGCAGTAGCGCATCGTGCGCAGTCCGGCGGCCGGCCTGTTGCACCCGCGACGCAAATCGACATGCGGGGTCTGGGTCAAATGAGCATCTGTTGACCAATCTCACGATGCGCGCCGGGCCAAGAGGCTAATTTACCCGGCGTACAGCACTGGTCCGATGACCCAGGCCGATCAGCATTTCTCCAGGACGAATGAATTCCAACATGCCGGCAATGGGCGGATGCGGCGATTTCCACGCGCCGCGCTTTATGCGAAAGAACCTTCAATCATGCTGGGAGATAGTTCAACATGAAATTATCGAAAAAGACCGTTCTTAACGTCGCTCTGTTGGCATCTTGCCTGGCGCTGTCCCTGCCGATGCCCGCCGCGGCCAGCGAAGTAGACAGCTCGATTGCAGCCTGCCTCAAAGCCTGGGGCGATCATCCTTTCGGCAAGACCCCGCAGTACAAGACCCTGGGGACGTCGGTAAGGGTGTTTGGGATTGGAACAGAAGCCGCCGATACCCAGCCCACAAGTTCTCCCTCCCTGGTATTGATCAACCCGAGCGTCAATCTGATGGGTGTATCCACCATCGAATTGCTGAATCCCAATGGCTGGTATTGCATGCGAACGACGACAAGTATCATGGGGACGGTGAATATCCGCGCCCACTGCAAGGCTCGTCTGGCGGCGACCTCGGACGGGAATACGGTGCTGGGTAATAACGGCGAAAACAGAAGTCTCAAAGACATAAGCCTGACGGCCTTAGGCTCCGTTTCCGTCGAGCGGCCCTGCAATTGAGCGCCGGCGGACCGACAAAGGACGACTCGTCGCGGGCTTTCGGCAGCAGCTCGCGCTGTCTGCGGTTCAGCCGCCGCCGGCTTCGCGCGACGGCACTTTGCTCATCGCGCGCTCGCTGATCGCGGTGATCGACAGCGACGGATTCACGCCGGGATTGGCCGAGATCATCGAGCCGTCGCAGACATACATGTTGCGGTAGCCGAACACGCGGTTGTCGCTGTCGATCACGCCCTCGGCCGCATTGCGACCCATGCAGGCGCCGCCGAGGATGTGCGCGGTCGAGGGCGCGCCGAGCAGGGTCTCGCTGACCATCGCAACCGGCTTGCCGCCGACGATGCGCGCATAGCGCTCGGACAGCTCGATCGCCTCGGGAATGATCGCGGTCGGCGCCGGGCCGACGTCGAGTTTGGTCGCGAGGCCGAAGCGCCCGCGCACGAAGCGCAGCGTGCTGTCCACCGTCTGCATGAACAGCAGCACCTGGGTGCGCTTGGCCCAGTCGTCGACGCACAGCACCTTCAGGTTCATGAGCGGATGCATCAGGTAGTCGGCGAGCAGCTTGGCCAGGCGCACCAGGCCGTTGCGGTGATAGACGCGCGGTCCCATGGTGATGCGCCAGAAGCCCGAGCCCGCGCTGTAGCGCACCGGTTCCAGATGCGAGCGCTCGTCGGTGTGCAGGATGGAGCCGATCGCGACGCCGTCGGAGAACACCTTGCTGCGGTCGGGCACGGTCACCGGTATCAGCGCCTCGGAGTTGGTGCGCACGCCGTAACCCAGGCGCTCCGACAGGCGCGGCAGCGAGCCCTGTTTCAGTTTGAGCAGGAGTTCCACCGTGCCGAGCACGCCGCCCGCGAACACGACGCCGCGGCAGCGCAGCGTGCCGCCCGCGCCTTTGCGCGACGCACTCGGGCTCCACTCGACCGCATAGCCATCGGCGCCGTCCTCCGCGCCCAGCGGGCGCACGTCGGTCACGAGCGACTCGGGTTGGATCTGCGCGCCGAGCTGCTCGGCCAGGTAGAGGTAGTTCTTGTCCAGTGAATTCTTCGCGTTGTGGCGGCAGCCGGTCATGCAGCCGCCGCAGAATATGCAGCCGCTGCGCGCG
>JBAYJH010000434.1:0-3219 GCA_041665185.1 Sterolibacterium sp.
GCAACCAGGGCACCAGCACGCGATAGCCCGCGGCGGCAAGCGGCGGCGCGACCTCGTCCCAGTCGTGCACATCGGATGGCCAGCCGTGCAGCAGGACGACGGCAGGCCCGTCGGGCGGGCCGCTCTCCAGATAAGCGATATCCAAATTCGCCGTGCGCGCGAGTTGCTGCATGAAGCTGCTCCTGGGGCCGGAATAGGGAGACAGGCGGATTGTACGTGCTGCGCGGCGGCTCCTGCGCTACGCCCCGCCCACCGCACTTCCCCCTCGCCCCGCTGCCGAATTTCCCCCTCGCCCCGCTTGCGGGGAGAGGGCCGGGGTGAGGGGCGACCACCCACCAATCTCCAACATTTAAACACTCAACAATAAGGTACAGCCTGCCTCCCCGTCCCATCAAAGTGCTAAAATTGGCAAGTCACCGAGGAGACCGCCGCCATGCCCAAACAACCCCCCAGCGCTCCCCTGCGCGCGCAACTGCGCGAGCGCATCATCAATCGCATCGCCGAACTCAAGCTCAAGGACTTCGAAGCAGCCGAAGAACTCGGCTTCTCGCCCGGGCAGATGAGTCGGCTAAAGAAAGGCGACGACATCTTCACCCTCGACCGCCTGATCGACGCAGCCGCGAACATCGGCATCACGGTGCGGATGACGGCGACGCGGCCGTATAGGCGCTAACGGCAGATACGCTATGCCCTGGCCACGTGGTGTTTCATTTTACACTTCGAATAATTAACACATCCACAAAATGATCGTTGCCGCGGCGAACGCCGGCATTACGGTGGGCAGACTGTGGCTCCGAACCCGATCATCGACACCTTATGGCCACCGGGCCGCCGCGCTCACCACTGCGTCCAAAACAACGGCAACATCGGCAGCCGCGCGCCCCCGCAGTGCAACGCCCATTTCCATCGAGTGCTCAAGCGAGGCCGCATTCATGTTGGACGAGCCTAGGTAGGCGGCGTTTCTGTCGCACAAGACTACCTTAGCGTGAAACGTCTCCCGGCCACCACCCTCCAGCCGTGGAATGGAGTAGTTAAAGACCCGAACCGACGCTGCCATTAACCACGATGCGATGGCGTCGTACCCCGCTGGGTAGTCTTTCCGGGCGGAGTCTTCAAGGGATCTGAGAACCAGCACACGGTCGACCCCAGGCTGTGCCAACGAGAACAGCTCGCGCAACCACAAAGCTCCCGTGACGTCCAAGAACGGCGTTATAACAACAACCCGGCTTTCTGCAGTTCTAACCATACTGTGAAAGGCGTGCTCGGTTGGCTCCAATTCCGACGTTCTCCAGCCAAGCTCCGACAGCTTCTGCTCCAACATGCTTGGCGTGGGCGGCTTGGTCAGCACCACTCGGGCAGTGGTTGCGTCTTTGTGAACAGACGACACGTAATGCTCGATGGCATTGAGCGCAAAAGCTAATCGCCTGAATTTACTATGCGCGCTTCCACGAGACCGAAAGCCTGACGATGTTGCTTCCAGCAGTCCGAGCTCGACGCCTTTCTCAAGCACTTCCCTCGCTGCACGTTCTTCGGTAATCCCCAACTGTGCCAGGTCAATTAAAGACCGTTCCGACTGAACTGAGGTGTCCGGCAGCTCCGCCCAGGCGTCCAGAAGAGCGGCCGCCAGCCCAGCCCTATAGGAAAGGCCAGCCACGCACTGTTTTTCGAATGCTTCGAGCTGCTGCGTGGACATGTGCGGACCGTTACTGTTTGACGAAATCCAGGTAGCCGCGAATCGACTCTTTGCGGATGTCGAACCGGGGACGACCGCCCACGGACCGCAGAACAGACCGCGACAAGAGCTTGTTGCTCGCGATGCAAGACGTCTCCGGCATCATCACGCAGTCGGGGCAGGCCCCCCCTCTATGCGTGCACAGCGAACCAGTTCCGCACTGTGTCGCCTTCGGCCCAAGCATCGTCTTGAGCATCGCAGTACCCGCGTTGCGCCACATAGCCGAAAGATTTCCTAGGTCCATCGTAGTGCCATTGCGGTAGACCACGAAGGCAAGGTCGGCCGGAAAGATATACTCACCCAGGGAGCCAGGGTCCAAGCCCGAGTACTCAGACACGTGCTTCATTAATAGATGCGAGTAGCTGTGGAGCAGCGTGTAGACGTAGAAATAAGCTGGTGGCGTTTCCGTTTCCGGCAGCTTGTCGAGGAACGGCCCCATCGGCTGGGCGGTCCCCAGAATTCCTGCACCAATTTTCTCACCAGGGTTGAGTGCGAACGCGTCAGAGCAGTTCAGGCTCCGGAGCCACTTGAGGACGGATTCTTCCTCCAGCCTGACATATAGTGCCTCGTTTCCCTGTTGGACCACATAGACTGGGTATTTCATGCTGCCGTTGTGACGCACGGGGGGAAACAGGTTCAGTCGAACAGGCATATCCATGCCACGCTTATCGCGCAAAATAGGCGTGGACTCCATCCGCGAGTAGCCAAAACTAAATCGGCACAGATCAAACTCTCTAATGAGCCCCATGTCTTCTATCCCCAGCTTATCCAGAAGGTCACGGGTCTCAACCTGCTGCTTCTCGGTCTGGTCCCGATCCTCGGGGGCAAGGTCTTCGTCGAGCCTAGTGAAAGACACATATGGTTTTTTGCCGTTGGTCTTGGTCTCGACATCCAGGCGCGTGCTCTTGAGCGTGGCATGCTCGATGCCGAGTCGGAACGGGTCGAACTTGGAGGCAAACCGAGACTGGCGTTCGCGCATGTTAGACACGATCGCCATTGGGAGATCCACGTTCGGCATCAGGATGGCACGCCTGCGAAGGTCGTCGAGAATGCGTTGCCTGTTGGCATACGCTTGGTCCAATAGCCCCTTGACTATCGTTCGCGTAGGCTCCGTCAGCGTTTCCAGTGTAGCCTCGACCGTGCGAATCTGATTGGCAGCTGCTCGGTAGTCCGCCAGATCTTTAGCACACTCCGTCTTCCCAGCGCATGCCGCTTCAATATCCTCGTCCGTAACCGCCTTTGCGGTAAAACCATAATGCTTTGCGACGAAATCCTTTAGCTCCTCTTCCCGGCCAGGGCGCAGTCTGGTCAAAAGCTGTTGGCTCCCATCCTTGAAGTCAATGAAAAGATCCGACTTAACGTAGTAGGCGCTTGACGCTCGGTACGGGGTTGCCTGCATACGAACCTCCGTCAATCGGTCCGTCCCCATGGCCGGGCCTATCATCCGCAAAGTATCCCGGTCGTTTTGCAGCCACTTTGGTGAGAGC
>JBAYJH010000435.1:0-3216 GCA_041665185.1 Sterolibacterium sp.
CCAGGATCAGTGCCACGGCCGGCAGCGCCGCGTCGCCGAGCATGGATTTGGCCAGGGGAAGGCCGAGCAGCACGTTGTTGGAAAACACCCCGCCCAGGGCAAACACCGACTGCGCCACGCCGTCGAGGCGAAACAGGGTGAACCCGACAATGCGGCCCAGGATGAAGACGATCAGGCAACCGCCGAAATAGGCGAGCAAGAGGCGCGCATCGACCGGCGGCAACCTGGAGAAGTCGCTCATCATGGTGAACAGGAAAGCCGGCAGGGCGATGTTGAACACGAAGCGCGACAGCCAGTCGGAGAACGACCTCGGCCAGCGTCTCCAGCGGGCGATGCCAAAACCGATCAGTACCAGGATATACAGGGGAGCAGCGAGCGAAAGGTGATGCAGGAAGGAGGACATCAGGAGTCGTCCGGACAGTGGTATTGGCGACTCGCGTTACGGTCGAAATAAAAACGCCCCACCGGGTGGGGCGTTGAGGATGGTGATCGGGAAAAAATCAGACTGCCACCGTATCCGCCACATCCCTGAAATCCGCGATCTTGTCGAAATTCATGTAGCGGTAGATGTCGGCGGCATTCTTGTCGAGCACGCCGATGTTAGCCAGGTACTCGGCCATGGTCGGAATCTTGCCGAGCAGGGCGCAGACCGAAGCCAATTCCGCGGAACCCAGATAGACGTTGGTGTCGATGCCGAGGCGGTTGGGGAAGTTGCGCGTCGAGGTGGACATCGCCGTCGAGCCTTTGCGGATCGAGGCCTGGTTGCCCATGCATAGCGAGCAGCCGGGCATTTCCAGGCGCGCTCCGGTGCGGCCGAGCACGCCGTAGTGGCCTTCCTCGCTGAGCAGTTGCTGGTCCATCTTGGTCGGCGGGGCGAGCCACAGCCGCACCGGCAGGTCGGTCTTGCCTTCGAGCAGTTTGCTGGCGGCGCGGAAGTGGCCGATGTTGGTCATGCAACTGCCGATGAAGACTTCGTCGATCTTGCTGCCCGCGACTTCGGCGAGCGTCTTGACGTCGTCCGGATCGTTCGGGCAGGCCACCACCGGTTCCTTGATGTCGGCCAGGTCGATCTCGATGACGGCGGCGTATTCGGCGTCGGCGTCCGGCGCCAGCAGTTCCGGCTTGGCGATCCACGCCTGCATCGCCTTGATGCGCCGCTCCAGGGTGCGCTGGTCCTGGTAGCCGCTGGCGATCATGTACTTCATCAAGGTGATGTTGGAGGTCATGTACTCGATGATCGGTTCCTTGTCCAGGCGCACCGTGCAGCCGGCGGCGGAGCGTTCGGCGGAAGCGTCGGACAGCTCGAAGGCCTGTTCCACCTTGAGCTTGGGCAGGCCCTCGATCTCCAGGATGCGGCCGGAGAAGACGTTCTTCTTGCCCTTCTTCTCGACGGTGAGCAGGCCCTGGCGGATGGCATAGAGCGGGATGGCATTGACCAGGTCGCGCAGGGTGATGCCCGGTTGCATCTGGCCCTTGAAGCGCACCAGCACCGATTCCGGCATGTCCAAAGGCATCACCCCGGTGGCGGCGGCGAAGGCCACCAGGCCGGAGCCGGCGGGAAAGGAGATGCCGATCGGGAAACGCGTATGGGAGTCGCCGCCGGTGCCGATGGTGTCGGGCAGCAGCAGGCGGTTCAGCCAGCTGTGGATGATGCCGTCGCCCGGATGCAGCGCGACGCCGCCACGGGTGGAAATGAAGGCCGGCAGTTCATGGTGCATCTTGACATCGACCGGTTTGGGATAGGCCGCCGTGTGGCAGAAGGACTGCATCACCATGTCGGCGGAGAAGCCCAGGCAGGCCAGATCCTTGAGCTCGTCGCGGGTCATCGGACCGGTGGTGTCCTGCGAGCCAACGGTGGTCATCTTCGGTTCGCAGTAGGTGTCGGGGCGCACGCCCTTGCCTTCTGGCAGGCCGCAGGCGCGGCCGACCATCTTCTGCGCCAGGGTGTAGCCCTTGCCGGTGTCGGCCGGGTTGTGCGGCAAGCGGAACACCGTGGACACCGGCAGCCCTAGCGCTTCGCGCGCCTTGGCGGTCAGGCCGCGTCCGATGATCAGCGGAATTCGGCCGCCGGCGCGCACTTCATCGAATATGACGTCGGACTTGAGCTTGAACTCGGCGACAACGCTGCCGTTCTTCAGCGCCTTGCCTTCGTAGGGGCGCAGTTCGATGACGTCGCCCATGTCCATCTTGCCGACATCGAGCTCGATCGGCAGCGCGCCGGCGTCTTCCATGGTGTTGAAGAAGATCGGCGCGATCTTGGCGCCGAGGCAGACGCCGCCGAAGCGCTTGTTCGGCACGAAGGGAATGTCGTCGCCGGTGAACCACAGCACCGAGTTGGTGGCCGACTTGCGCGAGGAACCGGTGCCCACCACATCGCCCACATAGGCCACCTGGTGGCCCTTGGCCTTGAGCGCGTTGATCTGCTTGATCGAACCGACCTTGCCCGGGTCGTCGGCGACGATGCCGGGGCGCGGGTTCTTCAGCATGGCGAGCGCGTGCAAGGGGATATCCGGGCGGCTCCAGGCATCGGGAGCCGGGGAGAGGTCGTCGGTATTGGTTTCGCCGGTTACCTTGAAGACGGTGACGGTCAGCGATTTCGGCACTTCCGGACGGGACGTGAACCATTCGGCATCGGCCCAGGATTGCAGCACTTTCTTGGCATTGGCGTTGCCCGCGTCGGCCTTTTCCTTGACATCGTGAAAGGAGTCGAACACCAACAGGGTTTTCGACAGGGCGGTGGCGGCAATCGGCCCCACCAGCGAGTCGCCCAGCAGGTCGACCAGCGGCTGGATGTTGTAGCCGCCCAGCATGGTGCCGAGCAGTTCGGTGGCTTTTTCCCGCGAGATCAAAGGACACTTCTCCTTGCCTAGCGAAACCGCGGCGAGATAGGAAGCCTTGACCTTGGCCGCGTCATCGACACCGGCGGGAATGCGGTAAGTGATCAGGTCGACCAGGAATGCTTCCTCTCCCTTGGGAGGGTTTTTCAGGAGTTCGATGAGTTCCCCGGTCTGCTTGGCAGAGAGCGGCAGCGGGGGAATACCCAGGGCGGCGCGTTCGGCGACATGTTGGCGATAGGTTACTAGCACGGCGACATCCTTTCAGAATAAGGCAAGTGAAGGGTGGTATATATGAGACGGGTTAGCCGAAAAAACGTTCCTGTGCCGCGCCCGGCAGGGTCATGGCATAGCCGTGGGCGCGACGCAGCAGATCCCAGTA
>JBAYJH010000436.1:0-3195 GCA_041665185.1 Sterolibacterium sp.
AGATACCGTGACCTTCTCCGCCTCGAACAGCTCGTACAGGCTCTTGCCGTCCAGGCCCGCGCCGGGGAACACCAGCTTGGCGCCGACCATGGCGCAGCCATAGGGGAGGCTCCAGGCGTTGGCGTGGAACATCGGCACCACCGGCAGCATCACGTCGCGCATGGATATATTGAGCGCATCGGGCAGCGCCGCGGCGAAAGCATGGATTACCGTCGAGCGGTGCGAAAACAATACGCCCTTGGGGTTGCCGGTGGTGCCCGAGGTATAGCACAGGGACGAGGCGGTGTACTCGTCCAGCTCCGGCCATTCGTAGTTGCCGTTCTCGGCCTCGACCAGCTCGTCGTAACACAGCAGATTGGGCAAATTGATCTTGGGCATGTGCGCGCGGTCGGTCATGGCGATCCAGCCTTTCACGCCCTTGCACGCGGGAGCGAGCTTCTCCACCAGGGGCGCGAAGGTGAGGTCGAACAGCATATAGCCGTCTTCGGCATGGTTGATGATGTAGACCAGCTGCTCCGGAAACAGGCGCGGATTGACGGTGTGCATCACCGCGCCCATGCCCGAGATGCCGTAGAACGCCTCGAAATGGCGGTAGCCGTTCCAGGCGAGCGTGCCGACGCGGTCGCCCTCCTTCACCCCCAGGCGGGCTAGCGCCTGCGCCAGCTGGCGCGCGCGCTTGTGCGCGTCGCGGTAGGTGTACCGGTGGAAGGCGCCGCTGCCGTCCGCGGCCGGGCCTTCGACCCTGCGCGACACGATTTCGGTGTCGCCATGATGCCGGCTGGCATGGGTGATAAGCGAAGAAATGAGCAGAGGAACTTCCTGGATCAGGCCGCGCAGCATGTTTTTTCTCCCGTGAAAACACGAAACTCCGACAGACGGCGCAAGTTACCCTGCCGCAGAAACGGTGTCAATCAAGGCCGGGCGCAGCCAGCGCGGCGGCTGCGCTTGCCCGCAGCAAACACTTTTGACCTGGTCCAGCAACCGGTCCATGGACGTTTGATCTGGGGCAAAACATGCTGTAACCTGCCGTACGTACTTATTGCCCGTCCTTGCTATCGCGGCTGGACGAGGGTGCCGTGCACGGTGTAGCGTGAGACGGGCAGCGCAGGATATCAGCGTCAAAAGTAGCCATCGCCCCTACTCGGGGGCTACGTCAATAAAGGAGGAAGTATGTTCAATCTCAAACGCGGTTTTGGGGCTCTGTTTTTGTCTTTGGCCCTTTTTGCAGGTTACGCTCACGCGCAAACGGTCAAGATAGCCTTCATCGACCCGCTCTCCGGCCTGCTCGGTCCGGTCGGCCAGAATCAGCTGCGCAGCTGGCAGTACATCGCCGACATCGCCAACCAGAAAAATTGGGCAGGCGGGCCGAAATTCGAAATCGTCCCCTTCGACAACAAGCTTTCGCCGCAGGAATCGCTCACCATCCTGAAGCAGGTGGAGGATCAGGGCATCCGCTACATCGTGCAGGGCAATGGCTCCTCGGTGGCGCTGGCGCTCGCCGACGCGGTGGACAAGTACAACTCGCGCAATCCCGGGAAGGAAATCGTCTACCTGAACTACGCCGCGGTCGACCCCGACCTGACCAACAGCAAGTGCAGCTATTGGCACTTCCGCCTCGACATCAACTCGGACATGAAGATGGAGGCGCTGACCTCGTTCCTCGCCAAGAACCAGAACATCAAGAAGGTCTACCTGCTCAACCAGAACTACTCCTTCGGTATTGCGGTGGCGCGCGCGGCGAAGGAATATCTCGCGCGCAAGCGCCCCGACATCAAGATCGTCGGCGAGGATTTGCACCCGATTGCGCAGGTGAAGGATTTTGCCCCCTACGTTTCCAAGATCAAGGCCGCGGGCGCGGACACCGTGATCACCGGCAACTGGGGCAGCGACCTCGCTCTGCTGATCAAGGCGGCGAAGGATGCCGAACTGAACGTCAACTTCTACACCTATTACGCCTCGACCACGGGCGTGCCGACAGCCATGGGCGCATCCGGGGCAAACAAGGTCTATTACGTGGGTTACTGGAACGTGAACAACCCGAAATTCGTCGGCGCCGACCTCGCCATGGCCTACAAGAAGAAATACAACGACGATTACTACACGATGGCGACCTATACCGGCATCGCGTTCCTTTCCAAGGCGTTCAAGGAAACCAAATCGACCGACCCGGTCAAGGTGGCCAAGGCGCTCGAGGGCATGAAGGTCCAAAGCCTCAACGGCGAGGTGGAAATGCGCAAGACCGACCACCAGGCGCAGCAGCCGGTGACCATCGCCAAGTGGGTCAAGGTGAACGGCAAGACGGTCAAGTATGATCAGGAGAATACCGGCTACGGCTGGGAGACCGAGGCGGAGATTCCGGCCTACGTCGCCACCCAGCCCACGTCCTGCCAGATGAAGCGGCCGAACTGAACCGAGCGCGATTGCGGGGCATCTGAGCCGGTGCCCCGGACCTAAAAGGAGGCCGGGTCCGCCTGGCCTTCGCTTCGCCTACCCGGATCCACGGAATGGAATTCTTTGTCATCTCCCTGTTGAACGGCGTGTCCTATGGACTGCTGCTGTTCATGTTGTCCTCGGGGCTCACGCTGATCTTCAGCATGATGGGCGTGCTCAATTTCGCGCACGCGGCTTTTTACATGGTGGGCGCCTATCTCGCCTACTCGCTCGGTCTCAAGATCGGTTTCTTTCCGGCGCTGGTCCTCGCGCCGCTGCTGGTGGGTGTGCTTGGCGCGCTGGTCGAGCGCTACGGCCTGCGCACCGTGCACCGCTGGGGGCACGTCGCGGAATTGCTGTTCACCTTCGGTCTTGCCTACCTCGTAGAGGAAGTTGTGAAAGTGATCTGGGGCCTCACCGCGGTTCCCTACCGCGTGCCCGGGGTGCTCGACGGCCCCCTATTCGTGCTGTACTCGACTGCCTTTCCCAAGCTGCGCGGCTTCATGATGCTGGTTGCGCTGCTGATGCTGTTCTCGGTCTACCTGCTGCTCAAGCGCACCCGCATCGGCCTGGTGATCCAGGCGGCGCTCACCCATCCGGCCATGGCGGAAGCGCTCGGCCACAATGTGCCGCGCGTGTTCATGCTGGTATTCGGCGGCGGTACCGCGCTCGCCGGCCTGGCCGGCGTGATCGGCGGCCTGGCTTTCGTCACCGAGCCGTCGATGGCCGCCTCGCTCGGGCCCATCATATTCGTGGTTGCCGTGG
>JBAYJH010000437.1:0-3141 GCA_041665185.1 Sterolibacterium sp.
GGGCCGTGACCGACACCACCGCCGGGAAGCGGCTGCCGTCCTTGCGGATGTAGGTCAGTTCGTAGATGTCCTCGATGCCGCGCGAGGCCTTGAACACCAGGGCCTCGAAGCCCGGTGTGATCGGCGTTTCGAGTTCCACGCTGAGCGCCTTGGCGCGCGCAATTACTTCCTGTGGATCGGAGATATCGGCCGGCGTGATCTTGTTCATCACGTCGGCCGCCGCATAGCCCAGCATGCGCTCGGCGCCGACGTTGAAAATCTGGATCACCCCTTTGGCGTCCGTGGCGATGCTGGAGAAGTTGGCGCTGTTGAAGATCGCCGTCTGCAACGCGCCGGCCCGCAGCAACGCCTCCTGTCGCCGGCTCTCCACGATGATATCCACCCTGGCCGCACCCTCGTCGGGAGGGACCGGACCGGGCTTGCCTTCGGGCGTGGTTCGATCCCGTCGCGCGCCCGGGGTGGTGGTATTTCTTGCTGCGAAGTCGTTCATGCTCATGTCCGGCGAGTGGGGAGAAAATACGGATGATGCCGATTGAAGGCGCCTGCCCGCGGTACTTTGCGCAGCCGACGCCAGCCTACTTGACGATCCATGAACTCACCGTGCGCTGGCACACATTGACGACCGTGCGCAGCATCTTCCTGGCAGGCGACGGGTGCCTCTTCCATAAACTGCGACGAAGACCCGAAACCGGTGTTTGCCGGCCGGATCCTAATGACTCGTGGCCGAAAACCTCAAAGCGTCGTCCAGAGCATTCATGAATTCGTTGATCTTGATCGGCTTGGTGAGATATCTGAAGAATCCGGCCTCCAACCCCTTGGTGATATCGCGAAGCATCGCATTGGCGCTGAGGGCAATGATGGGAATGTGTTTCGTCGCCGGGTCTTTCCTGAGAATCTTCATGGCTTCAATGCCGCTGATGCCGGGCAGGTTGATGTCCATCAGGATTACATCCGGCAGATGGGCGCGCGCAAGGGCGACGCCGACGTTGCCGTCGCGCGCGCTAAGCATCCGAATCCGCGGATGGCTCTCGATGATTTGCTCGACCAGCATCAGATTGGCCGGATTGTCTTCCACATAGAGCAGGGTGCGCGGTGGTGCGCTCGCCTGATCCGTGGGATGGATACCGGAGTCCGTGGGCATGGTGTTTCCCGCGGCAAGCCGCGGCGTCACGTCGCGGATCAGTTCAATGACGAATTCGCTACCCACGCCGACGGTGCTCTCGACGCTGATGGTGCCGCCCATCAGTTCTATCAGTTGCTTGGTGATCGCCAGACCGATGCCGGTACCCTCCTCGCTGCCGTTCTCTTGCCCCAGCCGATTGAACGGCTGAAACAGCTGCAGCAACTGCTCGGGCGACAGCCCTGCCCCGCTGTCCTTGATGCTGATGCGCAGGCGTTCCGGCGTGCAGGTGCATTTCACCTCGACCGTGCCGTTCTCGCGGTTGTATTTGATGGCATTGGACAGCAGGTTGATCAACGCCTGGGTAACCCGGGTTCGATCGACATTGGCATGCCAGGAGCTGTCGAATGCCACGAATCCCATCCGGATGCCGCGCACCTGCGCCTGCGGTTCGATCATGGTCTGGCATTCGCGCATGATCTCGGACAACGATACGGATTCCCGTGACAGCGATAGCTTGCCGGATTCGATCACCGAAAGATCGAGGATCTCGTTGATCAGTTCCAGGAGGTACCAACCCGCTTTGGCGATCTGGTGCAGCCGCTCCATTTGTTTATCCGTCGGCGGCGGCAAGCCGGACTCCAGCAACTGGGTAAACCCGAGAATCGCATTGAGCGGGGTGCGCAACTCGTGGCTGATGCTGGACAGGAAAGTGGACTTTGCCAGACTGGCCTTTTCCGCCACCGCCCGGGCGTTTTCCAGATCGACGTTCTTATCGACGAGCGCCTGCTGCGCCGCATATTCCTCGGTGACATCGCGAAATACCAGCACGGCGCCGATCACCCGGCCCTCGTGATCGCAAATGGGGGCGCAACTGTCGGCGATGTCGCGTTCGCTGCCATCGCGTGCAATCAATACCGTATGGTTGGCCAGACCCTTGATCTTGCCATGCGCTAGGGTCGCCATGACCGGCACGGCGGAATGCTGGCGGGTTTCCTTGTTGATGATGTCGATGACCTCGGTCACCGGGCAACCGATGGCTTCCGCCTGCTTCCAGCCGGTAAGCTGCTCGGCCAGGGGATTCAGCAGCGTGACACGTGCTTCGGCATCGGTGGTGACCACCGCGTCGCCTATGGAATTGAGGGTAACCTTGAGCTTCTCCTCGCTGATGATCAAGGTGAGGTTGGCCTGCTGTAGCCGTCTGCCGGTTTCTTCCTGGATCTCCAAAAAACGCCGTTTTTCGGCTTCGATCTGCTTGCGCGCGGTGTTGTCCGTGCCGATCAACAGGTAGCCGATGATGCCATCCTGGGCATCGCGCAGCGCCGTCACCGACACCACGGCCGGGAAGCGGCTGCCATTCTTGCGGATGTAGGTCAGTTCGTAGACGTCCTCGATCCTGCGCGAAGCCTTGAACACCAAAGCCTCGATGCCCGGTGCAACCGTGGTTTCAAGCTCGGCGCTGAGCGCTTGGGCACGGGCAATCAGTTCCTGTGGATCGGAGATATCGGCCGGCGTGAATTTGTTCAGGATCTCGGCGGCCCGGTAACCGAGCATGCGCTCTGCGCCGACATTGAAGATCTGGATGACGCCCTTCTCGTCGGTGGCAATGCAGGAGAAGTTGGCGCTGTTGAATATTGCGTTCTGCAAGGCGCCGGTCTTGAGCATGGCTTCCTGGCGATCGATTTCAGTGATGGCTTCCAGATCGCTTGCTGGGGGCTTGTGAATCACGGAGGCGAGGGATTCTATGACCATGGCTAACCAGCGGGAACTGTCCGCACGGGATTACAAGATCGGCGGGAGCAAGTTGTCAGAGACCTCACCGGACCCGTGCAACATATTGCAGGCATCCCGGCTTTACCCAGGATTACCGATCGGAACTGCTTTGTCGCCACGAACAATAGCGACTCTGCCCTACCGCCTTCTGTGCGGTAGGCAACATAGTCATTGTTCGGCGCTGGACTCGCCGAGCACGTGGAAGGGATCGCCGGGCGGGATGTCGGCGAGCAGGCGATCGAATTCCA
>JBAYJH010000438.1:0-3111 GCA_041665185.1 Sterolibacterium sp.
CGCCGCCGGCGTCAGCGCTCGCGCGAGTGCGACCGGATCGCATACCAGGCCGAAATCGGGGGCGAAGTGCAGACCGACGATATGGTCGTCGGCATAGGCATGCACGAAGGTCTGCGTCGGGCGCGGCAAATCGGGAAAAGCATATCCCTGGCTGGTGATGTCGCCGAAACGCGTGCCCAGCGCCAGGATCAGGTCGCTGTCGCGGAAAGCGTCGATCTGCACCTTCGGATTCGCGAGTCCGAGATCGCCAGCGTAAAGCGGATGCAGATTCGAGAACAGATCATGCCGCCGGAAGGACAATGCGACCGGAATCTGCCAGGCCTCGGCCAGGGCCGCGAGCGCCTCGCGCCCGCCGCTCGCCTCGAACGCGCCGCCGGCGACGATCAGGGGACGCTCGGCAGCTTCGATCCGGCGCAGCAAGTCGGCCAGCGTCGCGGCATCGGGCTGGGTGCGTGCGTGCTCGTGCGCGAGCCAGCGCGGCTGCGCCACTTGCTGCTGCTGCAGATCCTCCGGTATCACCAGCACCACCGGACCGGGCGTGCCCGAAGTCGCGATGCGGATCGCCTTGAATGCAGCTTCGGCCAGCTGGCCCGGATCGGTCGCTTCGAACACCCATTTCGCGATGGTGCCGTACATGCGCCGGTAATCGATCTCCTGGAACGACTCGCGCCGCAGGTCGGCCTTCGGTACCTGGCCCACGATCAGGATCATCGGAATCGCATCCTGCTGCGCCGTGTGCACGGCGATCGTGGCATTGCTCGCGCCGGGGCCGCGGCTCACCAGCGCGATGCCGGGCCTGCGGCTGAGCCTGGCGTCGGCCACCGCCATGAAACCGGCGCCCGACTCGTGGCGGCAGGTCACGGCGTCGATACTTGGAAAGTCGCACAAGGCATCCAGAATGCCCAAATAGCTTTCGCCCGGCACCAGGAACACCCGGTCGATACCGTGATCCCGGAACACCGACAGCAGAGCGTGGGAAGAACTTTTCATTTTTCTTGATTTCCTTGAACTACGATAAATCGAAACAGCAAACAAAGCCCGGCAGCTATCGCTGCGCAGCGCCTCGAGCGCGGCAAAGACAAAGGGGTTCGAATTATGCCTCAGTCGCCCTCATCGTTGCCGCAGGCAGCTCAAGGATGGCAAGCGGCGTGTCCTCCGAGGTGGCGACGCTGTCGTCATGCGCTTCGGGGATGCCAATGCGGATGTCACGCACAGTGACGTGGCTCGTAGCGGGGCCGAAGCCGATGAGGTCGAAGCTCAGGTTGACTGCGGTGCCGGCGTCGATGCCGGAGAGGTCGATGCGGTAGGTGCGGCTGCCATCGGCGTTGGCGGTGCTGGTGATGCCCTGCCCCACGAATTCGCTGCCGTCAGCCTGGAGGTTGAGCAGCGCGTCGCTGTGGGTCAGGCCGATGGTGCCGGCGAGCGAGGCACCGCTATTGCCATCGAGCAGGCCGACTTCGAAAGCGTCGTCCGGACCGTTCGCCTGGTCGTCCCCCAAGGGGACTTCCTTCGGGGCGTCGAGGCCGATGCCGGCGACGGTGAAGCTGAGGTAACGGTCGTGCTCGCCGACGATGAAGACCTGGTTGAGGCGGGTCTGGCTTGTGGAGGTTTCGGAGAGGATGGCGGCGCCGTTGCCGATCGAGACATTGCCTTGGGTTTCCCAGCCTGTTCCCGTCTGGAGTTTGGGATCGGTCAAGGTCGGGTTGGAGGCGATCTCGAATCGCACTACCGGCGCGGGAACTTGTACGCTGTCGAACACCGGCGACCAACTGCCGTAGGCAGTGCGGCGCAGGCGGCCGATCAGCAAGGCGCTCAGGGTCGTGCCGATCGGCAGGCTGGGCGATTGCGGGGTATCGGGCGCGCCGTTCGATCCGGACTTGATCTCGCCGACGAGTTGCGCCATGAGGGCGAGTTCCTCGGTGCTCGGCAGGCGGCGCACACCGGGCTGGAGCGTGGAGGCCATGTAGTCGCCGCTGTCGGCGCTGTGCTCGATGCCGAGGGCGTGGCCGTATTCGTGCAGGAGGACGGAGAGCATATCTATCTTGCCGGCGGCTTCCGAGTCGGCTTTGGCGACCCACTCGTTGGGGTTGCTGGTGGGAAGGAATTCCGAGTTGTCGGCCGGGGTGGAATCGATGAACCAGCCGTACTCGGCCGCGTCGGTGGCTAGGGTGACATATCGATTGGTAGTTTGGCCGAGAGCACCGTTGGGTAGATCGGCAACGTTAAAACTGATGCCCGATGTAGCGGCAGTGCCAAGAAAACCCGATCCAAACTCAGTCGCTAACGCCGTGGTGTCAGTCGCTGAACTACCGATACCGCCACTCATTGGCGACTGGAAGTCAACGGCAGTGATTTTGCCTCCACCGTTGGCATCCAGAACGGCGGAGATTTTCCAATACGACTTCGCACACAACAGTTCTGCTTTCTTATAATCGACTTCCATCGCCACTTTGAATACATAGACGATCTTGACTTTGTAGCCTCCGATCTCTACAAGCAAGGTGGCGCTATCCTGACCGAGGTAGCCGGTTTCAGGGATGTAGCTATAACTTCTTTCGCCAGTATCTCGAATAGCACGTCCACTCTCATCGTATACAACCGTACCTAAATCTTCGAGGTTGCCGTGTTTGGGATACGCCAACACGGTAACCGTAGATGGACCTGTGACCTTACGATTCTCAAAGCTATAGAAATAGTTGATTACGTCGCCCGCTGGAGTCAGGCTGTTTTCCGCCGTAGCAACAGCCCCGTCAAAAGCCGGGTTGCTGAGCGCTTGGCAAACACCAACAGTGCGCTCCGACTTGGCTGCGCCTTGCTGCTCCTGGGACGCCTGGGCAATCATCACCGGGGCGTACTGCGACGGAACGTCCGGCATGTCGAGGATAAACATAACTACGTCTCCTTCGCTGAGGCTCAAATACGGTTGCATTTGGTCGAGGATGCCCTGCGCAGCCGCGCGGAGGTCATAATTACTAGAATTGTCCGCTTGGCCCAATGTGGCGTTGTCAGCCATCAGGTTTTGGGAGCAAGCTAAAGGGGCCAGGCTCGAATATTTTTTTCGGCCCAGCTCTCCTTACTCCTCAAGTACATGCCTAGTTGGCGTCGGCCTCA
>JBAYJH010000439.1:0-3078 GCA_041665185.1 Sterolibacterium sp.
CACCGTCGGCTACCAGATTGCGGAAGTGTTGCGCCTGCATCTCGGATTCAACCCCCGACAGGCTCAGGCGCGTGTGCTCGAGCTGCTGGACGAGGTCGGCATTCCCGATCCGCAGGCCAAGAGCGCGGCCTACCCATTCCAGCTTTCGGGCGGCCAGCAGCAGCGGGTGATGATTGCCATGGCGATCGCCTGCAACCCCAAGCTGCTGATCGCCGACGAACCGACCACGGCGCTCGACGTGACCATCCAGAAGCAGATCCTCGAATTGATGGCGGCCCTCCAGGACAGGCATCGCATGTCGGTGTTGTTCATCACCCACGATCTGGCGGTGGTCGGCGAGATCGCCGACCATGTGGTGGTGATGCGCGACGGCGAAATTCGCGAAAAAGGAACCACCGACGAGGTGTTCCGCAGTCCGCGCGACGTGTACACCCGGGCCTTGCTCCAGTGCCGTCCACCGCTGGAAAAGCGGCCACGGCGCCTGGCGGTGATCGAGGATTTCATGAACGCGGACAAGCCGCCCGAGGAAGCGCAGGAGCGCGCCCGCGGCTTCGCCGGTGGCGAAGCGATCATTCTCGATGTGCGCAATCTGGGCAAGAGCTTCTTCTCGCGCGAAGGCTTGTTCGGCAGCCGCGAGTTCAAGGCGGTGCAAGGCGTTTCGTTCAAGCTGCCGCGCGGCAAGACGCTCGGCGTGGTGGGCGAGTCCGGCTCCGGCAAGACCACCGTGGGACTGACCCTGATGCGCTTGCATGAAGCCACGTCGGGCGAAGCACTGTTCGAAGGCCATGACATCCTGGCGATGCCGAAAGCCGAGTTCAAACCTTACAAACGCCGCATCCAGATCATTTTCCAGAACCCCTATGCGTCGCTGAACCCGCGCTTCACGGTCGGGCAGATTCTCTCGGAACCGCTGCTGATCCACGGCATCGGCGGCGGCGAGGCGGAACGCACCCGCCTGGTCCATGAGTTGCTCGACCGCGTCGGTTTGCCCGCGGCCTCATACCAAAAATACCCGCATGAATTTTCCGGCGGACAGCGCCAGCGCATCGCCATCGCCCGCTGCCTGACCATGAAGCCGGACGTCCTGATCTGCGACGAATCGGTGTCGGCCCTGGACGTCTCGGTGCAGGCCCAGGTGTTGAACCTGCTACAGGACCTACAGGACGAATTCGGCCTCTCCTACATCTTCATCTCCCACGATCTGGCCGTGGTCAAATACATGTCCGACCAGGTGATGGTGATGAACCAGGGCGAGGTAGTGGAGTTCGCCAACTCCGACGATATCTACCTGCGGCCGCAACATCCGTACACCCAGAAACTACTCAGTGCCATCCCCAAGGCCGACCACCGCATCCGCCGGCAAGCCTCCTGAAAGTTCGGGCCAGCAATTTTCCGCCAGGAGTCCAGTCACAACATGAAACTGAAACGCCGCCTCCGCCCCCTTGGGGACATTCCCGCAAGGGGATTTGCTTCGCGGCACCTTCGGGGCGTCCCCCAAGGGGACTTCCTTCGGGGCGTAGGTCGGGCTTCAGCCCGACGGAGGCGTTTCGTGTTGACTGACTACTGAGACTGCCCGGCCCGAACCGCCCAAAGCCGCGCCAGCGCGGCGACCCCGTCGGTACCCGGGATCTTCTTGAGAACCTGGACCGCCTTTTGCGGTTGCCCGGCCAGATGGTGGGCATAGCCCAACTGCAAACGGGCATCGTCCGGATGTTTCAAGCCGCCCTTGGCGATGCCGCTTTCCATCATCCCCAATCCCTTGTCGGCGCGGCCATGCAGGACGTAGTTTAGCCCGGAGTTAAACAATCCCGTGCCGTCTTTGGCGGCAGCCATCTGGGCATCGTCCTGGCCCAGTACCTTGATGTCCGCGGCCAGAGTCTTGGCGGTGAGGTCCTTGAGCCTCTTGTGGCGCTCGGCATCGGCGCCGCTGCCGAGCAGCCCGGCTGCATAGCCGCCATCGACATAGCGCCTGGCTTCCGCCGGGAAGCCCGCCTGTAGCGCCAGTTGCGCGGCGTTTACGTAATCATCGGCGGTGCGCATGGTGCCGGTGGCGAGCCGTAGCCGGGCGACATCCAGCGACATCCGGTCGGGGAAGCCGTTGCGCGAAGTCACGCTGTATATGGCAGCCAGCCAGTAATCCTTCTTGGGGTAATAGGCGAGCAGTTTTTCCAGGGCATGGACGTAACCGGCCTTATCCTGCTGCTTGTCATAGGCCGACGAGAGCATTTGGAGCTGCATTTCGGCGGGCGTCTTGCCCGCCTCCTCGTCCATCTGAATGTCGGCCAGCAACTCCTTGGCGGCGAGCGCATAGTTACTCCCCAGGTACAAGGCCTGAACCTGGAGCACATGAAAAGCTTTGTCGTTGCCACCGGCCTTGAAATAGCGTCCGACGAGGTCGACCGACTTGGCATAGTCCTTGGCCTGGTAATACTGGGCGGCGGCAGCCCCCAGAAACTGTACCTTGTCTTTTTCAGCGGCGTGGACGGAGCCCGCAACCGTTTCGAAGGCATGTGCCGCAACGCTGGCTTCACCCACCGCTGCGGCGCTTTGGCCGCGCACGTACTCGGTCAGATACTCCTCATAAGGCGTCTTGTCCTTGATGGCATCGACTTCGCGCAGTTTGACCAGCGCCTCCTTGCCTTTCTTCTGTTTCAGCAGGTCCAGTGCCGCCTGAATCGGCTTGCCGACTTCCGGCCGCGCCGTCGGTTGCGGCTTGGCCGCTGCGGCTGGTTCCTCGGCCTGTACCGAATTGCAGGAGATTGCGAGGGCGATGCAGAGCGCGCCCAGGACGCGGGCAATGTTGCGGAAATGCTGATTCATCGTGCTCGATGCCTTCTACGCTCAATTCACGAACTGCTCATTCCCAATCACCCCGATCTTCATCAGATTGAGACGCTGAGCCGCGGCCATGACCATGGCGACGTGCTGATACTTGACCAGCTTGTTGGGTCTGAGATGAACCTCGGGTTGTATCGGTTGCCCGGCCGCCGCGCGCATGCGCGCCTCCAGGTCCGGCTTGCCCTGCACCACCTGGGTGTTCCACAGGATGGTCCCATCGAAATCCACCTCGATGGTCAC
>JBAYJH010000440.1:0-3065 GCA_041665185.1 Sterolibacterium sp.
GCCGGGTCTTGGCGGGCCCCATGGCTTCCATCTATCACAAGGGCTGGGTCGACCTGAACAAGAACGGCGTGCAAGACCCCTACGAGGACGCAACATTGCCTGTGGACACACGCATCGCTGACCTGCTCGGCCAGATGACGGTGGAGGAAAAGACCGCGCAGATGGTCACGCTCTATGGCTATCCACGTGTGTTAAAAAACGAGCTGCCGACCGAGGCGTGGAAGGCCTCATTCTGGAAGGATGGCATCGGCAACATCGACGAGCACATGAACGGCAACATCGGCT
This sequence comes from Sterolibacterium sp., assembly GCA_041665185.1. GTDB lineage: Bacteria > Pseudomonadota > Gammaproteobacteria > Burkholderiales > Rhodocyclaceae > JACRAR01. The sequence continues at coordinate 286 of JBAYJH010000440.1, forward strand.
GGACGAAGAATCTCGCCGATCCGCTGCACGACTTGCCTTGGTCGTTGCACGCCCAAGCCATCAATGATGTGCAGCGCTGGTTTGTCGAACAGACCCGACTGGGCATCCCGGTCGATTTCACCAACGAGGGCATCCGGGGGTTGCTGCACTCGAAGACCACCAGTTTCCCGGCGGAGTTGGCTGTGGCCAGCACGTGGGACGCAGTGCTTGTGCGTAAGATCGGGGAAGTCACGGGCCGCGAAGCCCGCGCGCTCGGCTACACCAATGTCTATTCGCCGGTCCTCGACTTGGCGCGCGATCCCCGCTGGGGCCGCACCATCGAGACCTACGGCGAGGATCCGTTCCTCGCCGGCACGCTCGGGGTCGAACAGGTGCGCGGCATCCAGCAGCAACAGGTCGTTTCCACGCTCAAGCACTTCGCAATCTACGGCAACCCGAAGGGGGGCCGCGACGGCGAAGCGCGCACCGACCCTCAGGTCACATGGCGCGAGGTGCAGACCATCCTGCTTGAGCCCTTCCGCCGCGCCGTGCGCGATGGCGGCGCTCTCGGTATCATGGCCTCATACAACGATTACGACGGTATCCCGCTCGCGGCAAGCAAGCTGTTCTTGACCGAGATTCTTCGGGGCGAATTTGGTTTCAAGGGCTATGTTGTTTCCGACAGCGGGGCGGTTGAATACATCTATCGCAAGCACCGCGTAGCACCGACGCCCGCCGACGCCATCCGGCAGTCCGTCGAGGCCGGGCTGAACATTCGCACCGACTTCGATCCACCCGAAGTTTTCGCGCAGCCGCTCCGCCAGTTCGTGCGCGACGGCAAACTGTCGATGGCCGTGATCGATGAACGGGTGCGGGACATCCTGCGCGTCAAGTTCTGGCTCGGGCTCTTTGACCGGCCCTATGTGGCCGACCCTACCGCAGCCGACAGGATTGTGCGCGCCCCTGAGCACCTGGCGGTCTCGGAGCGTGCCGCACGCGAATCCATCATCCTGCTGAAGAACGAGCACAACGCACTTCCACTCGCCCGCGAAAAGCTGAAAAAGATGCTGGTGGCCGGCCCGCTGGCCGACGATCCGAACGCCTGGTGGTCGCGCTATGGCGCGCAGCGGCTCAACTTCGTCACCCCGCTCGCCGGACTCCGCGCCAATCTCGGGCCAGGCGTCGAGGTGCGCTACGCCAAGGGTGTTGATGTGAAGGACGAGCAGTTTCCCGCAAGCGACACGTTCAAGGAACCGCCGTCTGCGGCGGTGCAGTCCGGCATTGCCGACGCGGTCGCTGCGGCGCGGGATGTCGATGTCATCATCGCCGTGCTCGGTGAGACGAACGCGCTCTGCGGCGAATCGGCCAGCCGCGTCAGTCTCGATCTTCCCGGCTACCAGGAGGAACTGCTCCGCGCGCTCGCCGCCACCGGCAAGCCGCTGGTGCTGGTGCTCAGCAATGGCCGGCCGCTGAGTGTCAACTGGGCGGTGCAGCACGTGCCGGCGATCGTGGAGATATGGTTTCCCGGAGAAGCGGGCGGCACGGCGCTGGCCGAGGTGTTGCTGGGCGACTACAACCCGGCAGGCCGGCTGCCCATCACGTTTCCGCGGACCGTCGGCCAGATTCCGCTGAATTTTCCTGCCCATCCGGCTTCACAGGCGCGCGACCCCGGCCAGGTGCAAGGTCCGCTTTTCCCCTTCGGCCACGGGCTAAGCTACTCTACTTTTCAGTATACGAATCTGCAAATAGCTCCTGAACGGATCCCTGCAGCCGGTCTCGCTGAGGCCGGTGCCGTCTTCGCCGGGCCTGGGGCAACGGCTCCATCTTCGATTATCACCGTGACCTGTGACGTAACCAACACCGGCAATCGGACGGGCGACGAGGTGGTCCAACTCTATGTACGCGACGATTACAGCAGCGTCATCACGTTCGAGAAAGTCTTGCGCGGATTCGCCCGCCTCCCATTGGCGCCGGGTGAAACGCGCTCCGTGGAGTTCAAGCTCAAGCCCGCTGATCTCGCACTCTATGACCGGAACAACCAGTGGATGGTCGAACCCGGCCGTTTCACGGTGTTCGTCGGCGCCTCGTCGGAGGACACCCGGTTGCGCGGCACGTTCACCCTCACGGCACCCGATGGTTCCGCGCCGGAGGAAATGCCGGTGACGGAAGACCGCACTGATCCGCGGTGAACCATGACGCCGGTCGGGCTGAAAACCATGATAAAGCTGGAGACGTTCCTGCTCCAGCGCCCCGGCCCCAACCATCGAAACCCTGAACCCATGCGCACTCTCCTCGCCTTCATTTTCACAGCCGCGCCACTCTTTGCGCGGGAACCCGCCAAGATTGCCATCATCGGCGACTCAACCGTCTGCGAATACGCCCCGGACAGTCCGAACCGCGGCTGGGGCCAATTCATCGCGGGTTACTTCGACGATTCGGTGATGGTCGTGAATCTCGCCGTGGGCGGCCGCAGCACCAAGACGTTCGCCGCCGAAGGTCGCTGGGCAAAGACGCTCGCAGAGAAGCCGGATCTGGTGCTGATTCAATTCGGACATAACGACTCGCATGCGAAGGAGCGTCCCGAGGCCACCGATGCGGCGACCGACTATCCCGCGAACCTGTGCCGCTACATTGACGAAGCCCGCGCGGCCGGCGCGACGCCTGTGCTAATCACGCCGATGCACCGGCGCTGGTTCAACACCGACGGCACGCTGCTCGACAACCTCCAGCCTTACGCCGATGCGATGAAAACCGTCGCCCGGGAAAAGCATGTGCCGGTGATCGATTTGCACACGATGAGC
>JBAYJH010000441.1:0-3048 GCA_041665185.1 Sterolibacterium sp.
TGCACTGCGGTGTCTCCTACCATCCTTCGGACCGAGACTTAACGCCACCGATTTGAGGAGACCATCATGGCCAAGAAACAGCATCCGACGCCTAATCTCGACCAGCTTGAAAGCGGGCCATGGCCCAGCTTCGTCACAGGTTTGAAACGTCTCGCCCAGGATAAGGACTACGTGGTCGATCTGCTCGGCCACCTGGAGCACTCCTACCAGACCCGCAAAGGTTACTGGAAAGGCGGCACGGTCGGCGTCATCGGTTATGGCGGCGGGATCATCCCGCGCTTTACCGAGATCAAGGACGCGGCCGGCAAGCCGGTCTATCCCGACGCCGCCGAATTCCATACCGTCCGTGTCATGCCGCCGGCCGGGATGCACTACGACACGGGAACCTTGCGTAAATTCTGCGACATCTGGGAGAAGTATGGTTCCGGCTTGATCGCTTTGCACGGCCAGTCGGGCGACATCATGTTCCAGGGCGTCACCACCGAGAATGTCCAGAAGGCTTTCGACGAAATCAACGAAATGGGCTTCGATCTGGGTGGCGCCGGGCCGTCAGTGCGTACGTCGATGTCCTGCGTCGGCGCGGCGCGTTGCGAGCAATCCTGCTACGACGAAGCCAAGGCGTTGCGTCAGGTCGTCAACACCTTCCTCGACGATCTGCATCGCCCCGCGTTGCCCTACAAATTCAAGTTCAAATTCTCCGGTTGCCCCAACGATTGCATGAACTCGATCCAGCGCTCAGATATGGCGGTGATCGGCACCTGGCGCGACAACATCCGTACCGACGAGGCGCTGGCCAAGAAATGGTTCGAAAGACACGGCATGGATGAACTGGTCAATGACGTCGTCTCGCGCTGCCCCACCAAGGCCATCCAGATCAAGGATATCTCCAAGGTGCGCAAGGCCGGCAACATTTCCTCCGTCGCCGTGAATGCCGAAAAGGCACTGGAAATCGACAACAAGGACTGCGTGCGCTGCATGCATTGCATCAACGTCATGACCGGCGCACTGGCGACGGGCACCGACAAGGGCGCCACGATTCTCGTCGGCGGCAAGCGCACGCTGAAGATCGGTGACCTGATGGGTACGGTCGTCGTGCCGTTCATGCCGCTGAAGGAAGAAGGGGATTACGAAAAGCTGGTCGAACTGGCGCAGAAGATCATCGATTTCTTCGCCGAGAATGCGCTGGAGCATGAGCGCACCGGCGAAATGATCGAACGCATCGGCCTGGTCAATTTCCTTGAAGGCATCGACATCGACATCGACTCCAACATGGTTTCGGCGCCGCGCACCAACCCGTATGTCCGCATGGACGACTGGGATGACGAGGTGGCCAGGATCAACACCAAAAAAGCCGCCGCCTGAGTGTAGACGTGTAGGCGAGTAAGCAGTCCCAATACTTACCGGAGAAAATCATGGCTCAAGCACCATTGCGTCGGGCGATCGAAAGCGGCGTGCCGGATAACAAGCCGTATCTGCACCCGAAACTGCTCAAGAATTACGGCAACTGGAAATATCATGACCGCCCGCGCCCCGGCGTGCTGCACCACGTTTCGCACGACGGTGACGAGGTCTGGAGCGTGCGTGCCGGGACCCAGCGGCAAATGGACGTGCATACCATCCGCAAGCTCTGCGACATTGCCGACCAGTATGCCGAAGGACATGTCCGCTTCACCATCCGCTCCAACATCGAGTACATGGTCAGCGAGCAGGGCAAAGTCGCCCCGCTGATCGCCGAACTGGAGAAGCATGGCTTCCCGGTCGGCGGCACGGGCAATTCGATTTCCATGATCGCCCATACCCAGGGCTGGTTGCATTGCGATATTCCCGGCACCGACGCCTCGGGCGTGGTGAAGGCGCTGATGGATGAACTCTATGACGAGTTCAAGCGCGAAGAGATGCCCAACCGTGTGCATCTTTCCACCTCCTGCTGCGAAATCAACTGCGGCGGCCAGGCGGATATTGCCATCATCATCCAGCACACCAAGCCGCCCATCATTAATCATGACCTGGTCGCCAATGCCTGCGAGCGTCCGACCGTGGTGGCGCGTTGCCCGGTGGCGGCCATCCGGCCGGCTCTGGTCAATGGTAAGCCGTCATTGGAAGTCGATGAGAAGAAATGCATCTGCTGCGGCGCCTGCTACCCACCCTGCCCACCGATGCAGATCAACGATCCGGAACATTCCAAGCTGGCCATCTGGGTTGGCGGCAAGAATGCCAACGCCCGCGGCAAGCCGACCTTCATGAAGATGGTGACATCCGGTCTGCCCAATAACGCTCCGCGCTGGCCGGAAGTTGCCGCGGTGGTGAAGAACATCCTGCACGTGTACAAGAACGATGCCCGCCCCTGGGAACGCCTCTCCGACTGGGTCGAGCGTATCGGCTGGCCGCGTTTCTTCGAAAAGACCGGTCTGCCTTTCACCAAGTATCTGATCGACGACTGGCGCGGCGCCCGTGTCAATCTCAATGCGTCGACGCACATCCGTTTTTGAGGACTGGCACGCGATGAAATTCGGTATTTTGGTCAATGAAGGCCCCTATCAGCACCAGGCGGCGGATTCCGCCTACCTGTTCTGCAAGGCGGCGCTGGCGAAAGGCCACGAGATACACCGTGTGTTCTTCTACCACGACGGCGTGAACAACTCCACGCGGCTCACCGAACCGCCGCTGGACGATCGTAACATCGTCAATCGCTGGTCGAAACTGGCGGAAGAGAATCAGATCGATCTCGTCGTGTGCGTCGCCGCCGCCCTACGGCGCGGCATCCGCGACGAAAACCTGGCGCCGGGCTTTCGTATTTCCGGTCTCGGCCAACTGGTCGAGACCGGCATCGAAGCCGACCGTACACTGACTTTCGGGGACTGATCATGGAAGGCGTCGTCAAGAAATTCATGTTCGTCAATCGCAAGGCGCCCTATGGGACCATCTACGCCTTGGAATCGCTCGAAGTCGTCCTGATCTCGGCGGCCTTCGATCAGGATGTCAGCCTGGTTTTTCTCGACGACGGGGTCTACCAGTTGAAGAAGGGCCAGCAGACCAAGGGCATCGAAA
>JBAYJH010000442.1:0-3034 GCA_041665185.1 Sterolibacterium sp.
ATGGAAATATCGAAGTTCGCCATAGCGGCGCGTCTTTCGGGATGACTGAAGCGCTGAGCTACTTTTCCGCACCGCGGAATGCTCCTCCCGTGGCGCTGACGCGCGTCGACCCGGTGAGCTTCAAATCATGGGCGCGGGAAACCGAGGCATTGGCAGGGGATGGCGCGGCACAGCGCGGCGGTAAATGGAAAGTGCTGCTCGCCCGTGTCGGCCAGCAAAGTGAGGCGCTGGAAGTCTATGACAAGGCACGCAATGCGGGCTATGCGGCCCAGGTCAGAGTCCGCCCGGTCGGGGCCGGCGCGCCGCAAAAGGGCGGGCAGTGGAACTACGAAGTGATGCTCGCGCAGTTGGCGAGCGAGCAGGATGCGGTGGCGGTGGCGAGCAAGATCAAGGCACAGCTGGGCTTTGATGCGGTCTTGGCCCAGTGACCGACTGATATCTCAGCAGGCTCGCCGCTGCCACCAGTGAGCCGAATTTGCGGCAATGCTCATCATGGCCTGTTGCGCGGTCAAGCCGTGCAGCCACAGTTGAGCCGGCAGGCGCACCAGCGGACCGAAACCGAAAGGTCGGGCGCGAAGTTCGCGGGATTCGGCGGCGATCAAGTCGACCAGGTGATCGACGGCCAGTTTCCAGTACTCTGGGGATTCGATCACCTCGGATTCTTGCGTGGCATAGCGCAGGGCGTTGCCCCATAAGGCTTCGGCGCGATCAAGCGGAACCCCGGCCTTCTTGGCCAGCCAGGGCATAACCTTCGGATATTTCGCGCGCATCTGTTGCTCCTTTCATTCCGGTCCGGATGGGTCCGCGGCCGTCCGGCGACCATTAATGCCTTTTGGGCGTATGGCCGCCAGCAGCCGAATATTGCAATGCAGCAATTGCATTTTACCTCTAATTGGAACGGGCTATGTGGGAATGGTTGCAATTATTGTTGCGGTGCAATAGATCGCCGGACCCGGAGCCTCCACCGGCGCTTAGGCCGCCGGCAAGATCTTGCCTGGATTCATCAGGTTGTCGGGGTCGAGCGCCTGCTTGATCGCGCGCATGACGGTCAAGGCGGCTTCGCCGTGCTCCTGGGCCATGTAGCGTTTCTTGCCGAAGCCGATGCCGTGTTCGCCGGTGCAAGTGCCTTCCATGCCCAGGGCGCGCTCCACCAAGCGGTTGGAAAAAGCATGGGCCTGGGCGACTTCGATCGAGTTGTCCGGGTCGACCAGCAGCACCAGGTGAAAATTGCCGTCGCCGACATGGCCGACGATCGGCGCTTGCAACTGGCTGGCTTCGAGATCGGCGACGGTCTCGTTGATGCAGTCGGCCAGGCGCGAGATGGGTACGCAGACATCGGTGGTGAGCGCGCGAGAGCCCGCCTTCAGGCCGAGGCAGGCATAGTAGGCGTCGTGACGCGCTTGCCACAGGCGGCTGCGATCTTCCGGGCGGGTGGCCCAGTCGAAGTCCATGCCGCCGTGGGACGCGGCGATTTCCGCCACGCTGTGCGCCTGCTCCTGGACGCTGGCCGGCGATCCGTGAAACTCGAAGAACAAGGTTGGCGCCTCGCGCAGCGAGGTCTTGCTGTAGCGGTTGATGGCTTGCAGGACCAGGGCGTTGAGCAGTTCGATGCGGGCGATAGGAATGCCGAGTTGGATCACCTGGATCACGGTGTTCACCGCGGCGGCAATGTCGGGAAAGGCGCAGACCGCGCTGGAAATTGCTTCGGGAATCGGATATAGCTTTAACGTCAGTTCGGTGATGATGCCCAGCGTGCCTTCCGAGCCGATCATCAAGCGTGTCAGATCGTAGCCGGCCGACGACTTGCGCGCCCTGCCGCCGGTCCTGATGACGCTGCCGTCGGCCAGCACCACCGTCATTCCCAGCACGTTCTCGCGCATGGTGCCGTAGCGCACGGCGTTGGTGCCGGATGCGCGCGTGGCCGCCATACCGCCCAGGCTGGCGTCCGCGCCCGGGTCGATCGGGAAGAACAAGCCGGTGTCATGCAACTCGGCATTCAGCTGTTTGCGCGTGACCCCGGGCTGGACCGTGGCATCGAGATCCTCGCTGCGGATGGACAGCACGCGGTTCATGGCGGAAAGGTCGATGCATACGCCGCCATGGATCGCGAGAAGATGCCCTTCGAGCGAGGTGCCGGTGCCGAACGCGACCATCGGCACCCGGTGCGAATGGCAGAGCGCGGCGATGGCGGACACTTCTTCCGTCGACTCGGCGAAAACCACCGCATCGGGTGGCGCTGGCGCGTATGAGGATTCGTCCTTGCCGTGCTGTAGGCGTACCGCCTCGGAGGTTGAAAAGCGCTTGCCGAAACGCGCGGCGAGCGCTTCCGTCAGGGGTTTCGGCAGCGGCGTCCTGGCGACGCCCGGGTCGGAGGCATTCATTAGTTTCTCCTGGGTGTTGATGCAGTTGCGAGATTCTACGCCGCAGGCACTCGACGCGACAGGAGAGGCAGTTGGCGGATAATCCTTAAACAGGCTTGACTTGAAAATGATGAAGTAGCATAATTAGCCGTTTCGCTGGAGGGGTTCCCGAGCGGTCAAAGGGAACAGACTGTAAATCTGTCGGCTCTGCCTTCGAAGGTTCGAATCCTTCCCCCTCCACCAATAGGGTTCAAGGATTTAGGGAATAGGAAGTTAGGGCAGGGTACAGGTGGCCTGGTTGATGAGTTTTTTTGAATTCGGCGGTCTCGGGTAAGGCGGGTGTAGCTCAATGGTAGAGCAGAAGCCTTCCAAGCTTATGACGAGGGTTCGATTCCCTTCACCCGCTCCAGTTTTTGTAGTGCTGAGTTTGTGTCGTTTGCGGTGTCTCGGGCCCATGTAGCTCAGTGGTAGAGCACTCCCTTGGTAAGGGAGAGGCCACGTGTTCAATCCACGTCATGGGCACCACGATACCGTAATTGGCGAAGTTTATTTTCGATTATTTTGGGGTAGACCATCATGGCAAAAGCCAAATTTGAGCGCACCAAGCCACACGTGAATGTAGGGACGATTGGACACGTTGACCATGGGAAGACGACGTTGACGGCGGCGATCAC
>JBAYJH010000443.1:0-3028 GCA_041665185.1 Sterolibacterium sp.
GCCCGTTCACCGCCTTTACCCGGGCCTTCGTGTACCCGGACCAGCCGGAACGCGGAACCACTTATTGGGACTGGACACTGGCACCTATCCTCGACCAGCAGGGTGAAGTCGAGTACCTGGTTTTCTCACTGAACGAAGTCACCGAGCGCAAGCAGGCCGAGCAGGAGCGCCTGATCCACCTGCGCTTTCTCGAAAGCATGGACCGGATCAACCGGGCCATACTGGGAGCGAATACGCTTGAGCAGATGATGAGCGATGTTCTCGATGTGGTGCTTTCCATCTTTGATTGCGACCGGGCGTTTCTCATGTATCCCTGCGATCCCCAGGCATCGTCGTGGCGGGTGCCGATGGAGCGCAACAAGCCTGGGTATTCCGGCGCCCATGCCGAGGGGGTCGACATGGCGATGGATGCGGAAGTCGCGCGGACCCTGGGCGAATTGCTCGCCTCCGACGCTCCGGTGAAATTCGGTCCCGAGACCGACCATCCGCTACCGGAAAACATTGCGCGGCAGTTCGGTTTCCGCTCGTTCATGTCGATCGCCATTTATCCAAAAGTGGGAAAGCCGTGGCAATTCGGCATTCACCAATGCGCTTACGCGAGGATCTGGACGCCCGACGAGGAAAAGCTGCTGCGAGAAACGGGTCGCCGCCTGGCAGACGCCCTGACCAGTCTACAGTCTCTGCGCGACTTGCAGGCAAGCGAGGCGAAGTACCACCGGATCGTGGAAACGGCCAACGAGGGAATATGGGCGTTCGGGCCGGACGCTATGACCACGTTCGTCAACGCCAGGATGGCGGAAATGCTCGGCTATTCCAGCGAAGAGATGATCGGCCGGCCGATGACCGATTTCATGTTCGAGGAAGACGCGCCCGATTATCTGAGAAGAATGGAGAAGCGCCGCCAGGGGCTGGCCGAGAATTACGAACGCCGCTTCCGCCGTAGAAACGGAGAGACTGTGTGGACGCTCGTTTCCGCGACGCCCACGGTCGACGATGAGCATCGATTCAAAGGCACGTTCGGGATGTTCACCGACATCACCGAGCGCAAGCGCGCGGAAGAAGAAATCCGCCAGTTCAACCAGCAACTCGAGCAGCGCGTGCACGATCGCACCGCCCGGCTGGAAGCGGCGAACAAGGAACTGGAGACGTTCACTTACTCCGTCTCGCACGATCTGCGCCAACCGCTACGGCATATCGACGGGTTTCTCGGCTTGCTCAAAGGCAGAATCGGAACGGCGCTCGACGAGGAGAGCCGGCGTTACATGGACACCATCTCGGAGGCGGCTTTGCGCATGGCGACGCTGATCGACGAGTTGCTGTCCTTTCTGGGGATGGGGCATTTCGAGATGACCAGGACCAGCGTGGACCTGGGTCGCCTGGCGCGGGAAGTCATTCGTGACTTCGAGCCGGCGATCAGGGGCAGAGAGGTTCGCTGGCAGATTGCGGAGCTCCCCGTGGTCAGCGGGGATCTCGGCATGTTGCGAGCCGCGCTCGGCCACCTGATTTCGAATGCGCTGAAGTTCACCCAGCCGCGCGCGCAGGCGGAAATCGAGATCGGCTGCCTGTCCGGCGAGGCGGCGGGGGCGGTGGAGACAGCGGAGGCGATAATCTTCGTGCGCGACAATGGGGTGGGCTTCGATATGCAGTATGCCGACAAGCTCTTCCGCGTCTTCGAGCATCTGCACCGCGTCGATGAATTCAAGGGGGCCGGCATCGGTCTCGCCAATGTCCGCCGCATCATCGATCGGCACGGCGGCAGGACCTGGGCGGAGGGCAAGGTCGACGGCGGTGCGACTTTCTATTTTTCCTTGCCGGTATCGGGTGACCGCTCATGAATGCCAAATTGCAGCGCGCGGCGAAGATGGCTGCAAAAAGCCATGCGGGAGCGATGGCGTGATGGTCTCGACTATCCTGATCGTCTCGCTGGTTCTGCAATTCGTTGCAGTTTTCTTTGCGCTCAGGCTGATCAAGGTGACCGGAAAAAGCCTGGCCTGGGGGTTGATCGCGGCGGCGATATCCCTCATGGCGCTGCGGCGCGGCATCAGTCTGTTGGAAATCTTCGGGTCCGGTCAGGCGGCGCGACCCGACCTGTATGTCGAATTGGTTGCCTTGGCGATCTCGGCATTGATGGCTATGGGTATGGAACGGATAACGCCCATCTTCGAGGAAATCAAGAAAAAGGGCGACCGTCTGCGCGACAGCGAAGAACGCTACCGCATCCTGTTTGAATGCGCGCCAGACCCGATCTTTATCGCCGAGGTTGAGAGCGGGAAGATAACCGACGCCAACCCGAAGGCGGCGCTCTTGATTGGCAGATCCCGCGACGAGATCCTCGGCATGCATCAGTCTCAATTGCATCCCATGGAGATGGAGGCGTATTCTCGGGAGTCTTTCCAGAAACATGTGAAAGAGGCCGGCTCCGGTATCGTCTCCGAACCTTTTGAGCATGTCGTCATGCGTGCGGATGGAGCGGAAGTGCCCGTCGAGATCATGGTGCAGGCGGTGGTGATGGGCGGAAAGCCCTTTATTCAGGGGATATTCAGGGACATCACTGAGCGCAAGCAGGTGGAAGACGAGCGACGACGCAGCGAGGCGCGGCTGAACGATGCGCAGCGCATGGCCCATGTCGGCAATTGGGAACTCGACCTGGCGCGGAACGTGCTCGCTTGGTCCGAGGAGATCTACCGCATCTTCGAGATCGATCCGCGGCAGTTCGGTGCTTCGTACGAGGCCTTCCTGGGGGCGATCCATCCCGATGACCGAGACATGGTCAACCGTGCCTATACCGAGTCGGTCGCCAGCCGTGTCCCCTATGACATCGTCCATCGCCTGTTGATGAAGGACGGCCGCATCAAGTATGTCAACGAGCGCTGCGAGACCAGCTACGACGCGGATGGAAAACCCCTGCGCTCAATTGGAACCGTTCACGATATCACCGAGCGCAAGTGTGCCGAGGAAGAAATCAGGAAACTGAACACCGAGCTCGAACGGCGTGTCGCCGAGCGCACGGCTGAACTGGAGGCGGCCA
>JBAYJH010000444.1:0-3017 GCA_041665185.1 Sterolibacterium sp.
GCCCGCTTCGCATTTCGCCATGCCGCCCGAGAGCGGGGACTTCGCGCCGACGCAGAGGCGGGAAGCGCCCGGCATCGGCGTGCCCGTTACCGGGCCGGGTGCGAAGACGAGAACATTCTCTGGCGAAAGCGGGTCTGCTCCGGGTTTGAGTTCTTTCAGCAGGTAGTAAGCGAGAATGCCGGCGCCGCCCAGGTAGCGCCGGTAGAAAAGATCATTCTGCTCTTCGGTCCAGACGCGGCCCTTGCTCAGATCGACCCGCAGGATCTTGTTGGCCAGTCCTTTTGCCATGGTGCTTGCTCTCCTTGAATTTGAACGCGGGCGCGCGCGGATCAGCCGCCCTCGATAGGGGGAAATACCATGAGCAACGCCCCGTCGGATAAGCCGTCCGAAGGACGTGCAAGCGTGCCGTTCAGCGCGGCGTTCCAGGGTTCGTCCATGTCCATGCCCAGGCGCGCCAATAACTCGCGCACGGTCAGACCGTCTTCCACATCCAGTTCCGCCCGCGGCTTTGCGTCCCGGTTGAAGCGCTGAAACGGGCCGTGCATTTCAACTGTAATCCGCATTTGTCCCCGACCATGGCGAAAAATATTTGTTCCGGCGTCGTCGACCAGGACTTTCTACCGTGGCGTGCCAGAGTCGTGCGTAACATTGCGCGTCATCACGCCCGCGGTCAATCGGGCGGAGGCGGCAAAACCGCAGGTTTGAAGCTGCTGTTTGATCTGCGTCAAACGCTGCGCTCCCAAGCTGGGGGGCTGCCGCCCCGCGGCGAGCCGTTTGGCTATCGGGGCATACCGATGCGGGCGGTCCCCGACCTTGGACAGCCGATCCAAGGTCCACTGCCGAAATCGATGAAATGGCGCTTTGGCCCAGAGCAGCCCCGCAGCTAAGACCGTGTGGACGGCAGCTTCGGCCATTGCGGTCGGTGCGTCCCCGCGACAGCTTGGTCCGCTATACGCTGCTTACCACCCTCCGATCCGGAACGCATGCCGAAGGGCAGCTTTCAAACGCAGCGAATGCGTACTTGGCCACGATGCGCCGTTCGAGGTACTACGCTTTAGCTGACGCGCAAGGTCGCCAAGCAGTGATTGGCCATGCCCGTCTGTGAGCGGCACTCTCTGCCTGCGTCGCTTAACACCGGCCCATGGCGCCAGCGGTTCCGCTCATTTGCTTTCAATTCGCCTGCTTTGCTCCCGCTGTCTTTCGCCCCTTGGGAACCTTCACGCGCAGCGCTTCCAGTCGTGCGCCGGCTTCCGTCTTTCCAATGCCCCGCACCGCAGCGAAAGCCGCGAGCTGGGCGCTGCGCGGCCGCGCCGCTCCATGCTCCCATTTGTACACCGTGTGACCAGTCACGCCCACCAGCTTCCCGAAGGCGTCGGCCGAGAGGCCCAGGCGCTTGCGCTGCGCCACCACGCTCACCGCAGAATATCGGACCTTTCCGGCGGGCGCTTCGGCAGTCGGAGCAGCACCACCCTTGAGAGCCTGACGTTGAAGCCGGACGATTTCAGCACGAGCCTTCGCGTTCTGCCGTTTCAGCTCGGCAATATCCTTGCGAAACTGGAATGAGGCCTTCTGCAAGGCCCTCGTCAGGCTCCGAGCTTCTCTCCGTGCAAGCCTGGTGATTTCCTGCCTCAGTACTGCAGCGATGTTCGACATATGATTGCTCCATGGTTTTCATTGTGCGGCTTCAAGACTGCCCGGAAGGCGAAGATTTGAAGTCAGTATAGCAAGCAGGAAGCGGCGACTTCACAATGAAAGAGTCTTGACGGCAAATTGGCGTTGTCTGTTGTCTTCAATGCGAGTCACTACCGCGGACTGGACAGGGCCCTCTCCTGCGTACCCAGCGCCCTATCTGCCATACCGTCTGTTCATTTTGATTGCATCGAGGTACAAAACCAAATCCCCGGGACAGTTTTGTGCCGGGCCGGGACGCTCAAAAAAATACGGATGAGTAATAAACCTTGAACGAGATGTGAATATGCGCCAACCGGGAACTCTCAGATTGATAATCATCACGAAGGCTGTCTCGCCGGCAGCCAGTCGTCGCAGAACATAAGCCATTTAGCCCAGGCTGGTTGACGGCGCCCGTGTTTGACATAAGGTCTAGAATAACTCGATTCGCATCGGGGACGCCGGCTTGGCCGGCGGACTGAGTTCCCCATCGCTCAATCGCTTTTCAAAACCCCGCATCCCCGGATAGGAATCGCCAATATGCTTAAGAAACTGCGCATTGTCACGCTGAGCGAGAATACCGTCTCTGCAAACGGATTCCATGCAGAGTGGGGGCTTTGCATGCTCGCCGAAACGGACGAGGGGAGTTTTCTGCTCGATACCGGCAACGGCAGCTCCGCCATCCACAACGCCGAACGACTTGGAATCGATCTTGGCAAAATCGACAAGCTCGTCCTCAGCCACTCCCATGCCGACCACACCGGGGGCCTCCGGGACTTTCTCCGGCGCAGGAACAAGGAAATCGAAATCATTGCCCATCCGGATGTTTTTGGTCTCACGTACGTCGCCAAGAATGGCGCGAATCTTTTTCGCGGGATTCCATTCCGAAGGGAAGAGCTGGAGAGCCTTGGGGCGAAATTTACGCTGACAGCCGAGCCGATGAGACTCTCTGAAAACATCCTGACCACCGGCGAAGTACCGATGGTCACGAACTTCGAAAAAGTAGTCGATAACGTCTCGCGGAAGGTGGGAACGGAGATGGTGCCCGATGAAGTCAAGGACGACCTGTCGATTGTACTTAAGACGGACCACGGCCTCGTCGTGATGTTGGGCTGCTCCCACCGCGGCGTGGTGAATCACATTCTGCACGCTCAACAGGTAGGCGGCATGAAGGCAATTCACACAGTTGTCGGCGGGTGTCACCTCTTTAACGCCAAGGACGAACAGGTCGATAGCACCGTCAGCGCACTTAAGGAATTCAATATTCGGCAGCTTGGCGTATCGCATTGCACCGGAATGAAAGCCTCCCACGCAATGATGGAGGAGTTCGGCGACCGCTTCTATTTCAA
>JBAYJH010000445.1:0-3007 GCA_041665185.1 Sterolibacterium sp.
GACAACGTGTCGATCACGGTGAAACTGATCGCGCCGATCGCCATGGAAGAAGGCCTGCGCTTCGCCATCCGCGAAGGTGGCCGCACCGTCGGTGCCGGCGTCGTCGCCAAGGTGATCGAGTAATAAAACGTCAGCGTCGCGACGGCCACAAACTGTCGCGACGCTTTTTGGTCTCTGCTGCAGGGGCGTAGCTCAATTGGCAGAGTGTCGGTCTCCAAAACCGAAGGTTGGGGGTTCGAGGCCCTCCGCCCCTGCCACTAACGCGTAAAGATATCGATGGCTGACAAACTCAAGTCCGTACTGGCGCTTATCCTATTAGGCGCCGGCGTGGCTGGATTTTACTTTCTCGGCGATCAGCCGATGATACTGCGCGTGCTGTCGGTCCTGGCAGGGCTGGGGGCCGGTGTCGCGGTGGCGTGGTATACCTCGCCGGGCCAACGTTTTTTTGCCTTCGGCGGAGAAGCCTGGGTCGAGACCAAGAAAGTTGCCTGGCCGACGCGCAAGGAAACCGTGCAGACCACCGGCATCGTCTTCATATTCGTGTTGGTCATGGCGATCATGTTGTGGATCACTGACAAGGGTCTGGAATGGGTGCTCTACGACCTGATCCTGGGCTGGAAGAAATCATGACAAAACGCTGGTACGTGGTACACGCATATTCCGGCTTCGAGAAATCGGTGCAGCGCGCGCTGGTCGAGCGCATCACCCGCGCCGGGATGCAGGAGTTCTTTGGCCAGATCCTGGTCCCGGTCGAGGAAGTGGTCGAAATGAAGAGCGGCCAGAAAAGCATTTCCGAGCGCAAGTTTTTCCCCGGCTATGTGCTGGTGGAAATGGAAATGAACGATGAGAGCTGGCACTTGGTCAAGAGCACGCCCAAGGTCACCGGCTTCATCGGCGGCACGGCGACCAAGCCGACCCCGATTTCCGAAAAGGAAGTCGCCAAGATCATGCAGCAGATCCAGGAAGGCGTTGAGAAGCCGCGCCCCAAGGTGTTGTTCGAAACCGGCGAAATGGTGCGCATCAAGGAAGGGCCGTTCACCGATTTCAACGGCAACGTCGAGGAAGTGAATTACGAAAAAAGCCGCATGCGCGTGGCGGTGACCATTTTCGGTCGTTCCACGCCGGTCGAGTTGCAGTTCGATCAGGTCGAAAAAGCCTGATCTTCGCGGTGCCGCAGCGCGAAGCTGTTTTGCGGCAAGAGGAGCGCCAGTAGGCAGGTGCCGAAAGCGCGTTACCACTCACTAAGGAGTAAATCTTATGGCAAAGAAAATCGTCGGCTACGTCAAGTTGCAAGTGCCGGCCGGTAAGGCGAATCCCTCGCCTCCAATCGGCCCCGCGTTGGGCCAGCGCGGCCTCAACATCATGGAATTCTGCAAGGCGTTCAACGCCCAGACTCAGGGAATGGAGCCGGGTCTGCCGATTCCCGTGGTGATCACCGCGTTTGCCGACAAGAGCTTCACCTTCATCATGAAGACGCCGCCGGCCACGGTGCTGATCAAGAAGGCCGCTGGCATCCAGAAAGGCAGCCCGAAGCCGCATACCGACAAGGTCGGCAAAGTCACCCGCGCCCAGGTCGAGGACATCGCCAAGGCGAAAATGAAAGACCTGACCGCTGCCGATCTCGATGCGGCGGTCCGCACCATTGCCGGCAGCGCCCGCAGCATGGGCATCACCGTGGAGGGACTTTGACATGGCGAAGATTTCCAAGCGCAGCAAGGCGCTGCAAACCAAGGTTGATCGCAACAAGGCGTATCCGGTTCAGGATGCCCTGGCGTTGGTCAAGGAATGCGCTACCGCCAAGTTCGACGAATCGATCGATGTCGCGGTGAACCTCGGCGTCGACGCCAAGAAATCCGACCAGACCGTGCGCGGCTCGGTCGTACTGCCTGCCGGTACAGGCAAGACGGTGCGCGTAGCGGTGTTTGCCCAGGGCGAAAAGGCCGCTGCGGCGAAAGCTGCCGGTGCCGACATCGTCGGTTTCGAGGACCTCGCCGCCACGGTCAAGGCCGGCACCATCGAGTTCGATATCTGCATCGCTACCCCGGATGCCATGCGCGTCGTCGGAGCGCTCGGCCAGATCCTCGGCCCGCGCGGCCTGATGCCTAATCCGAAGGTCGGCACCGTCACCATGGACGTCGTCACTGCGGTGAAGAACGCCAAGGCCGGTCAGGTGCAGTACCGTACCGACAAGGGCGGCATCGTGCAATGCACGATCGGTCGTGCCTCGTTCCCGGTCGAGTCCTTGCAACAGAACCTAGTCGCCTTGCTCGACGCGCTACAGAAAGCCAAACCGGCTGCGTCGAAGGGGCAATACCTGAAGAAGATCTCGCTCGCCAGCACCATGGGCGCCGGTGTGCGGGTCGACCAGGCGAGCTTGGCTACGTAACTGAGCTACGTAACCGAGCGCGTAATTGTTTGAACTTTGGGCCGCGGCGCCGCTTTCATGGGGCGAGGCGGGTTGTCAAAGACCGTAGGTGCCCGCAAGGGTTTAATCGGCAGTGCAGTCAGTGTTTGCTTTACGCTGCGATGCCTGGCCTACGCAGATGGCGTTACCCGAACACAGGAGTCAGGTTGAAAGCTGTTTTCCTGAATGAAGGTCGCCGTACCGGTTCCGTGTCTCGGCGCGCAAGCGCCGGGGCTGGAACAGTTGCACTAACTAGGAGCTGACCTTGAGTCTCAATCTTGATGACAAGAAGGCGGTAGTCGCTGAAGTGTCCGCGCAAGTCGCGAATGCCCAGTCGATCGTCGTCGCTGAGTACCGCGGTCTGGAAGTGGGCAACATCACCGTGCTGCGCGCCAATGCCCGCAAGACCGGGGTGTACCTGCGCGTGCTGAAGAATACCTTGGTGCGTCGTGCCGTCGCCGGCACGCCGTTCGAAGGGCTCACGGACAAGCTGGTTGGTCCCCTGATCTACGGGATTTCCCCTGATCCGGTGGCGGCCGCCAAGCTGCTCAATGAGTTCGCCAAGGCAAACGACAAGCTCATCATCAAGGCAGGCGCCATGCC
>JBAYJH010000446.1:0-2976 GCA_041665185.1 Sterolibacterium sp.
GGCCGGCGCCGATTATCTGGCCTTCGGCAGCATGTATGCCTCGGCCACCAAGCCCGAAGCCCCGCCTGCGCCGCTCGCCCTGCTCGGCGAAGCACGTCGGCGCTACGGCCTGCCGATCGTCGCGATCGGCGGCATCACGCTGTCGAATGCGGGACAGACCGTCGCCGCCGGCGCCGACCTCCTGGCGGTGGTGAACGATCTGTTCAGCGCCGGGGATATCGCCGCGCGGGCGCGAGAGTACGCGAGGCTTTTCGCTTGACCGCGCGGAGAAAAGCAATTTCAGGAACTCTTGCCGCTGTCGGCGGGTTTCGCTTGTTTTAGCAGTTCCGCGATCGGACCCGACCAAAGCTCGAAGAATCCTTCCCGCCGCGAGGTCTGTAGCCAACTCTCCCATCGGGTATGGGCCAGCGCTGGGTCTCTCGCGGCTACATCTTCTTGGGAAATACCCACTGAAATGCTGCCGCCGCCCTTTTCTCGTACCTGAGCCTGAATCCGCTTGAAGTAGTTCTGAATGCGCAGCAGTTCCCCCTGGGATTCGGGTGGAAAGCTATAGATGAGCCAGCGGCGATCGGCGGCGGGCGACGCCAATCCCAGCGCGTTGGCTGACGCGATCGTAAAGCGCATCGGCAGCTTGCTGTCGATGGCCTCAAAGGAACCCGGCGTCGATGGCCGAATGGTCAACTGGAATATCGGCACGCCCCCGGCTGGCGGCGTCATGCGGGCATCCACCTGAATCGCCAGCGTGAACTCGGCCGGATTCAATTCCAGCAGTCCATTTTGCAGCTTCATCAAACGCGGCAGCGAACGCAGCGGGATGCCGCTACAGGCGACCAGAATACCGACGAGAACCAGGATAGCGAGGCGGCTTTTCATTTGGGTGGAAGATGGGCATTGACCGACAAGTATTATCGTGTAACAATAATTAATAGTCAATTAATAACTATTGTTGTCAGTTCCAACATCGCACCTCCACAACAGAAGGGTGTTCCATGGCGACATCGACCTTTGATAAACAGGATCCCCGGCACATCCAGCGTCTCAGCCGTGTGCTGGCGATCGCATGTTTGTTGCTGATAGTGGCATTACCGATTGCAGTTCCCGTTTATTGGTTCGTGGCGAACGCCTCGGAGTTGGCGGTGCGCGCGCATCTTTCGGCCAGCGCCATGCAGGGTTCACTGCTGGCATGGCAACGTATCGCCGGGGCTTTGATCACCGAGGTGCCCGTGGTGTTACTGACGGTCGGTCTGTGGGAAGCACGCAAGTGCTTCCGGTTATTCTCGGTGGGTCGCGTGTTTACGGGAGCCGCGGTACTCTGCCTGAGACGCTTTGCCGGCTGGGTATTGGCGTCGCTGGTGGCTGGCATGTTCGCCAACACCGCCATTTCGGTGGTGATCACGCTGCACAATCCACCGGGGTTGCGCCATCTGGCGGTGGGCGTCGGTTCCGATCAGGTATTCACCTTGTTTTTCGCGGGCATGGTTTGGCTGATGGCGGCGGTTATCAGCCAGGGCCAAATGCTTGCGGAAGAAAACGCAACCTTCATTTGAACTGCCGCGCCGATGCCAATTGTCGTCCAGCTTGATGTCATGCTTGCACGGCGCAAGGTAAAGTCAAAAGATCTTGCCGAGTACGTAGGCATCACCGAAGTCAATATTTCCCTGTTGAAACAGGGAAAGGTCAAGGGCGTGCGTTTTGACACCCTGGAAAGGATCTGCGATTTTCTCGACTGCCAGCCGGGCGATTTGCTGGTTTATGTGCCAGACAGCAACCCGGATTTCGCCCCTCGCATTCCGGACTCGGTGCCATAGGTTTCCGGTCGACAGGCGAGCAAGCCGTCGAGGATGGGGCGATGAGCTCATGGCGGACTCCGGCGCATTTCCCTGACGCGCCCGAACAAACGCGGCTGGCTGTCTGTGTGCTCCTGGCGCTTCTTCTCCACCTGCTCATCCTCGGTCTGGTGGGAAGCTGCCAGGAATCCGATGCAATCCCCACCCATCGCTTGAAACTTCGGTTGGTGCCATTGCCCCCTGGTCGGATCGCGGAAAGGCCGGAAGCTCGGATGGATGTTGACGCGTCCGGCCGCAATGCGGAACAGAGAATACAGATGAATAGCGGCGATCTGTCGCCGGCATTCGTCTCCGCGGAAGCGGAACCAACCCTGGAAACACCTCGGACCGTGGAATTCGCCGCCGCGCAGCGTTCCCACCATGGCTCGACGGAATTGATCGATGCCGCCCGGAAAGCCGTTCGGGACATGGTCCGCAATCAGGGCGGGCGCGAACCCAGGCCTGGCTTGGAGGAAGACCGACCTTTCCTGGCAGCACTCGACCGGGCGCTGAGAAAGCCCAGCCCTGGAGAAAAGCGTTACGCGGACGGCCTGATACGCGTCACGACCGAATCCGGTAAAGACTATTGTTTGAAACCACCACCAGACTTTGCCCGGGGTGGACCTGTAGAATTGCTTGCTGTTCCGACCAACTGCCCGTGACAAGATCCCCCAGGTAAACCCGACTCGGGGACAGTGTCCGGCAAGAATTCATCGCGCCGCCGATTGAAATGGACCTAATGCCACCCGCCTGCCTTGGCAGGTGTTAATTCAGTGAGGAAGACATGACCCGCAACGAAGAACTTTTTGCCCGCGCCCAGCGCATCATCCCCGGTGGCGTCAATTCCCCCGTGCGTGCTTTCCGTTCGGTGGGCGGCACGCCGCGTTTCTTCGCGCGCGGCGCCGGCCCGCATGTGTGGGATGCCGACGGCCAGCGCTACCTCGACTATGTCGGCTCCTGGGGCCCGCTGATCCTCGGCCATGCCGACCCCGAAGTGGTCCGGGCGGTCCAGCAGGCGGCGGCCAACGGGCTGTCCTTCGGCGCGCCGACGGAAGGCGAGGTCGACCTGGCGGAACTGCTGGTGCAACTCGTGCCGAGCATGGACATGGTGCGCCTGGTTTCGTCCGGCACCGAGGCGACGATGAGCGCC
>JBAYJH010000447.1:0-2959 GCA_041665185.1 Sterolibacterium sp.
CCCACCAGAAGATCGGCATCGAGTAGCCGGTCAGCGACACGCCCATCACCGAGTAATCGAGAAACGTGTTGCGCTTCAATGCCGCCAGGATGCCGGCCGGCAAGCCTATCACGAGCGCCAGCAGCATGGCGCAGCAGGACAGTTCCAGGGTGGCCGGAAACAGTTTCAGGAACTCGCTCAACACCGGCTCGTGGGTAATGATCGAGAAGCCCAGATCGCCCTTCAGCAGCTTACCCAGATAGTCGAGGTACTGGACATACAGCGGTTGATCGAGGCCGAATTCATGCAGCAGCCGGGCATAGCGCGCCGGATCCATGCCATGCTCGCCGGACATTGCCTCGACGGCATTGCCCGGAATCATGTGGATCAGGGAAAACACCAGCAGGGTGATGCCGAGAAAGGTCGGAACGACCAACCCGGCCCGGCGCAGGAGGAATCCGAACATCCCCTGCTTACTTGCTCAGCTCAACCTTGTTGAAGTAGTGATGTGCGGTCACATCCATCTTGAAGCCGACCACTTCCTTGCGCACCGGGGTGAAGCGGACCGAATGGGCGAGGGGGATCCAGGGCGCCTCTTCCTTGAATATTTCTTGTGCCTTCTCATAGAATTTGGCGCGCTCCGCCTGCTTGGGCGTGGTCTTGGCTTTCTGGATCAGCTCCTCGAAACTCTTGTCGCACCAGCGCGCCGTGTTGCCGCCGCCTTTGACCGCATCGCAGCTCAGCAAGTTGGCGAAAAAATTGTCCGGGTCGCCGTTGTCGCCGGACCAGCCGAACATCATCGCCGGTTGCTCGCCCACCTTGCTGCGCTTGCGGTACTCGCCCCACTCGAAAGTGACCAACTTGGCTTTGACGCCGACCTTGGCCCAGTCGGCCTGGATCAGTTCGGCCATGCGCTTGCCGTCGGGGTTGTAGGGACGGGTCACCGGCAGGTACCACAGGTCGGTTTCGAAGCCATTGGGATAGCCGGCCTTGGCCAGCAGTTCCTTGGCCTTGGCAACGTCATAGGGGTAAGGCTTGACCTTGTCGTTATACGACCACATGGTCGGCGGTATGGGATTCTTGGCCGGTTGTCCGGCCCCCTGATAGACCGCCTTGAGGATGTTATCCTTGTCCACCGCCATGTTCAGCGCCTGGCGCACCAGCTTGTTGTCGAACGGCTTCTTCTCCGTATTGAAGGAAATATAGCCGACGTTCAAACCCTCCTGGGTCAACATCTTGATGGCGGGGTCGGCCTTCATCAGAGCGATGTCGGCCGGCTTGGGAAAGGCCATCACGTGGCATTCGCCGGTCTTCAGCTTGGCATAGCGCACCGAGGCATCGGTCGTAATCGCATAGATCAGGTTGTCGATCTTCGGTCGGCCGTTCCAGTACTGGTCGAAGGCCTTGTAGCGGATCACCGCATCTTTCTGGTAGGAAACGAACTGGAACGAACCGGTGCCGATCGGCTCGCGGTCGATCACCTCCGGCGTGCCGGCGGCCTTCATCTTGTCGGCATACTCGGCGGAGAGAATCGAGGAGAAATCCATCGCCAGGTTGGCGATGAAGGGCGCCTCGGGACGCTTGAGGTGGAAGCGAACGGTGTAGTCGTCGATCTTCTCCAGCTTGGCGACGATCTTGTCCATGCCCATGTCTTCGAAATAGGCGTAGGTCTGGCCCGGCGTCACCTTGGCGAAGGGGTGATTCGGATCGGCCATGCGGTTGTAGCTGAACAGCACATCGTCGGCATTGAAGTCGCGCGTCGGCTTGAACTTCGCGTTGCCGTGGAACTTGACGCCCTTGCGCAGCCTGAAAGTGTAGGTCAGCCCGTCGGCCGATTCCTGCCAGGATTCCGCCAGGGCCGGCACCACCTTGGTCGTGCCGATCTGGAATTCGACCAGGCGGTTGTACATCGGCACCGAGGCGGCATCGGCGGTGGTACCGGTGGTGAAGAATTGCGGATTGAAGCCTTCGGGACTGCCTTCCGAGCAATACACCAGCGTTTGCGCCGCCGTCGCCACGCCGCTTGCCGCACCCAGCATCGCAACCAGGCCAGCCAACAGCATATTCTT
Organism: Sterolibacterium sp.; assembly: GCA_041665185.1. GTDB lineage: Bacteria > Pseudomonadota > Gammaproteobacteria > Burkholderiales > Rhodocyclaceae > JACRAR01. The sequence goes on from JBAYJH010000447.1 coordinate 2,049, forward strand.
TGTGTTCTTCTTCATCGGGAGTTCTCCATTATTGATGGCGGCGATTCATGGCTTGACGACGTCATCGAGCGAGCACCGCGATGGCGCCGAATACTACCGGACGCCCTCGGCTCACGCAATTAGGCGTAATTGAACTCGATCTTGCGGACCTTCTTCAAGTCCACCGTCTGCCTGGCTTGCCATAAATCGTAATTATCCTGCATCGTCAACCAGCTTTCTGGCGAGCGTCCCAATGCTTTCGAGAGACGCAGAGCCATTTCAGGACTAACGCCACTGGCTTCGTTCAAAACGCGGTTAAGCGTCGAAGCGGCAACACCCAATTTGAGGGCAAGTTCCCTGCAACTGATTCCGTTTGGCGTCAGGTAAACCTCTTGAATAAACGCCCCAGGGTGCGGTGGATTGTGCATAGCCATTAGTGATAATCCTCATAATCCAAGATAAGCGCGTTGCCATTTTCAAACTCGAACGTGATACGCCAGTTGCCGTTAACCCATACTGACCAACGTCCCCGCTCCTTTCCTTTAAGCGGGTGCAGCCGGAAGCCGGGAATATCCATGTCCTCGGCAGTTTGAGCGGTATCGAGTGCCGCCAACTGCATTTTGAGACGATTCGCGTGTGCGGGCGGGATTCCAGCCAAGCTGCCCGATTCAAAGTAGTTTCGCAGACCTTTGTGGCGAAACGATGTAATCATGCGTGCATGATAGCGCGTTGCGTGGTGCGCAACAAGCACCTACGTCATGGCGACATACATTCAGGGCACAGAAATCGGCGCTGAGCGTCGCTATCGCACTGAGGTTCCCTCTGTTTTTCGTCTTCCAACCCATTGGCATTATGCCGCCAATTTCTTCTCATGCTGAGTGTTGATCCAGTCTTCCAAGAACTTTTCTGGCGAGGCATAGCCGAGCGTGGAA
>JBAYJH010000448.1:0-2935 GCA_041665185.1 Sterolibacterium sp.
CAGCCTGTCGATGTTCGGATGTTTGCCCGGATTGGCCCGCGCGTCATCGGCCTGCTCGGCGTACAGTTCGAGGCCCTTCCTGGCCGCATCGGCGGTGATGACGCCGAAGAGCTGGGCCAGGTGGTTGTAGACCGCCAACGATCCCGTTTGACCCGGCTTATTCTCGATGCTGGCCACCACGCTGCCATCCGTGGCGTCGATCAATTGCAGCGCCGCCAGATGGGAAACACCCGGCAGTTGCTTGAGGTTGTCGGCAAATGCCATTAGACCACCTTCCCCCCATCCCCCTGCCCGAGGCAGGGGGTGACAGACGTTCGCCGCTTTGCGGCTCCATGTTGTTGCTTCGCCGCCCTTGGGGCGGCCCTGCGGGCGGCGGTCATATTCTTTTCGCCAGTTCGATGGCCTTGCCGAGATAACTCCACGGCGTCATTGCCAGCAGGCGCGCCTTTTCGGCTTCGGGAATCGCCAGCCCCTGCACGAAAGCCTGTAGCGCATCGCGGGTGACGCCCTTGCCGCGGGTGAGTTCCTTCAATTGCTCGTAGGGGTTGGCCACATGGTAGCGGCGCATCAGCGTCTGCACCGGCTCGGCCAGCACTTCCCAGCAAGCGTCGAGATCGGCGTGCAGGCGCGCCGAATCGGCTTCCAGCTTGTCCAGTCCGCGCAAGCAGGAGTCGTAGGCCAGCAGCGTGTAACCGAATGCCACGCCCATGTTGCGTAATACCGTGGAATCGGTCAGGTCGCGCTGCATCCGCGAAATCGGCAGTTTCTCGGCGAGATGGCGCAGCAAGGCATTGGCCAGGCCCAGGTTGCCCTCGGAGTTCTCGAAGTCGATCGGATTGACCTTGTGCGGCATGGTCGAAGAGCCGATCTCGCCCGACTTCAGCTTCTGCTTGAAATAACCCAGCGAGATGTATTGCCAGAGGTCACGGTCCGCATCCATCAGGATGGAATTGGTCCGGGCCATGGCGTCGAACAATTCGGCCATGGCATCGTGCGGTTCGATCTGTATGGTGTAGGGATTGAAATCAAGGCCGAAGGATTCGATGAAACGACGGTTGAAGGTTTCCCAGTCGAAATCGGGATAGGCCGCCAGATGCGCGTTGTAGTTGCCCACCGCGCCGTTGAACTTGGCGCTGAGCCTCACCCCGGCTACGCGTTGCGCGGCGGCGTCGAGACGCGCGCAGATGTTGGCCATTTCCTTGCCCAGCGTAGTCGGCGTTGCCGGCTGGCCGTGGGTGCGGGCGAGCATCGGCAACTCCGCCAGCGCATGGGCCAGTTCGCGGAAACGGTCGATCAGGCGCATCAGGCTGGGCAACAGGACGCCGGCGCGCCCCTGCTGGAGCATCAATGCGTGCGAGACGTTGTTGATGTCCTCGGAAGTGCAGCCGAAATGGATGAACTCGCTCGCTGCCATCACCTCGGCATTGCCGGAGAGGCGCTCCTTGAGCCAGTATTCCATCGCCTTGACGTCGTGATTGGTGCGCGCTTCGATGGTCTTGATGGCATCCGCATCGGTTACGTTGAAGCGCTCGATCACCTGATCGAGTTCGTTCACCGTGGCGGGCGAGAATGCCTCGATCTCCTTCAGTTCCGGTGCGCCGGCGAGCGCCTTGAGCCACTCGACTTCGACCCGGACGCGATTCCTGATCAGGCCGAACTCGGAGAAGTGGGCACGCAAGGATTCGAGCTTGGCCGCATAACGGCCGTCGAGCGGCGAAAGCGCGGTCAATGCGCCAAGTGCCGTGACTCCAGTCTGCGCGTTCGATGCGTTCGATGCGTTCGAATTGGTCGGGCTCATGGAGAAGGAGGAGAATAATTCGGACCTGAATTTTATCATGGCCGACCTTGCCGGGACGCGTCGAGCATAGGTAAGTATCAGCGCCGATGATATAATCTGCGCTCCCTGTTTCATGTAATCGCACATCATGAAGTTGCTTGGAACCCTGACCAGTCCCTACGTGCGCAAGGCGCGCATCGTCCTTGCCGAAAAAAAAATCGATTACGAGTTCGTCGTCAATTCTCCGTGGGATGCCGAAAACACCGTATCCCTGCACAACCCGCTCAGCAAGATTCCGGTGTTGCTGCTGGACGACGACAGCACGCTCTATGATTCGCGCGTCATCGTCGAATACCTCGACACCGTTTCGCCCAACAATCGCCTGATCCCCGCCTCCGGTCGCGAACGCATCACCGTCAAACGCTGGGAGGCGCTCGGCGACGGCATCTGCGACGCGGCGGCATCGGAATACCAGGAATCAAAGCGGCCGAAGGCGCAGCGCAGCGAGGACTGGATCAAGCGCCAACGCCACAAGATCATCGGTGGTTTGGAAACCCTGGCCGAGGATCTCGGCGACCAGGCGTGGTGCCACGGCAATGCTTTTTCGCTGGCGGATATCGCCATCGGCAGCGCCCTCGGCTATCTACAGCTGCGCGCGCCCAAGCTCGACTGGCGCACCACTCATCCCAATCTCGACAAGTTATACGCCAAGCTGATGCTGCGGCCCTCCTTCGTCGACACGCTGCCGCAGGGCTGATCCGAGCGACCCCCGGGCGCGCCGGATAGGCGCCCAGGATATCCGTCGATCAGGCGATCAGTCAGCAAGACCAATCTGGAACGCGATGGGATTGCGCATGGAGTTGGCCACCGGCGAGTAGACGTTGGCGTGTTTGACGATATCGTCAAGCTCAGCACGTGTCGCGTCGCCCTCGATCGCCACCTTGACGCGAATAGCCTGGAAGCCCATCTGCGCCGGCTGCATCTCGGCACCGCCGGCGCCCCAGGCGGCCGGGTTGCCGATGTCGCCTTCAAGGAAGATCTCGAGCTTGCTCAACTTGACCTGGCGCTGCGTGGCCACTGCCGTGATGCCGACCCCGAGGCAGCCGCCAAGCGCCGACAGCACAATCTCGCCGGGCGCCGGCGCGGTGTTTTCACCGA
>JBAYJH010000449.1:0-2922 GCA_041665185.1 Sterolibacterium sp.
ATAAACATCAAAAAGCACATGAAACGTAACGCGTTAAAGGATTCGAAACCTTTGCTCCCGAAACTGGCTATCGGAACTATGCTTCTGGCTGCATCAGTTCCGTGCAGCTTCGGAATACTGGCTGGCGATCCCAGTACGATAGCCAGACCTGCCTATTCTTCGGCACAGAACCTCACTGCTGAGGAGCGGGGCACTTTACCGTGACCGCAGATGTCACAGTGATGACTTTTGGGGTCAGGGATCTCCATCATAACGGATGGTATAAAACAGATCAGAAGGATCAAAAAGGCGTGCTTCCCAACCCGGACGCAGTGAGGCACGAATGGGGCATCCGCATGGTCCATGAAATTCTGCTGAACACGCATCAAGAGCGCGGACGGTCGGCGGACGCCGCTGGAGAAGCAGGTCAGAGAATTTGGTTACGGAGAACCCGATTGCAGGGTTTAGTCAGTGATAAAAAGTAAACAGGCAAATATGAGCACCCTATTGCAAACCATCAAGTTAATTGATGCCACCCACGACTACGGCATCATCGGCCTGCGGCCGACGGCTATCCTTGCCGATGACGAGTCGCCCGATGCGTGTTGGGGGGTGCGTTGGGAGATTGAAACACTGTCCAGCAACACGGTCTGCACCCGTGCTTGGATCACCAACACGGGCACTACTCCATTGCGGGTCAAAGGTATTCGTTGGGGGTGCGATCCCGCCGAGGAGAACGGGCCGGCACTGCGTTTTCCTCCGGCTCTTGAGCCGCATGTCTTCGCCACCGAGAACTTGCGCGGCGACTACTTCGGCTCCGGTACGGTCGAAGGTGATCGCTTTGCCTATCCGTTGACCAACCAACACATCGAATACGGCAACGCCGAGGATCATGTTTTTCCCGGCGTGTTCGTGGCTGCGGCAAAAATGCCGGCGGGCCTGCTCATTGCACAAGCCAGCCAACAGCGTTTTTATGCGCTCTTTCGGTTCCTCGGACGGATGCTGGGGCGGCAGAACTGGTTGTTTGAGATCGAGGAACGAGCCAACGGGGTCACCGCCTACGAACTGGCTCCGGGGGCAGCCCTCGACGGCGAGAAGTGGTTGTTCCACCTTGCTCCGACCAATGACCCGCAACAGGCGACCGCCGCGTATTTTCAAGTATTGCATTCCGACGGTGCCTTCGCCCGCAGGGCGCTCAATCCGCTGACGACCCGGCGCATCTATTGCACGTGGAATTACGATTTTTTCGCAGATATTGACGAGCAAAAGATCCTGGGACAAATTCCGATCCTCAAGGAGCACTTTTCGCAGGTGGAATTTCTGCAGATCGACGACGGCTACCAGAGCTGCCACCAACCGGGCCAGCGAGCGATGATTGATTTGTGCTACGGCGACTTGAAGCATCCGTTCGATCCTATGCGATTCCCTGACGGCCCCAAAGGTCTTGCGGACCGCATCAAGGAGGCCGGGTTGCGGCCCGCCATCTGGTTGGGGCTCTGGGCCAGCAACGGTTCTCAAATGCTCAAAGACCACCCGGATTGGGTGCTGTGCGACGATACCGGCACCCCGTTGACGTTTCATGCCTATTATGGCGGCACTACGATTCTCGACCCCTCGGTTGATGGTGTGCGAGACTACCTCGATAGGATGTGTCACACTGTGTTTGGCGAATGGGGCTTCGAAGGGGTGAAGCTCGACTTCTCGTCCTTCGCATTCAATGGCAAGCGGGTTCGCTACCGACACCCCGGCAGGAGCGGAGTCGAGCGGCGGCACGAACTGGAGACAATCTTCCGCCGGCATCTTCCTGCGGACGGCTTCTTCGGGTGGTGTGTGGTGGCGGGCACGGCGCAGCCATTCCTCGCACAGGCCGACTACTTCCGCAACGCGGTGGACATCAACAAGGGCGACTGGCCGGCAATCAAACGCGTGGCCATGTGGACGGCAAACACCAACCTCCTGCTCCAGGAGCGGCCTTGTCTGCCCAATCTCGATTCGATTGGCTGGAGCGAGGAGTTTGACGAAACGAGCTGGCAGACCTGGCTCAACTTCTGCGCGGTGGCCGGTGGCGCGCTCGAGGTCTCTGGCGACCTGCGCAAGCTCGACTGCGACCGCCTCAGGCGTCTGGCGGCGACGCTGAAACTGTCCGACCCTTCGTGCCGGGTGCGATGCCTCGATCTTTCCCACGAAACTCCGGCCCATCCGCCGGCGGTCTGGCTCGCCGAAGGACCGTCAGGAACGCTGCTGGGGCTGTTCAACTGGACCGATGGCCCCCTGAAGGTCGCCCTGCCGACAGGACTCGACGTGGCCGGGGCGTATGACGCCTGGACCCATGCGCCCGGAACACCGTCTGACCTCATGCTGCAGCCGCGCGCTTCCGTGTTGTGGCGACTCCGCTCATGAAGAAGTTTTCTCTTTGCTAAAAATGGTAATACAAACACCATCCTACACGCTCGCCATCGATTGCAAGGCTGGCGAATGGACAGTCGGTCCTGAAAGCACGCCCATGCTTTCCTGTCGAGGACCGCTCATGCTCACGCCGGAAATCAAGGGATGCTCAATTGGGGATGGGGACATTGAGGACTGCGGTGTCCAGCCTGATGGATCGAGGCTGTTGCGCGTCTCTGCCCCGCTGACGGGGGCAATGGATGGCGAGGCGGTGAACAGGATCTGGCTGTGTGAGGATCGGATTGTCTGCGAGGCGGGTTACCGTTGCAGCGGTAGACACTCATTGGAGCATTGGTATCTTTCGTACGAGGGCGGAAGGCTTGATGCCGACCGGCTCCACGCGTTCATTGGAGTACATGGCGTACGCGACGAGAATGGCAGCATCCTTGATGCAAAGGGCGGTATTAACCTTACCACTGCGACCCACAACTGGATGTATGCGAATGCCATGCCAAGGCTTTTGATAGCAGGAGGAGGATGGAGCGCCGTCATCGGGGG
>JBAYJH010000450.1:0-2904 GCA_041665185.1 Sterolibacterium sp.
CCCGCCTCAAGGCTTACCACGACAAGCCCCCGGCCAACTATGTGCCGCGCTACCTTCTGCAAATGCGCGCCGACCAGGATTATGCAATCGTCGTGGATACGCAGAAGTCGCGGCTGTACCTCTATCAGAACGAAAAAGGCACGCCGCGCTTTGTCGCAGACTACTATATTTCCCACGGCAAGCTCGGCACCGACAAGGTGCGCGAGGGTGACAAGAAGACGCCGATCGGCGTGTATCACGTCACCGGTAGCCTGCCACGGCAGAAACTCACCGATTTCTACGGTAACGGCGCCTTCCCGATCAGTTATCCCAACGAATGGGACAAGCGCCAGGGCCGTAACGGCCACGGCATCTGGCTGCACGGCACGCCCTCCGACACCTTCTCGCGCCCGCCCAAGGCCTCCGACGGCTGCGTGGTGCTGGCCAACCAGGATCTCGATGCGATATCCAAGAACCTACAGATCGGCCTGACCCCGGTCATCATCAGCAACAGCATCGAGTGGCTGTCGCTCGACGACTGGCAGGCCGAGCGCGGCGCGCTGAAAAAGCAGATCGAGCAATGGCGCAGCGACTGGGAGAGCCTCGACGTCGAACGCTATCTCGACCATTACTCGAAGAAGTTCATCGGCGACGGCATGAATCAGGCGCAATGGAGCACACGCAAGCGCCAGGTCGGCAGCGGCAAGACCTGGATCAAGCTCGCCGCCGACAACATCAGCATGTTCCGCAACCCCGGCAAGGAAGACATGGTCGTGGTCACCTTCGATCAGGACTACCGCAGCAACAATCTTTCCAATGTCATGAAGAAGCGCCAGTACTGGCAAAAGGAAAGCGGGCAATGGAAAATCGTCTATGAGGGTGCGGGCTGATAAGTCGCGCCAACGCACGAGCCGCTGCTGCATCCGCCTTTATTCTCGCAAGTTTTCAAACTCACTACGGAGTGCTTCATGAGACAACTATTTCTGCTGGCCGCCGGCCTGCTGCTCAATCTGCCCGCCTTCGCGGCCAACCCCACGGTGGAAATGAAGACCAACCAGGGCACGGTAATGATCGAACTGTATGCCGACAAGGCGCCCAAGAGCGTCGCCAATTTCCTGAAATACGCCCAGGACGGCTTCTACAACGGCACGATTTTCCATCGCGTGATCGACGGCTTCATGATTCAGGGCGGCGGTTTCGAACCGGGCCTAAAGCAGAAGGAGGCCCGCGCGCCGATCGAGAACGAAGCCAAGAACGGCCTCAAGAACGGCGTCGGCACCCTGGCCATGGCGCGCACTTCCGACCCGCATTCGGCCACCGCGCAGTTCTTCATCAACCTGGTGGATAACGCCATGCTCGACTATCCCAGCCGCGACGGCTGGGGCTATGCGGTGTTCGGCAAGGTGACGCAAGGCATGGACGTCGTCCAGAAGATCGCCAAAGTGAAGACCGGCAACGCCGGCCCGCACCAGAACGTGCCCTCGGCGCCGGTGGTGATCGAGTCGGTGAAGTTGTTGTCCGCAACCAAGTAGCCCAAACCAAGGAAGACACCCATGATCAAGCTCCACACCAACCACGGCGTGATCGGCATCGAACTCGACGCCGACAAGGCGCCGGAGTCGGCGAAGAATTTCCTCGCCTATGCCGAGGCCGGCCACTACGACAACACTATTTTCCATCGCGTCATCAAGGGCTTCATGGTCCAGGGCGGCGGCTTCGAACCGGGCATGAAGCAGAAACCCTGCAATGCGCCGATCAAGAACGAGGCCGATAACGGTCTGAAGAACGACTGCTACACCGTAGCAATGGCCCGAACTTCGGATCCGCATTCGGCCACCGCGCAGTTCTTCATCAACGTCGCCGACAACGACTTCCTCAACTTCACCGCGCCGAACAGCAATGGCTGGGGCTATTGCGTGTTTGGAAAAGTGGTGGAAGGCACCGACGTGGTAGACAAGATCCGCGCCGTCAAGACCGGCAGCAAGGGCTTTCACCAGGATGTGCCGGTCGAGGACGTTCTGATAGAGCGCGCCGAGATCGTCTGAGGAATAACGGACAAGGGCATGCCGGTCGCGCTGTTCATATCCGACCTGCACCTGTGTCCGACGCGGCCGGCGATCGTCGAGCTGTTTGAGGATTTTTTGGACAGGCAGGCCAGGCAGGCCGATGCCTTGTATATCCTCGGCGACCTGTTCGAATACTGGGCCGGCGACGACTCGCTGGGCGATGCGTTCAACGCGAAGATCTGTGCGGCGCTGAAGCAACTGGCCGATCACGGCACGCGGCTGTGGTTCATTCCCGGCAACCGCGATTTCCTGGCCAATAGCGGCTTCGCCCTGGCCAGCGGCGCCGGAATGCTGGCCGATCCGACATTGACCGACATCGCCGGCAGCGCCACGCTGCTGATGCACGGCGATACCTTGTGCAGCGACGATGCCGCCTACCAGAACTACCGCCGCACGGTGCGTTCCGCAGCCTGGCGGAGCCGCTTCCTGGCCCAGCCGCTGGCCGAGCGCAAGGCGCAAATCGAGGCGCTGCGCCGGCAGAGCGAAGATGAAAAGCAAATCAAGTCCGCCGCCATCATGGACGTCAACGCCGCCACCGTGGCCATGGTTTTGCGGGACCACGGCTACCCGCGCCTGATCCACGGCCACACCCATCGCCCGGCGCACCACAGCCATGCCGTCGATGGCCGCGGTTGCGAACGCTGGGTGCTGGCCGACTGGTACGATGGCGGCAGCTATCTCGCCTGCGACGCAACCGGCTGCCGCGCCGTGACGCTGCCGGCGCCGTGAACCAGGCCCAGCGCCTCCTCCATTCGGTATTCGGCTACGCGGAATTCCGCGGTGCCCAGGCCGAAATCGTCGACCACTTGTGCGGCGGCGGCGACGCCCTGGTGCTGATGCCGACCGGCGGCGGCAAGTC
>JBAYJH010000451.1:0-2884 GCA_041665185.1 Sterolibacterium sp.
ATTGTCCGGTATAGTCACCGCCGGAGTTGCCGTCGAAACGTATTCGCGCAATATCCCGGATGAATCAAGGCGAAGTTCATGTCATCCATCCCGACTTCGACGCGGGAGGATCGTTTATCCATAGCAACTCAAAGGTGGGGTCAATGCATAATCCCGCGGACCCATGCGCGAGAATCGATAACCTCGGCGAACGTCCGCAAAGCTTTGGCGAGGAAGTGGCCAACAGCGTGAGCCATGGTGTGGCGCTGCTTGCAGCCATAGTGGCGGCCCCGTTCCTGATTGCCGCATCGAGCCGGTTTGGCGCCACAGGCGTCATCGGCGCGGGCGTTTTTGCCGCCGCGATGGTCTTACTCTATCTGACCTCGACGCTATACCACGCCTTGCCGCTGGGCCGCGCCAAGCGAATCTTCAGGAGGCTCGATCACAGCGCAATCTACCTCCTGATCGCGGGCAGCTACACGCCTTTCACCCTGGGCGTTCTGAGCGGTCGCTGGGGCTGGACGCTTTTCGGGCTGGTCTGGTCCCTTGCGGCGGTGGGCATCACGCTCAAGCTGATCAACCGCTTGTCGCATCCCTGGTTGTCGACTGGCCTGTATCTGGTCATGGGATGGCTGGTACTGATCGCCGCGGGACCTCTGGTCGAACGTGTCGCGCTGCCAGGCCTGCTGCTGCTCGTGGCGGGCGGACTCGCCTATACGGCGGGCGTAGTGTTTTTCGTGTTGGATTCCCGCGTACGCTATGCACATGCCGTTTGGCATGCCTTCGTCAGCGCCGGTACCGCCTGTCACTTCTTCGCGGTGCTGGGCTACGCCGGGTGATATCCCGGCGTAGGAAACCGAATGAGCCTTAGACCATGCGTTCGGGCCGCACCCACGCGTCGAACTGCGCCTCGGTCACCTCACCGAGCATCACCGCGGCTTCGCGCAACGTGACGCCGTAGTCCTGGGCTTGTTTCGCGATCGTCGCCGCGCGGTCATAGCCGATATGCGGGGTCAGCGCCGTCACCAACATCAGCGAGTGGGTGAGCTGCTCCGCGATACGCTGCCGGTCGGGCTCCAGTCCTCGAACGCAATACTCGTCGAAACTGGCCATGGCGTCACCCAGCAGACGCACGCTTTGCAGGAAGTTATGCGCGATCATCGGCTTGAAAACATTGAGTTCGAAGTTCCCAGATGCCCCGCCGATGCTGATCGCCACGTCGTTGCCGATTACCTGACAGCAAACCATGGTGACGGCCTCGCATTGCGTCGGGTTTACCTTCCCCGGCATGATCGAACTGCCCGGTTCGTTTTCCGGCAAATGTAGTTCGCCGAGCCCGCAGCGTGGGCCGGAGGCGAGCCAGCGAATGTCGTTGGCGATCTTCATCAAGGCCACCGCCAGCGTCTTGAGATTTCCGTGCGAACTCACCAACGGATCGTGGGAGGCCAACGCCGCGAACCGGTTCGCGGCGCAGCGGAAGCCTTGCCCGGTCTCGTCCGCCAGCCTGGCGGCAACCCGTTCGCCGAATTGTGGGTGGGTGTTGAGCCCCGTGCCGACCGCGGTTCCGCCCACGGCCAGTTCATTGAGCGCGTCGAGACCTGCGTTGATGGCCCTTTCGGCGTGTTCGAGTTGGGCCACCCAGCCGGATATCTCCTGTCCCAGCGTCACAGGCGTGGCATCCTGGAGATGGGTACGGCCGATCTTGACGATATCGCCAAACGCCGCGGCCTTGGCGCTCAGCGAGGCACGCAACGCGCGCAATGCGGGAAGAAGATTCCGGGTGAGATCGCAGACTGCCGCGACGTGCATCGCAGAGGGGAAAACATCATTGGAGGACTGGCCGAGATTGACGTGATCGTTCGGATGGACGCGGCGCAACTCGCCCCGTCCGCCGCCCAGCAGTTCGGATGCCCGGTTCGCCAGGACTTCGTTCATGTTCATATTGGTCTGCGTGCCGGAACCGGTTTGCCATACGGCGAGGGGAAAGGCGCCAGGATGTCGTCCTGCCAGCACTTCGTCGGCCGCCGTGCCGATGGCCCCGGCAAGCGCCGCATCGAGCAGGCCCAACTCGGCGTTGACCGACGCGCCGATCCGCTTGATCCTTGCCAACGCCATCAGCAGCGATTCCGGCATGCGCTCCGTGGAGATGCGGAAGTGGATCAACGAGCGCTGCGTCTGAGCGCCCCACAGCATATCTGCCGGCACTGCGATGGCGCCGAATGTATCGTGCTCGATCCTGGTTTCTGTGCTCATGGTTCTTAGACCGCCGCCCCGAATAGGCTTCCCACGCCGGCGGTGATCGCCATGGCGAGAGCGCCCCATAAGGTGACCCGCCATGCGCCTGTCAGCATCCGGGCACCCCCGACGCGGGCCGCAAGGGCGCCCAACAAAGCCAGGAAGCACAGCGAAGAGCCTGAGACCCATGCGATCAGGCCCGGCGCCGGGAACAGGAGAGTCACCAGCAAAGGCAGCATCGCTCCGACGGCGAAGCTCGCGGCCGATGCCAACGCCGCTTGGATCGGCCGGGCGCTGAGGATTCCGGAGATGCCGAGTTCGTCGCGCGCGTGGGAGCCGAGGGCGTCGGCCGCCGTCAGTTGTTCCGCAACTTGCCGCGCCAGTTCCGGTGCTATCCCGCGCTTCACATAAATCGCCGTGAGCTCACGGAGTTCCGCGGCCGGATCCGCTTCGAGCTCCGCGCGCTCACGCGCCAGGTCGGCCTTTTCGGTGTCGGCCTGGGAGTGAACCGAGACGTATTCGCCGGCGGCCATGGACATCGCACCGGCCACCAGGCCGGCCACGCCGGTGAGCAGAATAGTCGCCTGGCTGGCGCCCGCCGCCGCCACGCCGACCACCAGGCTGGCGGTCGACACGATGCCGTCATTGGCGCCGAGCACGGCGGCGCGCA
>JBAYJH010000452.1:0-2881 GCA_041665185.1 Sterolibacterium sp.
ATCCGGCGAATCTGAAGTGGAACGAAGTCAACGTCGACATCGTGATCGAATGCACCGGCTTCTTCCTGACCAAGGAAACCTGCCAGAAGCACATCGACGCGGGCGCCAAGAAAGTGGTGCAGTCCGCTCCTTCCAAGGACGACACCCCGATGTTCGTGTACGGCGTGAACCACGAGAAGCTGACGGGCGACCACAAGGTCGTGTCGAATGCCTCGTGCACCACCAACTGCCTGGCGCCGGTCGCCAAGGTGCTGAACGACAACTGGGGCATCAAGCGCGGCCTGATGACCACGGTGCATGCCGCCACGGCCACGCAGAAGACCGTCGACGGCCCATCCAACAAGGACTGGCGCGGCGGCCGCGGCATCCTCGAAAACATCATCCCGTCTTCGACCGGCGCCGCCAAGGCCGTCGGTGTGGTCATCCCGGAACTGAACAAGAAGCTCACCGGCATGTCCTTCCGCGTCCCGACTTCCGACGTGTCGGTGGTCGACCTGACGGTGGAACTCGACAAGCCGGCGACCTACGCCGAAATCTGCGCCGCCATGAAGGCTGCCTCCGAAGGTCCCATGAAGGGCGTGCTCGGGTATACCACCGATAAGGTCGTCTCTACCGACTTCCGCGACGAACCTTGCACCTCGGTGTTCGATGCCGACGCCGGCATTGCCCTGGACAGCACCTTCGTCAAGGTCGTCGCCTGGTACGACAACGAATGGGGCTACTCCTGCAAGGTTCTGGAGATGGTCCGGGTGATTGCCAAATAATGGCTAGCTGACATTGTCGTCAGACCGCCCCCGTGGCACGAAATGACCAAAACCCGAATTGACGCCCCCACCCCCGACCCCCGCCCGGGCGGGGGCACAAATTGCTCGCTGCGCTCGTGGGTCACGGGGCACTCCGTAACTGCGTTTCACGTTAAGTAATTCCTACCAAGGGTCAAGACATGCAATTCAAACGTCTCACCGATCTCGATCTCAAGGGCAAGCGCGTATTCATCCGCGCCGACTTCAATGTGCCGCAGGACGATGCCGGCAACATCACCGAGGACACGCGCATCCGCGCCTCGGTGCCGGCCATCGAATTCGCCATGAAAGCCGGCGCGGCGGTGATGGTCACCTCGCATCTCGGCCGTCCCACCGAAGGCGAGTTCAAACCTGAGGACTCTCTGGCGCCCGTCGCCAAGCGGCTGTCCGAACTGCTCGGCCGCGACGTGAAGCTCCTTGCCGACTGGGTGGGCGGCGTGTCCGTCGCACCGGGGCAGGTCGTGATGCTGGAGAACTGCCGCGTCAATAAGGGTGAAAAGAAAAACAACGACGAGCTGGCGCAGAAGATGGCCAAGCTCTGCGACATCTACGCCAACGACGCCTTCGGCACCGCGCATCGCGCCGAGGCCACCACCCACGGCATCGCCAAGTACGCCCCGATCGCCTGTGCCGGCCCGCTACTGGCTGCGGAGCTCGATGCGCTGGGCAAGGCGCTGCACGCGCCGGCCCGGCCGCTGGTGGCGATCGTCGCCGGCTCGAAAGTGTCCACCAAGCTGACCATCCTCGAAGCCCTCGCCGACAAGGTCGACCAGTTGATCGTTGGCGGCGGCATTGCCAACACCTTCCTCCTTGCCGCCGGCAAGAACATCGGCAAGTCGCTGGCCGAGGCGGATCTGGTCGAGGCCGCCAAGAAGGTGATGCTCAAGGTGAAGGTACCGCTGCCCACCGACGTGGTGTGCGCCAAGGAGTTTTCCGCGACGGCCACGGCCACAGTGAAGAGTGTCGACGCGGTCGCCGACGACGACCTGATCCTCGACGTCGGTCCCGACACGGCACGGGCGCTGGCCGCTGTGGCTGCCCAGGCCGGCACCATCGTTTGGAACGGCCCGGTCGGGGTATTCGAGTTCGAAGCCTTCAGTCATGGCACCGAGACCCTGGCACGCGCCATCGCCACCTCGAAAGCGTTTTCCATCGCCGGCGGCGGCGACACCCTGGCGGCCATCGCCAAGTACGGCATCACCAAGGACATCAGCTATATTTCCACCGGCGGCGGCGCCTTCCTCGAATTCCTCGAAGGCAAGACCTTGCCGGCCGTCGACATCCTCCAACAACGCGCCGACGCCTAACCCATGCGCAGCACGAAGATCGTCGCTACCCTGGGACCGGCGTCCAGCGACGAGGCGGTATTGCGGCGGATGGTGGAGGCGGGCGTGGACATCGTCCGCCTGAATTTTTCGCATGGCACACCGGAGGACCACCGCGCCCGGGTCGCCCTGCTGCGGACCATCACTCGCGATACCGGCCGCACGGTGGGCATCATGGCCGATCTGCAAGGCCCGAAGATCCGCATCGGAAAATTCGAAAACGGCAAGATCGAGCTGGCCAGCGGCGATACCTTCATCCTTGACGTGACCTGCAAGCTGGGCAACCAGGCACGCGTCGGTCTCGACTATCCGGAACTGATCGACGACATCGACGTGGGCGCGGTGCTGCTGCTGGACGACGGGCGCATCGTCCTCGACATCGTCGAGATCCAGAGCCAGGCTATCGTCACCACGGTGCTCGCGGGCGGCACGCTGTCCAACAACAAGGGCATCAACCGCCAGGGCGGCGGCCTGACCGCGCCGGCGCTGACCAGCAAGGACCGGCTGGACATCCGCACCGCCGCGGACATCGGGGTAGATTTCGTGGCGGTTTCATTTCCCAAGACCGGCGAAGACATGCGTCAGGCCAGGAAGCTTCTCAATCGTGCCGGCTCGAACGCGCTGCTGATCGCCAAGATCGAGCGCGCCGAAGCCATCGATGCGCTGGTCGACATCATCGACGCCTCGGACGTCGTGATGGTCGCGCGCGGCGATCTGGCTGTCGAAGTCGGCGATGCGGCGGTGCCTGCCTTG
>JBAYJH010000453.1:0-2868 GCA_041665185.1 Sterolibacterium sp.
CCTGACCGACCTGTTCCCCATCATGGAACTGGGCACCAGCGCCAAGATGCTCTCCATCGTGCCGCTGATGGCCGGCGGCGGCATGTATGAAACGGGTGCCGGCGGTTCGGCGCCGAAACACGTCAAGCAACTGGTGGAAGAAAACCACTTGCGCTGGGATTCGCTCGGCGAATTTCTTGCCCTGGGCGTGTCGCTGGAAGATCTCAGCATCAAGAACGCCAACAACAAGGCGAAGATTCTCGCCAAGACGCTTGATGATGCCACGGGTAAGCTACTCGACAACAGGAAGTCTCCCTCGCCCCGCACCGGCGAACTGGACAACCGCGGCAGCCAGTTTTATCTGACTCTGTATTGGGCACAGGCACTGGCCGAGCAGACGGAGGACGCGGAGCTGCGGACCCGCTTCGCGCCGTTGGCAAAAGCGCTGGCCGAAAAGGAACAGCAAATCGCCGATGAATTCAAGGTGGTGCAGGGAAAAGCGGTGGATATCGGCGGCTACTATCTCCCAGACCCGGTGAAGACAGAGGCGGTGATGCGCCCGAGCGCCACCTTCAATGCGATCCTGGAGGCCGCAAGAACCTGACGTTACGCCAGTATCGCCCTATCCGGCACCGTGGAGCCTTGTTGCCAAGTGATGGGACTTGCATCCCAGCAATGGCAAGGCGACCTCCAAGCGCTGCCGCTTAGGGCGACTGCTTCTCTTCCTTGTGAAGCCGGGGCGACTTCGACGATCGAACCATCTCGCACCGCATAAGGTTGGGCAAACGCCCGGCCCGGACCCTTACATCTTGTGG
The DNA here is from genome assembly GCA_041665185.1 of Sterolibacterium sp. Lineage (GTDB taxonomy): Bacteria > Pseudomonadota > Gammaproteobacteria > Burkholderiales > Rhodocyclaceae > JACRAR01. The sequence continues at coordinate 795 of JBAYJH010000453.1, forward strand.
GTGGACAGCAGGATGCTGGTTTCGCTGTTGGCGATGCCGCGAATCTGGCGTATGCGGCTGAGGACGGCGTCGAAAGCTTCCAGGTTGTCGGCGCGCACCTCGGCGATGATGTCCCAGCGGCCGTTGGTGGTGTGCAGGGTATGGACATGCGGTTCGCCGCGCAGCAGCTTGAGCACGGACGTGCTGTTGCTGCCTTCCACCGCGATGCTCATGGAAGCCCGGATGCGATGGGCCTCGGCTTCCGGCCGCAGGCGCACGGTGTAACCGACGATCACGCCGCCCGCTTCCAGCTTGGCGATCCGGTTTTGCACCGTGCCTCGGGAGACCCGCAGTTCGCGCGCCAGATCCGCGATGGAGGTGCGGGCGTTATCCCTCAACAGGGCCAGCAATTGCCGGTCGATATCGTCCATGGTAACGCTCTTGTTCGTCGCCGCGATTGGCGAAATGTCAGTTAGGCCTGGCAATACTACCATTTGGTATCGACAATTAGTCAGTTTTCTATCTTTTTATTGGCACCCGGGTTTGGAATAATCACCTTCGAAAACTTTTCTTGTTCCAATCGGAGAAACCCATGACCCGTTATGTCGATTCAGCCTGTTTGCAGCGCCTTGCAGCCCTTAGAGGCGTGCCCACCCTGCTGATGGAGATGGCAGATGCCATCCGCGACGACTTCCTGCGCTGGGAGGACTTCGACAAGTCTGCGCGCCTCGCTGCTCATTCGCCCGTGGGCGTCATCGAACTGATGCCCATCGCCGATGACAGCCTGTATGCCTTCAAGTACGTCAATGGCCATCCGAACAATCCGGCCTCGGACCTGCTGACGGTGATGGCCTTCGGCGTCCTGGCCCAAGTGGACAACGGTTACCCTCTGCTGCTAAGCGAACTCACCGTCACCACCGCGTTGCGCACCGCCGCCACCTCGGCCCTGGCCGCCAAGGCCATGGCGCGTCCCGATGCACGCGTCATGGCCTTGATCGGCAATGGTGCCCAGAGCGAATTCCAGGCGCTGGCCTTTCACGCCATGAATGGCATCCGCGAGATCCGTGCCTACGACGTCGATCCGGCGGCCACCGCCAAGCTGATCGGCAATCTGGCGGCAGTGCCCGGGCTGACTGTGGTGCCAGCCGGTTCGGTCGCCGAGGCGGTGAGCGGCGCGGATATCATCACCACCGTGACCGCCGACAAGACTCTGGCCACCATCCTGACCGCGGAAATGGTGCGGCCGGGCATGCACATCAACGCCGTCGGCGGCGATTGTCCGGGCAAGACGGAACTCGATTCGCGCATTCTCGACAACGCCCGCGTGGTGGTCGAGTTTGCGCCGCAGACCCGCATCGAGGGCGAGATCCAGCAGATGCCGGCTGACTTTCCGGTGACCGAACTGTGGCAAGTGCTGCGCGGCCATGAGATGGGCCGCGAGCACGCCGCGCAGGTGACGGTGTTCGATTCCGTCGGTTTCGCCCTGGAGGATTTTTCGGCCCTGCGCTACCTCATGGAGGTCACGCAACGCCACGGCCTGGGCAGCGAGATCGAACTGATTCCCAAGGTTCTCAATCCGAAGAACCTGTTTCAAGTCCTGCATCGGGTGGAGCAGAACAAGGCCAGTCCGGTTCGCCTGGTCGGCTGAGCCGGCGAAGATGTCGAGTCCTCGGAGGAGTCGGCCATGATGCCGCGCATCCACCGATCTGGCCGCACGCGGCAAGCGCGGTGGAGATCCTGATCCCGGCAGAACTTCGGCGGTAGAAAACGTTTATATGCGGTTAAAAAATACTTGCGCGGGTAGTAGACTCGCCGGTCTGTTCACCCCGCCCATCAGACCGTGAAATTTCCGACCGGCAGCGCCCTGTTCTTGGGCTTCGCCTGCGCCCTCGGCGCGGGCTTGGCCTGGGGACTTGTTTTCATCGTCCCGTTGCTGCTGGCGGACTACCCGCCGGCCATGCTGTCCTTTGGCCGCTATTTTGCCTTTGGCGTCATTGCCCTGCCGCTGGCCTGGCGCGATCTGCGCCGGCTGCGAGCGCTGACCCGCGCCGATTGGGTCTCGGCATTCGAACTGGCCCTTAGCGGCAATATCATC
>JBAYJH010000454.1:0-2815 GCA_041665185.1 Sterolibacterium sp.
GACACCATCTTCATCACCCGCGTACCAGTTCTGTACCGTCGAGTACTTGATATCGGCGTTGTCCAGCGCAATCAGCTCGACCACCGCGGCATGCAGTTGATTGGTGTCGAAGCGGGGCGCCGTGCAGCCCTCCAGATAGGACACCGACGCGCCCTCTTCGGCGATGATCAGGGTGCGTTCGAATTGCCCCGAGCCCTCCGTGTTGATGCGGAAGTAGGTCGACAAATCCATCGGGCATTTGACGCCCTTGGGGATGAAGCAGAAGGATCCGTCGGTGAACACCGCCGAGTTGAGGGCCGCATAAAAGTTGTCGCCGACCGGCACCACGCGGCCGAGGTATTGCCTTACCAGTTCGGGATGGTCATGCACCGCTTCCGAGATCGAGCCGAAAATGATGCCGACTTCGGCCAGCTTGCGCTTGTAGGTGGTGGTCACCGAAACGCTGTCGAAAATCACGTCGACTGCCACGCCGGCCAGTGCGGCACGCTCGTGCATTGGCACACCGAGCTTTTCGAAGGTGCGCAACAACTCCGGATCGACCTCGTCCATGCTGCTCAGCGTCTTCTTCGGCTTGGGGGCCGCGTAGTAGCTGATCGCCTGGAAGTCTATCGGCGGATGCTGGATGTTCGGCCATGCCGGCTCGACCATCGTCAGCCATTGCCGGTATGCCTTGAGCCTGAATTCAAGCAGCCATTCAGGCTCCATCTTCTTCGCCGAGATCATCCGGATGGTCTCTTCGCTGAGCCCGTGCGGCGCCACATCGGACTCGATATCGGTGACGAAGCCATGCTTGTAAGGCTGATTGACGAGATTTTGCAGTACCGCACTCATTTCAAGGTATCCGTTGTCGTTTGCCGGAGGCGAGGGGAGCACATTGATAAGGCATTCCTAATACTTGAGTGTAGCCAAAGGAATTGCCGGATTCCATGTTGATCGCGCTATCCAGACTAGTTTAGTCAACTATACATATCCAGACTAAATTAGTCTACTTCTATCTGACGACTGAACCCACCAGTTGGACAGACCAAAAAGTCCCTACATCTGTTTGAATAAATGGGAAAACGGCCGACTGACGCTGAGATTCTCTTTGCGTCCCCGGACTTTGACCGTGGCTTGACCATGGATGTCGCGGGAAACAGAGTCAATCGACGTCGCATTAACGATGGTCGAACGATGAATCTGCCAGAACTTCTCGGGATCGAGTCCGACCAACAGTTCCTTGATCGGCGTCCGGATAAGGGCATCCTTTTCCTTGGTGGCGACCAGGGTATATTTTTCGTCGGCCTGAAAGAATAAGACATCGTCAACCGGGATCAAGCTCAGGTTGGCACCGATGTTGGCCTTGATCCACTTCAATCGGTTCGATTGGGGAGCGAGTTTGGCGGCCAGGCGTTCGAGCAGAGCGGCCAGATCTGCGCCGCCTGTGGCCCCGGGCGGGCCAGCCAGGCGCGCTTTAAGACGCGCTATGGTGGCGGCAAGACGCTCATCGCTATACGGTTTCAGCACATAGTCGATGGCGCCGGTTTCAAACGCCTCGACAGCGTATTGATCGAAGGCGGTGACGAATACCACATGGCAGTGCAAGTCCTGGTTGCGGACCAGCTGCCTGGCGACCTCGACGCCGGTCATTTCGGGCATTTGGATATCCAGAAACGCCAACGCTGGTTGATGGGTGGCGATCGCCTGTAACGCGGTTTCGCCGTCGCCGACGTCCGCCAGGATCTTCAACTCGGGCCAGAGTTTTCCCAGCTTGGCCTTGAGTTGGGCTCTCAGTATCGGCTCGTCTTCAGCAATGATTGCCGTCAAGACCATAGCGAAATCTCCTTGTCGTCGCCGGGTCAATCAATGCGGTTGCTGATCGTCTCCGGCCGGAATGGCATTCTTCCTCTTCCTGCGCACATACCAATAGATCAGCAGAGCGAGGAGGACCCCCGGCGCCAGAGCCGGGAAGATGGCGATCAATATAACGATCGGAATGAAAATCAGCAATCCGGCAAGCAACACGCCCAGGCCGTAGAGCACCGCCACGACAAGAACGATGGCCAAGGTGACCACCGCGAACCCGGCGAGAAGTCCCAGCGAACCGAGGGCCATTCCTTCGACGCCCTGTAGCTCCATGCCATCGAGCTGAACCGGCAATGCCCCGGCCAGCATGGCTGCGAGTGCGACGCCAAACACCACCGCCAGCAACACCATCAGCGAGATGAACGTATACGAAATGATGCTGCCCCATACGCTATGAGTCTTCTTCACCTTCGACCAAGCCTTGGCGGCGACCCCGCTATTCGCCGCATCAGCCTTGCCACCGTTGATTTCCCCGGCGCCGGCGGATGAGCCGTTACCGTTCGCATCGGGACTGGACGCAGTTGCAGCCGTTGCCGGAAGTTCAATTGTGGCAACTACGCCTCGGGGTTGGTTTTCCACCAGGGTCATGGACGCGGAGCCGCCAAACAGCGCCGCGAGTCGTTCACGGATATTCGACAAGCCCAGGCCACCGCCCACGGTATCGCTTGCGCTGCCTAGTCCCCGGCCGTTGTCCTTGACGCTCACCAGCAAGCGCCCCTCGGCGACCTTCGCCGCGATGTCGATCCGGCCGCCTTCGCGTAGCGGTTCCAGCCCGTGTTTGATGGCGTTTTCAACCAACGTCGGCAATATCAGCGGCGGAAACGACAAGGCTCTGGCATCGTCGGCAACCTCGATGGCGAATTCCAGGCGATCCCCCATGCGCATCTTGAGGATATTTAGGAACGCTTCGACCCGCTCGACTTCCTGCGCCACCGTAGAGCCGTTCTCACGCATCTTGGGCAGGGACGCA
>JBAYJH010000455.1:0-2782 GCA_041665185.1 Sterolibacterium sp.
GTCGCCGGCATGGAAGACATTGGCGCAACGCAGGCCGAATTCCTCGGAAAACTCCTGGATGCTGGTCAGCATGCGCGCCACGTGCTTCCTGGGGATGGTGCCGTCCATGCACATATAGTCCGGGGTGATGCGGCCGACGGCCGGGAAGGCCGACTTGCGGCCGGCCCAGAACTTCAGCCGCTCCGCCTCGTCGCGCGAAATGCGGATATCGGTGGCGCCGGATGACTCCAGCACGGCGCGCATGGCCGCGACCTCCTCGGCCACCTCCTCCGGCGTGCCGTCGGATTCAGCCAGCAGGATGGCGGCCGCGGAGAGATCGTAGCCGGCATGGACGAAGTCCTCGACGGCGGCGGTGGCCGCCCGGTCCATCATCTCCAGCCCGGCCGGGATGATGCCGGCGGCGATGATGGCGGCGACCGCGTCGCCGGCTTTCTCCACGTCGGCGAAGGAGGCCATGATGACCTGCGCCAAGAGCGGCTTGGGCGTGAGCTTGACGGTCACTTCGGTGACCACGCCGAGCATCCCTTCCGAGCCTATCAGCAGCGCCAGCAGGTCGTAGCCGGCCGAATCGAGCGCCGCGCCGCCGATCTCGAGGACTTCGCCGTCGATCAGCGCGACCCGCAGGCGCAGCACGTTGTGCACCGTCAAGCCGTACTTCAGGCAATGCACGCCGCCGGAATTTTCGGCGACGTTGCCGCCGATGGTGCAGGCGATCTGGCTGGACGGGTCGGGCGCATAGTAAAGCGAGTAGCGCGCCGCCGCCTCGGAGATGGCGAGGTTTCTCACCCCCGGCTGGACGCGCGCAGTGCGCGCCACCGGGTCAATTTCGAGGATACGCATGAATCTGGCCAGCGACAGCACCACCCCGCGCACCACGGGCGTGGCGCCGCCGGACAGCCCGGTGCCGGCGCCGCGCGCCACCACCGGCAGCTTCATCTCATGGCACAGCTTGAGGACCGCAACGACCTGCGCCTCGGTCTCAGGCAGGGCCACCAGCAGTGGCACCTGACGGTAGGCGGTGAGGCCGTCGCACTCATAGGGCCGTACTTCCTCTTCCGCCAGCAACAATCCCTCGCTCGGCAGGACCGCGCGCAGGGCGGCGATCGCCGCAGCGATGGTGCTGGCGTCACTCTGTAGGGAAACCTGCTGGTTCATGTCTACTTACCCTCGCCGCGCGATCAGGATCGCGCGGAAATCATTGACGTTGGTGCGGGTCGGCCCGGTAACCACCAGGTCGCCGATGGCCGCGAAGAATCCATAGGCGTCATTGTCGGCGAGCATGGCCCGCGCGTCCACTCCCGCCGCCGCGGCACGCGCCAGCGTGTCCGGTGTGGCCATGGCACCGGCGTTGTCCTCGCTGCCGTCGATACCGTCGGTGTCGCAGGCGATGGCGGAGATGTCCGCAGAGGTAGGCTGGGCCGCCAGCGCCACGGCCAACGCCAGCAGAAATTCGGCGTTGCGACCACCGCGCCCGCGGCCTTTCATGGTCACCGTGGTTTCGCCGCCGGACAGGAGCACGCAGGGAACCGGCAACGGCGTACCGTGTTGCGCGCACGACAACGCCATTCCCGCCAAGACCCGCGCCACCTCGCGCGCCTCGCCTTCGATGGCATCGCCGAGGACCAGCGGCGTCACCCCCGCCTTGCGCGCCGCCTCGGCGGCCGCGACGAGGGCCTGCTGCGGCGTGGCGATCACCCGGTACTCGCTGGTGGACAAACGCGTTGCGTCGGGCTTGGGCGTCTCGGACGCTGCGTCGAGCAACCACTCGCGTACCGATCGGGGTGGATCGATGGCGTAGCGTTGGAGAATTTCGCGTGCGTCCGCGCTGGAAGTCGGATCGGCGACGGTGGGGCCGGAGGCGATGGTGGCCGGATCATCGCCCGGCACGTCGGAGATCGCCAGCGTCAGCACCCGCGCCGGCCACGCGGCGGCGGCGAGGCGGCCGCCCTTGATCGCCGAGAGATGCTTCCGGACGCAATTGATCTCATGAATGCTGGCGCCGCTGGCCAACAGCGCACGGGTGACCGCCTGCTTGTCGGCCAACGTCACGCCGGGCGCCGGCGCCACCAGCAAGGCCGAGCCGCCGCCGGAGAGCAGCACCAGCACCAGGTCGTCGGCGCTCAAGCCCCGCACCGCCTGCAAGGCGCGTTGCGCCGCGACTTCCCCGGCGCTGTCGGGAACCGGATGGGAAGCCTCGATCACCTCGATGCGCCGGCAGGGCATGCCATGGCCATAGCGGGTCACGACGAAACCTTCCAGCGACTCCGGACCGCCCGGCCAGTGCCGCTCCAGCGCCAGCGCCATGGCGGCTGCGGCCTTGCCGGCGCCGATGACGATGGTCCGGCCCATGGTCTTACCTCGTGGCGGCGGCAGGTGGGGCGGCACGCAGCGCGCCGGATCGGCCACCGCCAGGGCGGCGTCAAACAGGCTGCGCAGCAGGATTTGGGGGGTATTCATCGTCATTGAAATTCCTTGATCCAGGCGAGGCCGGCAGTCGTGGTGGTCAGCGGCCGATATTCGCAGCCTATCCAGCCATCATAACCGAGACGGTCGAGATGGCGCAGCAGGAAAGGGAAGTTGATCTCGCCGGTGCCCGGTTCGTGGCGGCCGGGGTTGTCGGCAAGCTGGATGTGGCCGATGCGCGCCAAGTTGGCTTCCAGGGTACGCGCCAGGTCGCCCTCCATCACCTGGGCGTGGTAGATGTCGTATTGCAGGCGCAGGTTGTCGCTGCCGACCGCGGCCATGATATCCAGCGCCTGACGCGTGGTATTGATGAAGAAAC
>JBAYJH010000456.1:0-2779 GCA_041665185.1 Sterolibacterium sp.
GCCGGACCCGAAGTTCGGTAGCGTCGATGTCTCCAAATTTGTCAATGTGCTGATGACTGCGGGCAAGAAGTCGGTCGCCGAGCGGATCATCTACGGTGCTTTCAGCAACATCTCCACCAAGAGTGGCAAGGATCCGCTGGAAGTCTTCATGCTGGCGTTGAACAATGTCAAGCCGGTGGTCGAAGTGAAAAGCCGTCGCGTCGGTGGTGCCAACTACCAGGTGCCGGTTGAAGTACGTCCTTCCCGCCGCATAGCGCTGTCGATGCGCTGGCTGCGTGAGGCGGCGAGAAAGCGCAGCGAAAAATCAATGGGCCAGCGTCTGGCCAACGAATTGCTCGAAGCCGCAGAAGGCCGCGGATCGGCGATGAAGAAGCGCGACGAAGTGCATCGTATGGCAGAGGCCAACAAGGCTTTCTCGCACTATCGCTTTTGAATGAGCGCTGCGCCTGCTTAACAGCGGGTGTGGCTTCCAAGGGTGTATTCGCCGCCGCCTCGGCATCTCGGTAAACCGGGTGCCCGGGCGGTTTGGCTTAGAAAAGACAGGAATTTCAAGTGGCCCGCAAGACTCCCATCGAGCGCTATCGGAATATCGGTATCAGCGCACACATCGACGCCGGTAAGACGACAACGACCGAGCGCATCCTTTTCTATACCGGTGTCAATCACAAGATTGGCGAAGTGCACGACGGTGCTGCCACCATGGACTGGATGGAACAGGAACAGGAGCGCGGCATCACCATCACTTCCGCGGCGACTACCTGCTTCTGGAAGGGCATGTCCAACAACTTCGAAGAACACCGTGTCAACATCATCGACACGCCGGGCCACGTCGATTTCACCATCGAAGTCGAGCGCTCCATGCGCGTACTGGACGGCGCCTGCATGGTGTATTGCGCGGTGGGCGGTGTGCAGCCGCAGTCCGAGACCGTGTGGCGTCAGGCCACCAAGTACAAGGTGCCGCGACTGGCCTTCGTGAACAAGATGGACCGCCAGGGGGCGGACTTCTTCAAGGTTCACGACCAGATGCGCAGCCGCCTCAAGGCCAATCCGATTCCTATCCAAATCCCGATCGGCGCCGAGGAAAAATTCGCCGGTGTGGTCGACCTGGTCAAGATGAAGTCGATCATCTGGGACGAGGCATCGCAAGGCACCAAGTTTACCTATGGCGAGATCCCCGCCGACCTGGTGGATACCGCCAACGAATGGCGCGAGAAGATGCTTGAGGCGGCCGCCGAGGCTTCCGAGGAGTTGATGAACAAGTACCTCGAGGAAGGCACGCTGTCCGAGGCTGACATCAAGCTGGGACTGCGCATCCGCACCCTGCACGCCGAAATCGTACCGATGCTGTGCGGTTCGGCTTTCAAGAACAAGGGCGTGCAAGCGATGCTCGACGCCGTGATCGAACTCATGCCGGCGCCGACGGATATTCCACCGGTGACGGGCATACTGGAAAACGAAACCGAGGGAGAGCGCTCCGCGTCCGACCAGGAACCCTTTGCCGCGCTGGCGTTCAAGATCATGACCGACCCCTTCGTCGGGCAACTGACGTTCTTCCGTGTTTATTCAGGCATGGTCAAGACCGGCGATACGGTGTACAACCCGATCAAGGGGCGCAAGGAGCGTCTTGGCCGCATCCTGCAAATGCATGCCAATCAGCGCGAGGAAATCAAGGAAGTGTTCGCCGGCGACATTGCCGCCGCAGTCGGCCTGAAAGAGGCCACCACCGGCGAAACTTTGTGCGATCCGGCCAAGGTCATCACGCTCGAGCGCATGATATTCCCCGAGCCGGTGATCCACGTTGCCGTCGAACCCAAGACCAAGGCCGACCAGGAGAAGATGGGCATCGCCCTGAATCGCCTGGCGCAGGAAGATCCGTCGTTCCGCGTGCGTACCGACGAGGAATCCGGCCAGACCATTATTTCAGGCATGGGTGAGTTGCACCTGGAAATTCTGGTTGACCGCATGCGCCGTGAATTCAACGTCGAGGCCAATGTCGGCGCACCGCAGGTGGCCTATCGCGAAGCCATCCGCAAACCGGTCGAACAGGAAGGCAAGTTCGTCAAGCAGTCCGGCGGCCGCGGTCAGTACGGCCATGTCTGGATCAAACTGGAGCCGAACGAAACCGGCAAAGGTTTCGAATTCATCGATGCCATCAAGGGCGGTTCGGTGCCGCGCGAATTCATCCCGGCGGTGGAAAAAGGCCTGCGCGAAACGCTGCCCAATGGCGTGCTGGCCGGCTTCCCGGTGGTCGATGTCAAGGTCACGCTGTTCGACGGTTCCTATCACGACGTCGACTCCAACGAGAACGCCTTCAAGATGGCCGCTTCGATGGCCTTCAAGGACGCCATGCGCAAAGCCAGCCCGGTGCTGCTTGAGCCGATGATGGCGGTCGAAGTGGAAACGCCGGAAGACTACATGGGCAACGTCATGGGCGACCTCTCCAGCCGCCGCGGCATCGTCCATGGCATGGAAGATCAGGTCGGCGGCATCAAGCTGGTCAAGGCCGAAGTGCCGTTGTCCGAGATGTTCGGCTATTCGACCACGCTGCGTTCGTTGTCGCAGGGGCGCGCCACCTACTCGATGGAATTCAAGCACTATACCGAGGCGCCGAAGAACGTCGCCGAGGCCATCATCAACAAGAAATAAATTCGTTATATTTCGACTGCATCCTTTGAATCCGCTGAGGAAGGAAACTGATCATGGCAAAAGCCAAATTTGAGCGCACCAAGCCACACGTGAATGTAGGGACGATTGGACACGTTGACCATGGGAAGACGAC
>JBAYJH010000457.1:0-2778 GCA_041665185.1 Sterolibacterium sp.
CAGCGCAGCCAGTCGCGGACGGTGTGCAGTTCTTCGGTGGCGCTGTCGATCATGTGGACAGGAGGTGCTCGAAGGTGAGTTCGTAGATTTTCGCCAGCGGCTCCAGGTCGGCGACGGCGATGCGTTCGTCGATTTGGTGAATGCTGGCATTGACCGGTCCGAACTCCACCAGTTGCGGGCAGATGTCGGCGATGAAGCGGCCGTCGGAGGTGCCGCCGGTGGTGGACAGTCCGGCGGCGCTGCCGGTGGCGGCAAGCGTTGCCGCGCCCAAGGCTTCGCAGAGTTCGCCGCGCGGCGTCAGGAAGGGCTTGGCGCCGAGCACCCAGCGGATGTCGTATTCGAGCCTGTGGCGGTCGAGGATGGCATGCACCCGCGACTGCAGGTTTTCCACGGTGCTGGCTGTGGAGAACCGGAAGTTGAACATGATCTCGAAGCTGCCCGGCACGACGTTGCCGGCGCCGGTGCCGGCGTGGGCATTGGAAATCTGGAAGCTGGTGGGCGGGAAATATTCGTTGCCCTCGTCCCAGGTGCTGGCCGCGAGTTCCGCCAGCGCCGGAGCCGCCAGATGCACGGGATTTCTCACCAGGTGCGGGTAGGCGACGTGGCCCTGCACGCCCTTGACACGCAGGGTGGCGGAGAGCGAACCGCGGCGGCCGTTCTTCATGGTGTCGCCGAGACGATCGACGCAAGTGGGTTCGCCGACGATGCAGAAGTCGATGGCTTCCTTGCGCGCCTTGAGCGCTTCGATCACGCGTACTGTGCCATCCACGGCGTCGCCTTCCTCGTCCGAGGTCAGCAGTAGGGCCAAAGAGTCGGCGTTGGCGCCACGGCGATTTATCAAGCGTTCCACGGCGACGACGCAGGCGGCGATCGAGCTTTTCATGTCGGCCGCGCCGCGGCCGTATAGCCAGCCGTCGCGCACGGTCGGCTCGAAGGGCGGCGAACTCCATTGTTCCAGCGGGCCGGTGGGCACCACGTCGGTGTGGCCGGCAAAGCAGATCAGTTTTCCGGCAGTGCCGCGCCGCGCCCAGAGATTCGATACGCCACCGGCATCGATGCGCTCGATGGAAAAACCCAGCGGCGCAAGCCATGAGGCGATCAGGTCGAGACAACCGGCATCGTCGGGCGTCACCGAAGGACGCGCGATCAGCGCCCGGGTTTTCTCCAGCACCGGCATCAGACGTCCATGTTCAGCTTGAAGTCGCTGAAGGATCCCGGGGCGACCGACTTGGTGTAGTCGGGGGCTGCAGACGGGTCGGGTTGCGCTGCCGCCTTGGGGGTAGCCCCCGCCGCTGCACCCGCTGCGGGAGCCGCCGCGTTGTTGATCACCTGCTGCAGGTTGTTGGCCGAGTCGGCGTTGTTCAGCGCTTCCTCGAGCGTGATGACGCCCGAGCTGTAGAGCTGGAACAGGCATTGTTCGAAGGTCTGGCTGCCGGGCACCATGCTCTTTTCCATCGCGGCCTTGATTTCGCCGAGGTGGCCCTTTTCGATCACCTCGGCGATGTAGCGCGAATTGAGCAGCACTTCCACGGCCGGCGCGCGGCCGCCGCTGGGTGTTTTAACCAGGCGCTGCGAGATCACGCATTTAAGCGTGACGCCGAGGTCGGCGAGCAGGGCCGGGCGGTTCTCCAGCGGATAAAAACTGATGATCCGGCTCATCGCGTGATAGCTGTTGTTGGCGTGCAGCGTGGCCATGCACAGGTGGCCGGACTGGGCATAGGCGATGGCCTGGCTCATGGTGTCCTTGTCGCGAATCTCGCCAATGAAAATGACATCGGGCGCCTGGCGCAACGCGTTCTTCAGCGCAATGTGAAAGGCCTTGGTGTCGGAGCCGACCTCGCGCTGATTGACGATGGATTTCTTGTTCTGGAAGATGAACTCGACCGGGTCTTCGAGCGTCAGGATGTGGCCTGACTTGCGCGCGTTGCGGTAGTCGATCATGGAGGTCAGCGTGGTCGACTTGCCCGAGCCGGTGGCGCCCACCATCAGGATCAGGCCGCGCTTTTCCATGATGACGTCCTTGAGCACGTCCGGCAGCTTGAGCGAGTCGAAATCCGGAATGTCGCTTGGAATGTAGCGCACGACAAGCGCCGGCGAGCCTTTTTGGCGGAAGCAGGAGAGACGGAAGTTGCCGACGCCGGGCATGTTGTGGGCGGTGTTGAGTTCCATTTCCTCAAGAAACTCGTTCATCTGCTTTTCGGTCAGTATCTCGCCGAACAAATTCATGATGGTTGCCGAGTCCATCACCGTTTGATTCACCGGTACCGAATTGCCGTTGATCTTGATATGGATGGGCGCTCCGACGGAGACAAACAGGTCCGAGGCCTTCTTCTCCGCCATCAACTGGAACAGGCGCTTCATTGCTGACATTGTTATTCTCCCTAAACGATGCTGGAGTACTGGTTGCTGGCCGAGGGTCCGAAGCGCTGCAAGTCTACCGCGGCTTGCGGCTTCCAGCCCTTTTTGCGGTGCTCGGCGACCACCGTGGTGAAAATGCCGCCGCGCACGTTGAATTGCGCGCTCAAGCGCATGAAACGCGGCCGGGTGGCTTCGACCAGGTCGTCGAGGATGCGGTTGGTGACCGCCTCATGGAACGCGCCCTGGTTGCGATAGGACCAGACGTAAAGCTTGAGGCTTTTCAATTCCAGGCACTTGCGCTCCGGTATGTAGTCCAGCACCAGACGCGCGAAATCCGGCTGCCCGGTAAGCGGGCACAGGCAGGTAAATTCCGGAATCTCCATATGAATCAGATAATCCCTGGCGGGGCCCGGATTGTCG
>JBAYJH010000458.1:0-2776 GCA_041665185.1 Sterolibacterium sp.
GAGTCGCGTAATATGAACACCGACTTTCCCACCGCGCCGCTCGCCTCTGGCCTCAGAGGGGCCAGCGGCGGCGCCGTGGAAAAGTCTCTGAGCGCCTCACACACAAAAATCCTGACACTCCCAAGCACTGTGCTGCAGATTGGATACTTAAGGTTGATATCAAAGATTTTTTCAGTAATATCTCTGAGCGCCAAGTATTTAGAGTATTTAAGTCATTAGGCTACCCAGACCTATTGTGTTTTGAAATGGCAAGGATCTGCACGAGGGAGACCCCTCGAAGGAAGGGCGCCCGCTGGGCGAACCAGCGGCCAGATGCCGAAGACATTACTCCATACTCTAGTAAAGCAATAGGCAGCCTTCCTCAAGGCGCACCAACTAGCCCAGCCTTATCTAACCTTGTCTGTAGTGCAATGGATGTCCAGTTGGAGGCTCTGGCGGGGAAGGTCGGCGCAACCTATAGCAGATACGCGGATGATCTTTGCTTTTCTTTTTCGAGTTCATCACGTGCGACAGTATTCCAAGCAAAGAAAAGCGTATCAAAGCTTCTGTGGAAGAATGGTTTTAGGGAGAACTCAAAGAAAACCAGAATCATTCCGCCGGGTGCGCGAAAACTTGTCACGGGTTTGGTGGTGAATACGAACACTCCTTCTGTCCCCCGGGAGATTCGCGACAAGATAAGAATGCATCTCTATTACTGTAGAAAATTTGGCATTCCAGATCACTGTAGAAATAGGGGATTTCATTCACTCGTGGGCTTCCGTAACCATCTGAGTGGACTAATTCAATATGTGAAATCTATCGATCCACTCCAGGCGAAAAAATTTCTGATTCAATTTTCAGAACTTCCTTGGGTGACATTCGACTTGTGAGTAGTTGATAGTTGATTCACTTGTGGACTGTTTCATAGTCTCTGGTCGAAAATATCCAATCCGAGTAGTGATTAAACAGTGTCCAGATTTGTCGTGTTTGGCGAGCTAACGAAGGCACGAACCCAGCCCACATCCAGAAATAACCCGCCAATCAGTTAGCCAACCCGATATCGATTGATCTCGTCGCGAGTCTGTATCGCCACCTGCCGCGCGGCTTCCGCAAACTTCTCGCCGCCATCGGCCTGCGTGCCGGCGTAAAGGATCGCCCGCGAGGAATTGATCATCAGGCCCATGCCGGTGGAATTGCGGCCGGCCTTGACGGTGGCCTCGATGTCGCCGCCTTGGGCGCCGATGCCGGGGACCAGCAGGGGCATGTCGCCGACGAGTTGGCGCACGCGCTGGATTTCGTTCGGGAAGGTGGCGCCGACGACCAGGGCGCATTGGCCGTGCTGGTTCCATTCGCTGGCGACCAGGCGGGCGACGCGCTCGTAGAGGCGTTCCTTGCCGGCCGGTCCGTCCACCTCAAGGAATTGCAGGTCGCTGCCGCCGGGGTTGGAGGTGCGGCAGAGCAGGATCACGCCTTTGTCGCGATGTGCCAGGAAGGGTTCGACGGAGTCGCGGCCGAGGTAGGGATTGACGGTCACGGCGTCGGCGCGGTAGCGCTCGAAGGCTTCGATGGCATACAACTCGGCGGTGCTGCCGATGTCGCCGCGCTTGGCGTCGAGGATCACCGGCAGGCCGAGATGTTTTTCGTGGATGTGGGCGATGAGGCTTTCGAGCTGGTCCTCGGCGCGGCGGGCGGAGAAATAGGCGATCTGCGGCTTGAAGCAGCAGGCCAGGTCGGCGGTGGCATCGACGATGGCGCGGCAGAATTCGAAGAGGGCGTCGGGGCGGTCGGCGAGATGGGCGGGGAAGCGCGCCGGGTCGGGATCGAGGCCGACGCAGAGCAGGGAATTATTATCGCGGCTGGCCTGCTCGATGCGGTCGACGAACTTCATGGCGCTCCCTTGGTGACGGTGTGGGGCGGACGCTCTCTCAATTGCGCCGCCAGGTGGTGCCTTGCGCCGAGTCCTCCAGCACGATGCCGGCAGCCAGCAGGTCGGCGCGGATGCGGTCGGCCTCGGCGAAATTCTTCGCCTTCTTCGCGGCGCTGCGGGCGGCGATGTGTTCCTCGATTTGCAGGCTGCTCAATCCGTCGCCGGTGTCCGGGGCGGATTGCAGATATTCGTTCGGGTCGCGTTGCAGGAAACCCAGCGTGCCGGCCAGCGCCTTCAGCAAGCCTGCGTCCTGTGCCGAACGAGTGCGGTTCACTTCGCCGGCCAGTTCGAAGAGCACGGCGATGGCTTCCGGGGTGTTGAAATCGTCGTCCATCGCCGCGTGGAAACGCTGGGCGTGGGGGTCGTTCCAGTCGATCGCGCTGTCGGCCACTTCCACGCCCTTGAGAGCGGTGTACAGGCGGGCGAGCGCGCTCCTGGCGTCGGCCAGGGTGGCCTCGGAGTAGTTGAGCGGGCTGCGGTAGTGGGCGCGCAGCACGAAGAAGCGCACCACTTCGGCGTCGAAGACCTTGAGCACGTCGTCGATCTTGAAGAAGTTGCCGAGCGACTTCGACATCTTCTCGTCGTTGAAGCGCAGGAAGCCGTTGTGCAGCCAGTAGTTCACGAAACCCGGCCCGTGCGCGCCTTCCGACTGGGCGATCTCGTTTTCGTGGTGGGGAAATTGCAGGTCGTGGCCGCCGCCGTGGATGTCGAAATGCTGGCCGAGGTGGAACTCGCTCATCACCGAGCACTCGATGTGCCAACCGGGACGCCCCTGCCCCCACGGCGAGGGCCAGGACGGCTCGCCCGGCTTGGCGGCTTTCCACAGGACGAAATCCAGCGGGTCGCGCTTGTGCGGGTCGATCTCGATGC
>JBAYJH010000459.1:0-2763 GCA_041665185.1 Sterolibacterium sp.
GAGCCAGTTCCATCACCAGCCGATTGCCGGCGTCCACAAAAGCGGGCGATTCCGGCGCTGGCGGGGAGGCGAGCGAGCCCGTGGTGGGAGTGACAGGCGACCGGTCCACGGCAACGCGGCCCTCGGTCACCAGCACGTCAACGGCGCTCTCGCCGAGCTGGACGGAGAAGGCCGTGCCGACGGCCCGAACCTCGACGACGCCGGCCACGACAACGAAGGCACGGTCCCTGTCCTTCGTCACTTGAAAATGCGCCTCGCCTTGACGGAGCGCGACGCGCCGCAAGACGCCGCTGAAATCCACGGCGATCCGGGCGCCGTCCCTCAACTCCACCACCGATCCGTCCGGCAGAGTCTGCCGGCTGGGCAACAAGACGACGGCAGTCGCGGATGAGGAGGGGACCGCGGAAGGGTGCTGCCCCCGCCAGACAAAGCCGACGGCCAGCAGCATGGCCAGGCCCGCGACAGCAGCCCCGACGCGCCGGCGTTTGCGCCTGTGGGAAAAACGGTCCAGCTCCCGCAGAACATCTCCGGCGCGGCCTTCTTTCAGCGGCCGGTCCAGCGCACCCCAGGTCGCCTGCAGTTGCGCGACAGCGGCGGCATGGCCGGCATCGGCTTCGAGCCAGGCCTGCATTTCGGCCTCTTCGATGGCGGTCAGGCCCGCATCGCAGCGCGAAAGCCAAGCGGCGGCCGTATCCGTAACGGAAGCATCGGGGCTATCGCGGACTGTCGTAATTTTCTTCATGGCCAGGCAAACCGGACGCCATGCTCGCGCAGGTATTGGTCGCACTTTTTCATGCCACGCGCGATCTGCACCTGTACCGTGGGTTCCGCAATGCCCAGCCGGGCGGCGATTTCCTTTTGGGGCACACTATTGAGTTTGCGAAGGATGATGATTTCACGGCAGCGCGTGGGCAGCGCGTCGATCGCCTTCGCCAGCAGAACGATTTCTTCGCGTGCGCAGGCGGTTTCGACGACGCCGGGCCTATTATCTATGACGTGCGACGCGGCTGAATCCATTACATGGAACCGGTCCACCGGCGAAATCCGGTCGCGGCGCAGAAGGTCGAGCGCAATGTGCCGCGCAATGGTGAAGAGGAGCGCCTTGGCCGAATGAATTGGTTGCGCCGCACGGGCCTTCCAGATGCGGAGATACGATTCCTGCACCACATCGTCCACATCACAGACAGAGGGGAACGAACCGCGGAGAAACGCTTTGAGGTGCACGCCATGCGGATGAACTTCCTGCGTAAACCAGCGCGACGCATAGTCCGAGGGCGGAACGGCGGACGCTTGATCTGATACTGGCGGCAAGGTGCTCACGGTGGGGTTGGCCGTGCGGGCCTTCTGCGGGAAAGGTGAGCGTAAAGGGGAAAGCCAAGCACGTCAGGTCTCATCGGGAAGATATTAAGCGCCCATTGACGGGCAAGTCCGGCTGGTGCTTGGGGAAGGTGACGTCGGTAAAGGTAACACAACGAAGCGGCGGGGTATTTAGCTGAAACGCATGAAAGTTTCGCCTCGGCGCAAGCCAGCATCCTTGGATCAGGCTCCGAAGACACTACTCTTGACGGACACGATCTCCTGACCGTAAATCACCTGTGGAACTTAGCCCGATTCAGTCATCAATCCAAGAAGCCACCGGCGGGAAAGCCGGTGGCTTTGCGTTTCCTGAGGCAAGGTTACATCACGGATTGGGGCTGATCGTATTGCCGGTCACACCATCTTGGTAGGGCTGGTTGTTGGAACCCGAAAAACCCGAAATCGTGTTGTTGGTGGCCGTGTTGCCGGTCGAAGCGTCCTGAAATCTTATCGCTTTTATTGCTGTAGGCGCGGTGTCAGCAACGTTCGGCGTGTGCGATATGGTATTGAAGCGATAAGTCCCATTCGAGGAATATCGTATCCAGATTGCATCCTTGGTATGCTTGGGTCCTACGGTATTGTTCGTTACGGTCATTTCGCTTCCGGCAGTCTTATAATAGATGCCATAGAACCCTTGGGGAGCGTCCCGGTGACCGTTAAAAGATAGCTGGGTGGATGGTGGTTCCGCTGCCAGTAAAGGCAGTGGGAAGTAGAAAACCCAAGAACCACCACCCGTGAAAAAATACAACAAGCCAGCCGCGTCGGCGCAAGCCCCCTCGGTGGAGAACCAAGAACTATTCATGACGCTGTTGCGCGAGAGTCTGCGCACCGTCGCTGAGCAAATGCTGCTGGAGGAGGTCGCCGCGCTCTGCGGCCCGAGTCATTATCCCTCCCCCGGGGCGGTCTATCGCCGCGCTGGCAGCGAGCGCGGCACCTGCTACGCCGCGGGGCGCGGCGAAGCGATCCTGCGGCCCCGGGTGCGCAAGCAAGGCCGCGATGGCACGGAGACCGAGCACCGGCTGGCGAGCTACGCGGCGATGCGGCGGCCGGGCAACAACGCGGCCGCGGTGGTAACGGCGCTGGGCGCGGGCATGAGCACGCGCAGCCAAGAGTGGGCCAGTGAGGGGGTGATGAGCAAGTCGGCGGCCTCCCGGCACTGGATCGAGGCCACCGCGGCCAAGATCACCGAACTGCGGGAGCGCGATCTCCAGGGCCTGGTCTTTTTCGGGCTCATGCTCGACGGGGTGTTCCTGGGCGACGGCGCGGTGGTGGTGATCGCCCTGGGTCTGCTCAGCACCGGAGGGAAAGTCCTCCTGGACTTCGAGGTCGGGGCCAGTGAGAACGCGGTCGTGACCACCGCGCTGGTCGCCCGCTTGCAGCGGCGCGGCTTTGGGCCGCCGGCCGGCA
>JBAYJH010000460.1:0-2760 GCA_041665185.1 Sterolibacterium sp.
AGGAACTGCGCCCACTCGAAATCGCTGTCGCCGGACAGCAAGGTATTGTCCAGGTCGAACAGCACCAGGTCGAACTTTTCGGTCATGTATTCAATTCCAGCGAGGTTTGCAGAATTTCGCGCAGCAACGGCAGGGTCACTGGGCGCTGTTGTTCCAGCGAAGTCTGGTCGAGCGCGTCGAGCACCGCCAATAGGGAAGGAAGGTCACGCCGTCCGTGCCGCAGCAGGTAATCGATCAGCGCAGCGTCGACGCGCATGCCGCGACTCTCCCCATGGCTGCGTAGCGCCGCGGCTTTTTCGCTGTCGTTGAGAGGCTGTACCTGGTAGATCAGCGCACTGCCGATGCGGGTGCGCAAGTCCTCGCGCAAGGCGGCTTTCAGGCGCAACGGCGGCGTGCTGCCCGCCAGCAGGAGCGCCAGGCCGTCTTGGCGCGCCGCATTGAAAGCGCGAAACAAGGCGATCTGGGCGGTTTCGTTCAACTCATCCACATCGTCGACGATCACCAGGGTGCCGGGGTCGACGAGCAGTTCCGCGCCCAGACGGGCTCCCTCACTGAAACTCACCGGTCGCAGGCATCGCTGTGCCAGCTTCATCACGCCGCGCAGCAAATGGCTGCGGCCGCTGCCCGGCGGACCCCACAGATAGATCTGGTCCACACTGCCGGGAGCGGCCAGCGCGCGCAGGCGGGCGAGCAACTCGGCGTTGCCGCCGGCCACGAAATTGTCGAGCGTATTCAGTGCCGGCGGGCGTATGTCGAGCAGCAGTTGTTGGCGCCTCACTGGCTCTCCTTGCCGCGATAGAAGCGGCTGGAGAGATACAGCGCGCTCACTTCGCGCATTCCGACCAGCAACGCGGCGGAAGCCGGCAACGCCAGCAGCACGCCGAAGAAACCGAACAACTGGCCGAAGGCCAGCAGGGCGAAGATGACCGCGAGCGGGTGCAGGCCGATACGCTTGCCGACCAGCCAGGGCGTCAGGACGAAGCTTTCCAGAGCCTGGCCGATGCCGAACACCACCAGCATGCCGAAGACCGGTCCCATTCCCGAAAATTGCAGGATTGCCACCACCAGTGCCAGGGCGAAGCCGGTGGCGTATCCCAGGTAGGGGATGAACACCAGCAGGCCGGTGAGTATGCCCACCGGCAGCGCGAAACTGACGCCCGCCAGCCACAGTCCGGCGCAGTAATAGGCGGCCAGGAGCAGCATCACAGAAAGCTGGCCGCGCAGGAACTCGGCCAGGACGGCGTTGATTTCGTCGACGATTTGCAGGGTCTTGGCATGCCAGGGGCGCGGAATGGCGTTGCCCAGGCGGCCGAGGATCAGATGCCAGTCGCTGAGCAGGTAGAACATCACCACCGGCGCCAGCAACAGGTTGGCGATGATGCCAAACAGCGCGATGCCGCCGATCTTGAGCGATTCGAAAAGCTTTTGTGCGATCAATTGGGCGCTGTCGCGGTTTTCGCTGAGCAGTTGGGAAAAGCTTGCCGGATCGAGCTTGAGCTGGATGCCGAAGTGCAACTCGAGCCAGGGCATCACGCGCTCGTTGACCAGGGTGATGCCATCCGGCAGGCGGAGCAATAGTTGCTGGGCCTCCTGGGTGACCAGCGGCAGCAGGATCAGCAGCAATGACGCGAACAGTGCCGCGAGCAGCAGCATCACCAGCAGCACGCCGACGGATCGCGGCGTGCGGTGCCGCTCCAGCCATTCCACCAGTGGCGCGCAGATGTAGGCGAGGATGCCGGCGAGCAGGAAAGGTGCGAGGATCGGGCTCAATAGATACAGCAACCACAGGATGGCCAGCCCGAGCAGGCTCCAGAGCATGGTTTGCAGGCGGTCGCGATGTTCACTGGTTTCGCTGGTCATTTCCGGTAGAATTCCCGACTGTAGTTGTGGATTCGTGGTTTCGCGCGTGGTTTGGTCTTTCTGTTCATCCGGAACGGCCAGGCGCGAAAAGACGACACTTTAGCCGCCAGCCCGCAGGAACTCAACTTGACTTCATCCGCTCCCGCTGCTTCCGCGCTGACTTATCGCGATGCCGGCGTCGATATCGATGCCGGCGACGCCCTGGTCGAGCGCATCAAACCCTATGCCAAGCGTACCATGCGGCCCGAAGTGCTGGCCGGCATCGGCGGCTTCGGCGCCTTGTTCGAAATCTCCAAAAAATTCCGCGAACCGGTGCTGGTGTCCGGTACCGACGGCGTTGGCACCAAGCTGAAGCTGGCGTTCCAGCTGAATCGCCACGATACCGTCGGCCAGGACCTGGTGGCGATGAGTGTCAATGACATCCTGGTGCAGGGCGCCGAGCCGCTGTTCTTCCTCGACTACTTTGCTTGCGGCCGGCTCGATGTCGCCACCGCCGCGACCGTCATCCAGGGCATTGCACAGGGCTGCGAATTGGCCGGTTGCGCGCTGATCGGCGGCGAGACGGCCGAAATGCCCAGCATGTATCCGGCCGGCGAATACGATCTGGCGGGCTTTGCCGTCGGCGTCGTGGAAAAATCGCGCATCATCGACGGCCGCAGCATCGTACCGGGAGATGTGGTGCTCGGCCTGGCTTCCAGCGGCGCCCATTCCAACGGCTATTCGCTGATCCGCAAGATCCTCGAACGCAGCCAGCCCGACCTGGCCGCCGACTTCCATGGGCGGCCCTTCGGCGACGCCATCATGGCGCCGACGCGCATCTATGTGAAATCGTTGTTGGCGTTGATCCAGGCCTTGCCGGTGAAAGGTATGGCGCACATCACCGGCGGCGGCCTCACGGAA
>JBAYJH010000461.1:0-2742 GCA_041665185.1 Sterolibacterium sp.
ACACGCCGCGACGCTCGGCGACTCGGCCGATGGCGTGAATCGCTTCCGTGTAGGAGGCCAGGTAGCGTTCGGCATCGGCATTGGTCAGTGCCGCTTCGCCGAGCATGTCGTAGGAATAGCGATAGCCCAGCGCTTCCTTCTCGCGGCTGCGCTTGAGGGCCTCGGCGATGCTTTGGCCGGTGACGAATTGCTGGCCGAGCAGGCGCATCGCCAGATCGAGGCCTTTGCGCACCAGCGGTTCGCCGCCACGGGCGATGAGCCGGGTGAGGGCGCTGCCCAGATTCTGTTCGCTGCTGGTCGACACCAGTTGGCGGGTGATCAGCAGTCCCCAGGCCGCCGCATTGACGAACAGCGAGCCGCTTTGACCCAGGTGCGCCCGCCAGTCGCCGCGGCCGATCTTGTCCCGGATCAGGCGATCGACGGTGTCGTTGTCGGGTATGCGCAGCAACGCTTCGGCCAGGCACATCAGCGCGACGCCTTCCTGGCTGGAGAGCGAGAATTCCTGCATCAGGTTGTCGACGCCGCTGGCCTGGCTGCGATTGCGGCGGACCGAAGTCACCAGATCGCGGGCGCGCTGGTTGATCTTGGCCTGGCTGGATGCCGGGATATTCAGTTGCCCGGCCAGAGCCTGCATGGCGCCGGCTTCATCGCAACGATACGCCGCGGTGATTGCCTGCCGCAGCATGGACTGAGGGTGCTGGGTAATTGCGGTATTCATGATGGCAGTCGTCACGACGGGATGGTAGGCCCAAGCCGGCGCGCGCCAGCCGGCTCGATCACGAAGTTATCCTCGATGCGCACGCCGCCCATCGCCATGAGGCGGGCGCCGGCTTCCGCGTCGATCATGTCGCGATAGGCATCGTCGGCTTGCCAGCGCCGCCATAAGGCGGGGATGAAGTAGATGCCCGGTTCGATGGTGATCACCATGCCCTCGCGCAGGCGTTTTCCCAGCCGCAGGTGGGCGGGACCGAAGCGCGGGTCGCGGCGGTGTTCGGCGTCATAACCGACAGCATCTTCTCCCAGCGACTCCATGTCATGGACGTCCAGGCCCAGCAGGTGGCCCAGTCCGTGCGGGAAGAGCAGCGCGTAGGCGCCGCTGTCGACGATCGCATCCACCGAGCCGCGATACACTTTCAAGGGCGCCAGTCCCTCGACGATCACGCGCGCCGCCAGCTTATGCAGCTCGGCCATGGCCACCCCTGGGCGTGCCCCTTTGGCGCAGACTTCCTGGGCGCGTTTGACCGTCGCGTAAATCAGCCGCCGCTCATCGGTCCACGCCTCGTCGACGCAATGGGTCCGCGTGATGTCGCTGGCATAGCCGCTATCGACCTCCGCACCGGCATCGACCAGCAGGAAATCGCCACTACGCAGGATATTGTCGTGGGTCACCTGGTGCAGGATATGCCCATCGCGCGTGCAGATGGGCGGATACGCCATGTGCGCTCCCGAGCGCGCAAGCTCGGCACTCATGGCATGGACCAAGGCCGCTTCCTTGATGCCAGCAGTTGCCGCCTGACGCACTATGCCATGCATGCGCTGGCTGATCGCCAGCGCTACGTCGATCTGGGCCAGTTCCTCGGAACTCTTGACCTCGCGCTGCGCCACCACCGCGCCTATCAAGCGCTGGCTGGGCTGGAGCTTGCCGGGGTCAATGCCGAGAAGTTCGGCCAGGCGCAGCTTTTGCGCTGCCCGATAAGGCGGCAGGTAATTAATCTCGCGCCCCTTTCGCCGGTCTTCCAGCAGCATGTCGCCTAACATCCGCTCATTGATTACCCGATCGATGCCACAGCGCTGGGCCATCACCTCGGGAGTGGACCGGGTAAACCACAGGGTGTCGGCCGCGTCCTGGGGATTGGCGATCAGCGTCGCGTCCCCGCTGGCCAGATCGAGCAAGCCCGCCAGGCGGGGGTACGACAGGCCGAAGTAATACAGGAAACTGGAGTCCTGGCGAAACGGATAGGGGTTCGCGGCAAACGTATATGGCTCGTCGTCATGCCCCAGGAACAGCACCAGGCCGGCACTCTCGTTGCCGGCTCCGGCGTGAGTCAGTTGCCGCAGGAGTTGCTGTCGGCGCTGCCGATAGGTGGTTTCAGGAAACATCGGCCGAAGCACGGGCACGCGCGCCGGCGCGGCCGACGGCGACCGCGGCCCAGTAGACCAGCGCCGCGACGACGATGCCCAGGACGTTCTTCAACGGATGGGCGAAGGCGATCATTACCGCCACGCCGCAACTCCATGCCAGCAGGCCGCGAAAATTGAATGCCAGACGTTGATCACGGGTGTAGCTGCGCGCGATCCAGTAGTCGCTCACCAGCACGCCGGCGATTGGCGGAATAGTCACCGTCAGGAGCATCAGGAATCCCATGAAATTGTCGAGTATACCCGCGGCGGCCAGCACAGAGCCGGATACTCCCGCCAGCAGCGTCGCCAGTTTCCTGCGGCTGTCCGGCCAATGCAACAACTGATTGATCGCCAGGCCGGACGAATAGGCGTTCATCACGTTGGTGGTCCAGGTGGCGATGATCAGCACCGACAAGGCCAGAATCGGCATGCCGAATCTGGCGTAGATCTCGACGATGTCGTAGGTCTGCTGGATGATGGCCAGCATCGCCCCACAGGCCGCCAGGCCCATGGCCACGGGCAGTAGGCCGAGCACCGAGCCGAGCACTGCGGCAGTTCTGGTGGTGGCATGGCGCGCATAGTCGGGCGAGATGACCCCGCCCACCGAGAAGAAACCGATCG
>JBAYJH010000462.1:0-2722 GCA_041665185.1 Sterolibacterium sp.
CAGTTCTTCATCTTCCGCTGGCGTTCTTGGTTGAGTATCCCGTCCAAAAGAATTGGCTCCAGCGGTCGGTAACTTCACTCATGGATTGAGCGCCCAACCCAACTAGAGAATCCGCAAATTGGGCAATCAACGTGCGGTAGCTGATGCTGCGAAGATTTCCCAATCCCCACATCGTCATCGCTAACGTGCTGTTTTCACCGACCTGGAAAACCTTCTGAGCATAATTGTAGAGCCTACGCATGAATCTGTTCAATAGCTGATTTGTGCAATAGTTGTAGGCGAACGTGGGCGTTTCTCCGAATCGGCTGCTTGGCGATTGTTGCAAAGCGGTTGCCCGTGGGGTGGAATGTCGGACTGGCCAATGCGTGAAATCCGCGGCTTTTCGTGCTTTCTGCCGTCATGGCGATTCTCGGCCGCAGCCCGGTTTTGCAATTTTTCTCCCGACGATCGGTGAAAATCCGGGAAAGTTCCGGTGGGGCAAGAACGAAAAGCGGTCCTTCTGCGTCTCATACTTGTAGCCCATCGTTCCACCGACTGCCGCAAGTACTCTGACCGCTTTCCGAAGGACCGAACGCATGATAACCGCTGAGCTTCCCGCCTTCCAGATACCGTTGATTCACATCGTCGAATCGGACGATCTGCACCTTGAACGCCAGGAGGACATCCTCTGGTTCAACCTACTGCGAAACTTTCCCTGGCATCTCTTTCGGTCGACTGCCGCCCGATACTACGAAGCCCTCTGGCAGTTCAATGTTTGCCAAGCGCAGGCGAGTCGAGAGCGCGACGCCGTGCTGGCAGTCAATCCCGAAACGCAGCCCGAGGCTACAATGCGGTTGCTCTTCGAGCGAGCCACGCTGTGCGAAGACGCTCCGGCTCTGCACGAACTGCCTGCCTCCACCTCGCCGCAAATCCACGTCAACCCGAACGACTTGCGGCCGGGACGCACTCCGCAACGCTGGGCGGGAATGAAACCAAAATGTTTCTTCGCCATGCTGAAGGCATTCATGGGCGTGATGGCGCAGGGCCAACCCGCCGAACCGGAGATCGTCTTCGCCGCACTGCGAGACAATCCGTCCTACGCCCGCACCTGTGGTTTCACGTTGCCCGCGCCCGATGGCCACTACCGGCAAAGCGACGTGCCGAGTTTGCGGAAGCTGGAACAGTTCGATCAGATTATGACGGACAGCGAGTTGTGGAGTGACGCCGCGATCGACCAAGTGGCGCGGAACCTGAAGACTGGCTGCATCCAAGCGGAATCCACCGTGGTTCACGATACTACGCACTACCATGCGTATTCCGGCATGCAGGTGGTGGAGTTGCCTCAAACCGTTGAGCTCTCGGAGAACGCAAACACCACGCAACCCGCAACGAAGGAAGTCAAGCAGAACGAGAAGGGGAAAACGGCCAAGAAAGCCCGCAAAAAGTCGCACCCAAAGACCACCAAACGCTGTCGCTGCAAGGACCGCCAACACTGCCCGCACCCGTGGATCAACGCCGATGAGGGCGCCGGAACGGTGGTCAAATCCACGGGCAAGATGTACTGGGCGCACAAGGCATCGACGCTGTGCTTTCCCCGCCAGCAGGTGCTACTGGATGCGGCGGCCATGAGCGATGCCGCCTCGCACGATTCGAAGAGTATTCTGCCGCACCTCGAGCGACTCTTCACCCGACACCCAGACCTTCGCGGCATAATCCAGCGCGTGCTCGACGACGGCGCGGCGGATGACGAGAAGCTAAAGGCCGCAGTCCAAAATCAGTGGGACGTGCAGTTGGTGGCCCCCATCAATCCGCGCAGCCGTCGGCCGATCGGCGACGATCTGCCGCGAGGCGTGGACCACATCACGCCCACCGGCACGCCCGTCTGCCAGGCAGGCTATCCGCTGGACTTCCTTGGCTGTCGGCACGATACAAAACACTTTCTGTTCCGCGCTCCGGACGATGCCCAGGGCGTGCCGGTATGCCAGGACTGTGCGCTGCGTGATGGCTGTTACCGTGGCCATAAAGGGGCGCGGCAGATCACGGTGCCCTTCACACGGTTGCCGTGGATCGACCCGGAGTTCCCGCAGTTGTCGCGGCGTTTCGCCAAGGTGATGGCCAAGCGTACGGCGATCGAACGGCTGCATAAGCTGATGAAGTACGACTACGGCGACGAGCGGCTTACCAAACGCGGCAATGCCGCCTTTCAAGCTCGGCTCGACAAGACCCTACTCGCGATGCATTTGGTCTTGGCCTACGGCTGACGCTCTCGGGGACGTGGCCTTCTAACGCCGAAAACACTCTCTCACCTCGGGTGAACCGAGGAAACTCTGCGCGCCGGCCACGCAAAACCCTCCCGCCACTCGCCTTTTCTTCACTTCGCCCAGCCCGACGCTCATGCCCTGCTCTTTTTCTCCGCAAAAGCCCTGGTTACAGCCCCTGTCTCACCGCGTCCGATCAATTCATGCGGAGGCTCTACAGTCCGACGGCCTTTGAAGAAGGTCGCGTATGCCGGCACGCAGGCGGCGAGTTTGAGGCCTACCAGCGAGGTTTCCCCGGCGCCGCGCGCAAGGCGTTTGTGGCGGACGGCTCCGACGCCAACTGGGGCGTGTGGCGCAGGCACTTCTCCGACTACGTGCCGATCCTCGACTTCATTCACGCGCCGACGTATGTCTATGCCGCGGCCATGGCTGGTCATGCGTTGAAAGAAGGTTGGCGAGCCTATCGCGCATGGGCGTAGCGGGTC
>JBAYJH010000463.1:0-2694 GCA_041665185.1 Sterolibacterium sp.
AGATTGCTGGCCTGGCTGCTCATTTCCTCGGCGGTGGCGGCGAGTTCCTCCGAGGCACTGGCGTTCTGCTGGGTGATCTGGTTGAGCTGAACCATGGCGACATTGATCTGCTCGACGCCGATGGTCTGCTCCTGCGAGGCCGCGGTGATTTCCTGCACCAGGTCTGCGGTCTTGCGCGTCGCCGGCACGATCTCGTCCAGCAGCTTGCCGGCCTTCTCCGCCAGACCCACGCTGTTGCCGGCCAGCTGGCCAATCTCCTGCGCCGCCACCTGGCTGCGCTCGGCCAGCTTCCTCACTTCCGCCGCCACTACCGCGAAGCCCTTGCCGTGTTCGCCCGCCCGCGCCGCCTCGATGGCCGCGTTCAGCGCCAGGAGGTTGGTCTGGTAGGCGATGTCGTCGATGATGCCGATCTTCTTGGCGATCTGCTTCATCGCCGCCACCGTCTCGGTCACCGCCTGGCCGCCATCGGCCGCCTTCTTGGTGCCATCGGCCGACATGCCATCGGCCACTTTGGCGTTCTCGGTGTTCTGTTTGATCGAGGCCGACATCTGTTCGACCGAGGCCGAGGTTTCTTCGACGCTCGACGCTTGTTCGCTTGAGGCTTGCGACAGCGATTGAGCGGTGGTCGACACCTGGCCCGTGGCGCTGCCCAGCGTCTCCGCCGTGTCGTTCACTTCGCCGATGATCTGCGCCAGCTTCTCGACAGTGTTGTTCACCGTGTCCTTGAATTCCTTGAGCTGGCCCTTGTAGTCGCCCTTCACCGTCTTGGTCAGGTCGCCGTTTTCCATCCCGGCCAGCACCGCCATGGCTTCGTTCAGCGGCACGATCACCCCGTCCAGCGTGGCATTCACGCCTTCGACGATCTTCCTGAAATCGCCCTGGTGCTTCGCCGCATCGGCACGCGTTTCAAGCTTGCCGTCCACCGCCGCCTGGGACAACATGTTCGCGTCGACCACCAGGGCAGTCACAGAGTTCACCACCTGATTGGTGGCGTCGGCGATGATGGCGAAAGTGTTGCGGGTGGCATCCGTATCCGCGTCGGCTGCCGCGACCTCGCTCTTCACCTTGAGATCGCCGGCCGCGACGCGCGACAGGACATTCTGCAACTTGCCGACCTCCACATCCTGATACGCGGCAATCTTGTCCGATTTACGCTGTGCCTGCTTGATCGCCGTCTGGTCCATGACCACCTCGAAAGCACCGATGACCTGGCCAGCGCGATCCTTGATCGGCAGGCCGATGTAATCGATGTCCAGCTTCAGTTTGTCCGTCGGGCGCGCGACAGTCTGCGATTTGCTGATGCGCTGATCGGCCATGGCGCGCTGGCAGGCGCACTTCTCGCTGTTGCAGTCTTCCGTATTGAAATAGCTGGAGCATTTTCGGCCACGCAATTGGGCGAGATCGGTATTGCCGACTGCAAGACCCGCCTTGTTCATGTAGAGGACCTGGAAGTTCTTGTCGATAATCATGGCCGGTAGCGGCATGTTGTCGATGTAGCCGACCAAATAGTCCAAGGTCAAATTAACCCCTTCAACAATCTGCCGATAGGCGCCCTGATGCTTGGCCGCATCCGCGCGGGTGTCGAGCTTGCCATCGATCGCCGCGGCCGACAGCCTTTCGGCGTCCGCCACCAACGCCTGGATCGCCGCCGTCATGCGCTTCATCGAGGCCATCAGGCTCGTGCTATCGCCGGGTTTCAGGTCGATTTTGGTGGAAAGATCGCCCGCCGCCACCTTGTTGGCAATCTCCGCGGCGACATCTGGTTCGCCACCCAACTGGCGCAGGAAGGCGCGGGTGATAACGTAACCGAGGGCGCCGACCGCCGCGAGGGTCAACGCGGCGATGATGAGAGCCAGGGTCAACGCACTGTGTGTGGTGGCAGCGGCCTCCTCGGAACCCCTCTTGCCCAGGGTAACGTTGTAATCGAAATGCTCGTTGATGACATTCGCCAGCTTGTTGCCGACAGGGCGGAGCTTTTCGAGGGCATCGCGCACTTTTTCGCCACGGCGCGCCCGCGACTCCACCAGGAGCGGCTCAAGCTGGGCCTGGTAGTCAGCCCACAGCTTCGTCTCCTGGTTGAAAAGTTCCTTGTCCTTGTCGTTTGCCAGCGTGCTCTCATAATCCTTGAGGCTCTTGCCAACACCGTCACGATTGTTCTTTATGCCGGCATCGAGTTCCGCCATCCTTACATCGTCGGGATTCATGGCGTGTTGCAACGCACGAATCCGAATGTGCATGAAGTTCTCGCGCATCTCGTCCAGGGCGACCAGCGCCGGCACGGTGTTGATGTTGGCGAAGTTGGCCGCGTCATAGACCTTGTTCATCTGATACTGGCCCAAGCCGGTCAGCAGCACGATGCCGATAAGCGCGGAGCCGACCAGCAGGGACATCTTTTGTGCCACGGTGAGTTTCATGATGATCTCCAGGAAATGTAATTCGAGTTGCTAATGGACAGCCTCGGAACGGATGAGCGCGTGGTGCACAGGTGCGACGGCGAGCCGTTTCTCGACCGGGTCCCGCCGCATCCCGCCGCGGCCTTTCCCGACCGTAAAGAAAGCCATGACCTGTTGCAGATTGCTGGCCTGGCTGCTCATTTCCTCGGCGGTGGCGGCGAGTTCCTCCGAGGCACTGGCGTTCTGCTGGGTGATCTGGTTGAGCTGAACCATGGCGACATTGATCTGCTCGACGCCGATG
>JBAYJH010000464.1:0-2668 GCA_041665185.1 Sterolibacterium sp.
AGACTTCTTGCTGGGTAGTGAGCAGGAGATTCCTGAATTTCAATTCAATTTCCGCCAACTTGCGCTCGGTAATATCGCTAATCATTCCGTCGTACGCCACCAATTGTCCGTCCTTGTCGAAAAATGGGACGGGGGTGTTCCTCACCCAGCGGATTGACCCATCTTTGTGCATAATTCTATGTTCAACCGGCGGCGGGATGTTTCCTGCAAAGATATACCGGCTCTGCATCATCACCCCTTCACGATCTTCCTCATAGACCATCCGGTACCAAAGGTCCGGATCGGCAGAAAACTCCTCCGGGTTATGGCCGGTTACAGCAACGCAAGCCGGGCCGTGGATTGTTGATATGGCGTGTCCTTCCTTAACTTTTACCGAATAAATGTAGTCCGTCACCGATTCGACCAAGCGCCGGTAACGGGCCTCGGAAACCAGCAGCGCTTCCTCTGCCTGTTTGCGCACCTCAATCTCTTCGGCCATCGCTGCGGTACGCTCCCGCACTCGTTGTTCCAGCACGTCGTTGTATTTGTGCAACGCCTTATGCAACAAGCGCACTTCCAGCATATTATGAACGCGTACCAGCACCTCGGCCAAATCAAACGGTTTACTGACGAAATCCCTAGCCCCTGCTTGTAGCGCGCGCAACTTTTGATCCGGTTGCGCGGTGATGACAAGTACCGGCGGGTAGCTGTCCGGTTCAATTTCCTTAAGCCCCTCCAACACCTGAAATCCATTCATGCCGGGCATCAGGAGATCGAGCAGGATAAGGTCATAACGGTGCTGGCGATGAAGCTCGCAGACCTCAAGCGGGTCCATCGTTGAGGTGACGGACGTATAGCCCGCCGAAACCAGCATTCGCGAGAGCAGCCGAACATTAGCGTCCAAATCGTCAACGATCAAAATAGTGGCGCTCAGGATATCAACTGAATCTATCAATGTTTTTCACCTTTATTTGGCCTAGCCGACCTTTTGTCGTGCAAATTCCAACGCCACAGCGAGCGCTTCCATGAACTCATTGACCTTGATGGGCTTGGTTATATAGCGAAAGAAGCCCGCCTCCAGGCCCATCTTGATGTCGCGCGGCATTGCATTGGCACTGACGGCAACAACAGGGATATGCGCGGTTACCGGATCTTCACGCAGAATCTTCAGGGCTTCGGTACCGCTGATGTCAGGCAAATTGATATCCATCAGGATCACATCCGGCTGTTTGTCGCGCGCAAGTTCGACGCCACTTCTCCCGTTCACGGCAGTCAGCAGACGCAGGTCTGGGTGACGCGCGATGATCTGCTCGATCAGTTTCAGGTTCGCCTGGTTATCCTCTACATAGAGCAGGGTAGCCGACCTCGCTTCGCAAGGCATATGCGACTGCGCCAAAACCACAGGTGGGTCGCTGTTCATGGCAAGAAAAGGTGGTTCATCCGTCGAGATGAGTTCGAGCCAGAACACACTTCCCGCACCGACGGTGCTTTCCACACCGATGGCCCCCCCCATCAGTTCAACCAGTCGCTTGGCCACCAAGAGGCCAATGCCTGTGCCTTCCTCTTTGCCAGCCTCCTGACCGAGACGATTGAACGCCTGAAACAGCTGGGCCAATTCTTCCGGCGTCAGTCCTGTACCGGTATCCTTGATACTTACGCGAATGCGCCCTGGGGGACGCTTAGCGCATGTCACCTCTACCTTTCCTTGCTTGCTGTTGTATTTAATTGCGTTGGAAAGCAAATTGATGAGAACCTGCTTGACTCGCGTTTGATCGGCCTTGACAAACCAGGTATTGTCGAGTTCTTGAAAGGTCATTTGAATCGCACGCTGTTCCGCCAGCGGTTCGACCATGCCCTTGCATTCGATCATAACTTCGGCCAGCGATACCGGCTCTAGCGACATCGGCACCTGCCCGGATTCGACCTTCGCGAGATCGAGAATCTCGTTGATCAGCCGCAGCAGATGCCATCCGGCCTGAAGAATCTGGACGATGCTCTCCTTTTGGCCTGGCGTTGGCGGCGGAGATTCAGAGTCCAACAACTGGGCAAAGCCGAGGATGGCATTGAGCGGGCTGCGCAGTTCATGGCTCATGTTGGAAAGGAATTCAGATTTGGCGAGGTTGGCTTTTTCCGCAACAGCCTTGGCGTTCTCCATTTCAAGGTTCTTTTCCTGTAGCGCCTGATTCAGTAGTTTGCGCTCCGTAACATCACGCGCCGCAGCAAACACGCCCTGCAAAATTCTATCCCGGTCGTAGAAGGTGGTCGCATTGAAAGATACCACCGTTTCCTTGCCATCCCTGGCGCGCGCGGTGAGTTCATAATCGATGATCTTTTTTTTGCTCAGCACCAACTGAATGCTCTTCTCGGCCCGCTCAGGATCCGTGAAATATTTCTTGAACGGCGCGCCGATCAATTCGTCACGCGTGCAATCGGTGAGCACCTCCATCTGCTTATTAACATCGGTAATGATACCGGACGGATCGGTGGTCATAATCGCGTCGATGTTTGATTCGAACAGGGAACGCGTGTAGAACTGATGGTCGCGCAGGCTCTGACTGAGCTTCTTTTGCTCTGCCTCGGCCTGTTTGCGCACGGTGTTGTCGGTGCCGATCAGCAGGTAGCCTATGATCGTGTCATTGGCGTCGCGCAGAGCCGTGACCGAGACCACGGCAGGAAAACGGCTGCCATC
>JBAYJH010000465.1:0-2664 GCA_041665185.1 Sterolibacterium sp.
ACGAAACCGGCAGGCCTGCCAAGACACACGGCAAGACGCACGATATCAGCACCAGCGGAGTCTCGATTATTTCGGATTACAGCCTTCTGTCGCCGCATCCGATTACCGTCTGCCTGCTCATAAGCCCGGGCGACCAGATCCATCCGCCGGTGATCTTCGAGGCAAAATCCAAGATCGTCAGCTGCGTGCTGTCGCGCCAGCAGGGTGGCTTCCGGATCGGCGTCGAATTCCTGAAGATTGCAGGAGACGGCGCGCAAGTTCTGCACAAATTCCTGGCGGGACGTCCGGCGGCGGTCAGCTGAAAAGTGTCTGCGCCAGGAGGCCGGTCAACGACCCTCGTGGTGGCCGTCGTCGAGCAACTGATGGAAGCGGGCATGGCAGCGGCCGAAGCAATCCAGCATCTCCGGGCTGTTCCAGCGCAGGCCCAAAGTGTCGAGGGCCAGGACGTTGACCTTGGTTACCCGGTTCTTTTGCGACGGCGGAATATCCAGCGCCCGAGCCAGGGTCTCGGCCAGGCAGATGGTCGCCTGGAGGCGGCTGGTGACAGTCGCTTCATCGTGGTGGGTGAGGATGGTCGATACGAACTCCTCGGGCAGGTTCCAGTGTTCCGCGATCAGGGCGCCGATGCGGCAGTGGTCCAGGCCGAATATGTCGACCTCGCGTTCGAGCAGTTTCCCGTCGACGCTGGATTGTTCATAGGCCTCCTTGAAAGCCTGTTCGTCGAGGATATGGAAGCACAGCTGTCCGATGTCGTGGAGGATGCCCGCCACATAGGCCATCTCCGTCGACACGCCACAGAGGACGGCAAGTTCCTGGGCGACAATGGCCACCGCCTGGGAGTGATGGAAGAGAAAGGCTCCGCCCTTGCCCTTTTCGAGAAACTGGTTCATCCCGGCCGCGACGACGATGCCACGGAGGCGGTTGAGTCCGATCAGGGAAGCCGCTGCGAACGGGTCGGACAGGTCGGACTGCACGCGCATGCGGCGGATGTGGTTGGCATTGGCCAGAATGTTGCTGATGATCACCGGATCGTTGCGCGCCAACCGTACTAGGGCGTCGAGCGAGGACTCCTCGTCGTGCAGGCGGTCGAGCAGTTGTAGGACGATGCCCGGGAACGGCGGCAGCGCGTCGGCGAGTTTCGGCACTTCCGCCATGATGTCGCGGCCGCCTAGCATTCCAGGGGTCCATTGTCGATGAGTGCCTCGAACAGCGGGCGGCAGGTGTCATCGGGTTCGGGTTCGAAGATCTGCCGCAAGCGCGCTTCATAGCGCAAGACGATGCCGGCATAGGTTTCCGGGTCCGGCGGGTGATCGTCCAGAATCGCCACACACTCCACACCTTTGTTCACCAGTTGGGCCAGCGTGTCTACAGTGATCACCGATCCTATAGCCAGGTGCATCGTGGCGCGGCTGCCCGTGGTTCCGACCACCGGCCTCGCGATGACCATTCCCGGTTGCAGGTCCATCGTCGCGAGCCAGCTGTAGCCACGTGGGGTGGCCTGTGCAGCCGGCGGCGGCGGTGGTGGTGGCGGCTCCGGAGTCGACGGGGCGGATGCAGATTCGCCATCGAGTGATGCCACCTCCACGTCAACTTCACTTCGACGGTCATCTTGAACGGACATGCTTCCCTCGATATGAAGACTTCCGCCGGGCACTGTTCGGCGGCGGCCAATGCTAATTAGCTTACTCCACTCCTCGCCGGCTGAGTTCCCGCCCCATTTCCCGGTCGGTCTTGAGGATGTGGTTGATCCACCAGCCGTTCAAATACTCGACCAAGTCACGATTCACTTTCGCGTCGCCTTTGAGGAGACGATTCTTCAACGTCAAAATGATCGTCCAGTAGGAACGGTGGGCAACGATATGGTTGACTGTATTTTCGTCGGGCACAAGGTGTTTGCGCATCAGCGCTTCCTCGTTCAGAAAGTGATGGGCCGCATATTCGTTGAGATTTTCCAGAATTTCCATCAGCGGGCTGGCCTGAGGACCATGCTTCGCCTGCTCGTGATCAAAAGAATTCAGCCGGTTCAACAAGGCCAGCAGTCTCTTGTGCTGGTCGTCGATACTTGGGACACCGATCGAGAACTCCTCGCGCCACAAAATCTGTTTCGAGTTCCGATCAGACATGCCGTATCCCTCTCTGGGTGCTTCTTGCAACACCTTGGCGCCGGGCCAATCAGCCAAGGCCCATGCCGACAAACTAGAGTAGTTGAGAGACTAAGTCAAGTATTTGTCTCGGCTGTGTCAAGCTGCATAAGGCATTGCCGCCCTGGTGTCCGGGGTTAGAAATTCGCAGGCAATAGCGGACATCGTTGACTGCTTCGTTATTGCTCAGCCAGGCTGGTCCCGAGCACACCGGTTAGATAAAACCGTCCATCAGGCGACTTGCTCTTCCGGCTGAATCTTCGCCAGCCGCTTCACCGTGTCCGGGTACCTGGCAACCAGATTCAACAACACCTTGGCTGGCCCGGTCGGTTCCGCGCGCCCCTGCTCCCAATTCTCCAGGGTGCGTTTGGAAACACCGAGAGCCGCGGCAAAATCAGCCTGCGACAATTTCGAATGAGACCGTGCGGACAGCAGCGCCCACCGCGCACCGGTCAGTACCTCATCCAGTTGCACCTTGCCGCCGGGCAATTCGATCCGTCGCCGCATGCTGCCATCGGGCAGC
>JBAYJH010000466.1:0-2631 GCA_041665185.1 Sterolibacterium sp.
ACTCGCATTTCATGTGGACGAATGCGTGAATCATTGACTTTGCTTCACGGCGAGACTACATTTTTGACGTATCCGCGACGGCCTGCTTGGGCTGGCCGCAGGAGATGTCCTGGCACGCACCGTTTCAAGCGGCGTGAGCGGGAAGAGTCCCCTCAGCTTGAGACAGCTTCCCCGAAGAAAGCGACGAGCATATGCAGGACCGAAGCGCAATCCGCATTCTCATCATCGACGACGACCCCGAGTTTGCCAGCCTGCTGCGCATGCATCTCACGGCCGCTGGCTACACCGCCGAGACGGCCGAGGACGCGATCGAAGGCGGCAAGGTGCTGCTGGCGCGGCCGCCGGACCTGGTCTTGTGCGACATCGGCATGCCTTACATGAACGGACTGGAGTTGATATCGCTGATGCAAAGCGATGCGCATTCATCCTCCATCCCGGTGGTCTTCATATCCGGCCGCAGCGACAGCAGCACCATGGCCAGGGCAGTGGACCTGGGCGCCGCGGATTTCCTCGCCAAGCCGATTACCCGCGAGCAGTTGCTCCAGACGGTCGAGGCATGCTTGAAGAGCGGCGGGCGCAAGGCGGTGCCGCCGAATTACGGCTTTCCACCTGTCGTTTAGCCGGTCGTTGCGGCAATGCAATTTTGATACTTAGTGCTCTACTTGCGGGAAAACTCTCATGTTCAAGCATATATTGGTTCCGACTGACGGATCCGGTTTTTCCAACAAAGCCGTGTCGACGGGCGCGCGGCTGGCGAAGTCTCTGGGCGCCAAGCTTCTGCTGCTCCATGTCAGATCGCCGATAGAGTCCCCGCACCACGTCGAAGGCGGCGCACTCAGCAATCTGGGCGGCAAGGTCATGATGCAGGAAATCGAAGACGAAGAGCGCAAACTGCTCGACGCCGCGCTGGAGATCGCCGCCACCGACGGCGCCAGCGCGGAGACGGCGTTCGTTGCCGGTTACTCCACCTACGACGCCATCATCCGCATCGCCGGCGAACAGGGCTGCGACTTGATTGTGATGGCTTCCCATGGCCGCAGCGGAATCTCCGGCTTGATACTCGGCAGCGAAACGCAGAAAGTGCTGACCCACACCACCATTCCGGTGCTGGTTGTTCGCTGACCCCGGGCGCAGGGGTCCGGCGCAATCCGATCGGGCGCTAACGCTTGCGCGCCACCACGCCCATCAGCGCCGACATGCCGGCATGGCCTTTGCCTTCGGCCACCGCTTCGTCGTAGCAGCGCAGCTCGGCGACATCCATGTCCTGCAAAGCCGCGCGTATCATCGCTTCGGTATAGAGGTGATCGGCCTCAGGCGGACCGCCCGTGCCATATTTCAACTGTTCAGGCCGGTAGCCTTGCAGGATCAGCAATCCGCCGGGCTTGAGCGTCTGTTTGATCAGGGGAAACAGCTTGTCGCGCTCGGCCGGTGACGCAAACTGGATGAAAATGGCGGCGACGACGTCATAAGTGCATGGCGCCCAATTCCATGCAAACAGTTCGGACACATGGAATGCAACGCGCACCCCGCGGTCCAGCGCGAGGCGCCCGGCTTTTGCCACCGCCGTTGGGGAAAAGTCGAAAGCATCGACCTGCAGACCCTGTTGCGCCAGCCATACGCTGTTGCGGCCCTCGCCGTCGGCGATAGACAGCACCCGGCTGCCCTTGGTCAGCAGTCCCGCTTTGGCGGCCAGATACGCATTCGGGTGCTCTCCGAACAAATATTCGCCGACGCTGAACCGCGCCTCCCAGCGAACCAGCGCTTGTTCAACGGGCTTCGGCCCGGCAGGATCACTCGCTTGCTGCGTCATCGTGACGGCTCCAAAACAGAAACATGAAGGCAAAGCCGCGCGAACTATCCGCCGTCAGGCAATCGGGCAGGCCGGCCTCCTCATTCATTGTATCTAGTCCGAACGGATCAGTCCGGGCGCAGCGTTTGAAGTTGCACAAATTGTGACCGCCACCGATATTTTTGCGCTTTTCCGTAGCATGCAAAAATTGCCCGGGGAAGAATCCACAGGCTTATCCACAGAATCTGTGGGTAGTTTGCTCCTCGGAAAACGGTAGCAAGAAACGACTCAGGTCCAGCAGCTACCGGTAATCCACTACTATCCCGCGATCGTCCGCGCCGCTCATTTCTTCCCATGCGCCTGCATCCATTCGCCCGCGCGCTTTTTCGCCTCCGAGATTTGTTCCGGCGTCATCAAACGCTCCACCAGGATGCGGCTTTTTCGCGCCCTTTGCTCGCCGTTCGATGCCGCGATATTCCACCACTTGTGCGCCTCGACATAGTCCATCGCAACGCCTTCCTGCCCGGCCTCGTAGATGCGGCCCAGGTCATACTGCGCCATTGAATCGCCTTTTTCCGCCGCCTTCAGGTACCAATAGACCGCCTGCTTGTAATCCCGGGCAACACCCTGCCCCGTTTCATGCATCGAGCCCAGCGCGGATTGCGCC
This sequence comes from Sterolibacterium sp., assembly GCA_041665185.1. Classification (GTDB taxonomy): domain Bacteria; phylum Pseudomonadota; class Gammaproteobacteria; order Burkholderiales; family Rhodocyclaceae; genus JACRAR01. The sequence continues at coordinate 2,457 of JBAYJH010000466.1, forward strand.
CAGATGTGCCCCTGCTCCCCCGCCTTCGCGAACCAGAACGCAGCCTGGCTGTAATCCTGCGCTACACCCTGTCCGGTCTGGTACATCCGGCCAAGATTGAATTGGGCAACGGCGTTGCCGTGATCGGCCGCCTTTTGGTACCAGGACGCGGCCTGCTTGTTGTCCGGTGCAACGC
>JBAYJH010000467.1:0-2601 GCA_041665185.1 Sterolibacterium sp.
CAAGAAGCATCAGCTGATGAAGGCACCTCTGGTGGTCGTCAACAAGAGCGGGGGTGCCGGCGCCGAAGGCTTTCTCGACGTCAAAGGCGCCAAGGGCGACCCGTACAAAATCATCATCACGCTATCCAACCTGTTTACGACTCCGCTTGCGACCGGCGTGCCGTTCAACTGGAAGGATTTGACGCCGGTGTCGATGATGGCGCTGGACCAGTTCGTGCTGTGGGTGAACGCCGAGATGCCCTACAAGAACGCCAAGGACTATATCGACGCGGTGAAGAAAGCCGGGCCGCTGAAAATGAAAATGGGCGGCACAGGCTCGAAGCAGGAAGACCAGATCATCACCGTGGGACTGGAGAAGCAGACCGGCACCAAGTTCATCTACGTGCCGTTCAAGGGCGGCGGCGACGTGGCGGTGCAGTTGGTGGGCAAGCACATCGATTCTTCGGTCAACAACCCGATCGAGGCGGTGGCGCAGTGGCGCGCGGGCAAGCTGCGGCCGCTGTGCGTATTCGACGACCAACGCATGCCGTACAAGGCCAAGGTGACCGATACCATGTCCTGGAACGACATCCCCACCTGCAAGCAATCCGGCGTGGATATGGATTACGTGATGCTGCGCGGCATATTCATGGCCGGCGGCGTGACCGACGAGCAGCGCGATTTCTATATCGATCTGCTCAAGAAAGTGCGCGCGGCGCCGGAATGGAAGGAATTCATGGAAAAAGGGGCGTTCAACCAGACCGCACTGACCGGTGATGCCTACAAGAGCTGGGTGTCGAAAGAAGAGCAGCGCCACATGACGCTGATGAAAGAGGCCGGCTTCCTCGCAGTCAAGAACTAGACCCCTGCGCGGAGCCGGTCGCGCGACCGGCTCCGCGTAGGCGGCATTCTCGAATAATTTCGGCGGAGCAGAACAATGTCGGACGGTAACGACGGCGGCAGCAGCTCGGTTGTATCCTTGAAAGCGATGGATGTGGCGGTGGCGCTGATTTTCACCGCTTTTGGCGCGCTGGTCGCCTACGACAGCAGCCGCATCGGCGCGAGATGGGCCGATGACGGGCCCCAGTCCGGCTATTTTCCGTTCTACGTCGGACTGATCATCTGTATCGCCAGCGTGGTCAACATGGTCCTCGCCTTGCGCGTCAAGGCCGCCGACGGCGAATCGTTCGTCTCCGTCGGTCAGCTCAAAATGGTGCTCAGCGTCGCCGTTCCCACGCTGGTGTACGTGCTGCTGATTCAGTATCTGGGCATCTACGCGGCTTCGACGGTGTTCATCGCCGCATTCATGATGTGGCTGGGCAAGTACGGCTGGATGCGGTCCGTGCTGGTGGGGTGCGGCGTGAGCGTCGTATTCTTCCTGATGTTCGAGATCTGGTTCCATGTGCCGCTGCCGAAGGGCCCGATCGAAGCCCTGCTCGGGCTGAATTGAGGGGGCGGTGATGACGCAGACATCTTCGGCGCCGGCCGTCTGGGCGGCTATGCCCTCGATCGGTCCACTGCAAGACCGCGTCCGGCGGTGCCAGCGCACAACTGGAGGAGCATAGAGTGGCAGAAATCAGTTCGCTAATGCATGGTTTTGCCGTCGCGCTGTCGGCCTACAACCTGATGCTGATGTTCGTCGGGGTCTTGCTCGGCGTGGTGATCGGCGTTCTGCCCGGACTCGGGGGCGCCAATGGCGTGGCCATCCTGTTGCCGCTCACGTTCACCATGCCGCCGACCTCCGGCATCATCATGCTGTCGTGCATCTACTGGGGAGCCTTGTTCGGCGGCGCGATCACGTCGATTCTGTTCAACATACCGGGCGAGCCCTGGTCGGTGGCGACCACTTTCGACGGCTATCCGCTGGCGCAGAAAGGGCGTGCCGGCAGCGCGCTCACGGCGGCGTTTACGTCCTCCTTCTTCGGGGCGCTGATCGCGGTGGTGATGATCACTTTCCTGTCGCCGGTGGTGGCGGGCTTCGCACTCGAGTTCGGGCCGCCGGAGTTCTTTTCGGTGTATCTGCTCACGTTCTGCGCCTTTGTCGGCATGAGCAAGGGTGCCGCCTTCAAGACTGTCGCCTCGATGATGGCCGGCTTCGCCCTGGCCGCCGTCGGCCTGGATACGGTCACCGGCACGTTGCGCCTCACTTGCGGCCATACCGAGCTGCTCAAGGGCTTCGATTTCCTGATTGCGGTGATCGGCCTGTTCGGCATCGGCGAAATCCTGCAGACCATGGAAGAAGGCCTGGCGTTCAAAGGCGTTCAGGCGAAGATGAACGCGAAAGTGGTGCTGGAGACCTGGAAGGAACTGCCGCGCTACTGGGCGACTTCCCTGCGATCGGCCGTGGTGGGATGTTTCATGGGCATCGTGCCCGGCGGCGCGACGCCGGCTTCGTTCATGAGCTACGGCGTAGCCAAGCGTTTCTCCCGCACCGGCGACAAGTTCGGCAGCGGCGAGGTCGAGGGTGTGGTGGCGCCCGAAACCGCGGCGCATGCGGCCGGAACTTCGGCGCTGTTGCCGATGCTCACGCTCGGTATACCCGGTTCGCCCACTGCCGCGGTGCTGCTGGGCGGCTTGCTGATCTGGGGGCTGCAGCCGGGGCCGCTGCTGTTCGTCGAGCAG
>JBAYJH010000468.1:0-2592 GCA_041665185.1 Sterolibacterium sp.
AAGCCCTTCGAATACGAGGGTCGCCGCATGACGCTGGCCGAACAGGGCCTGCTCGAACTGGCGCAAAATGTCGACTCGCTGATCGTCATTCTCAACGAGAAACTGATGGAGGTCATGGGCGACGAAGTCAGCATGCTCGACGCCTTCAAGGCCGCCGACAACGTGTTGAAGAATGCCGTCGGCGGCATCTCCGAGATCATCAACGTGCCCGGCCTGGTCAACGTCGACTTCGAGGACGTACGCACCGTGATGGGCGAGATGGGCAAGGCCATGATGGGTTCGGCCGTGGCCGCCGGCGTCGATCGCGCCCGCATCGCCGCCGAGCAGGCCGTCGCCAGTCCGCTGCTGGAAGGCATCGAGCTGTCCGGCGCGCGCGGCGTGCTGGTGAATATCACCGCCAACCAGTCGCTGGGCCTCAAGGAAGTCAAGGAAGTGATGAACACCATCCGCACCTATGCCGCGCATGATGCGACGATTATTTTCGGTACGGTCTACGAGGACGGCATGGAAGACCAGTTGCGGGTCACCGTGGTCGCCACCGGCCTCGGCGGCCACATCGCCAAGCCGCAGCGCAAACCGGATATCAGCGTCGTTCCGGCGCTGCGCACTGGTACCGACGACCGGCCGTTCGAGGCCATGTCGAGCGGCACCCTGGATCTCGGCGGCCTGCCACCGGTCTTCCAATCCGGCCGAGGCGGCGCACGCAACGCCACGGTCGACGAGATGCGCAACAGCGGCGTGGATAAATACGACATTCCGGCTTTCCTGCGCAAACAGGCGGACTGAAGCTTGCGGGACGAGGGGACGACTCGCCTCCTTCCCTCGCCCAAGCCTCTCCCCCTTCCCCGGGGAGAGATGTTTCCCGTCCGAGACGCGCCATAAACTCAATGTCATCCGTGGTTTAGGTTAAAATACGCCCCCTTGCCATCGTCCGATCGATATGCTCAAGCAGCGCACGCTCAAATCCCTGATTCGCGCCACCGGCGTCGGCTTGCATAGCGGCGTCAAGGTCAGCATCGTCATGCGTCCGGCGGCGCCGGATACCGGCGTGGTGTTCCGCCGTGTCGATCTCGATCCGCCGGTCGACCTCAAGGCCGATCCATTGGCGGTTGTCGATACCCGTCTGGCTTCCTGTCTGGAAAAAAACGGGGCCAAGATTGCCACGGTCGAGCATCTGATGTCGGCGCTGGCAGGCCTAGGCATAGACAATCTCTATATCGACGTCGATGCCGCGGAACTGCCGATCATGGACGGCAGTGCCGCACCTTTCGTGTATTTGCTGCAATCAGCCGGCATCGAGGAGCAAAGCGCGCCCAAACGCTTCCTGCGCGTCAGGAAGACTGTTGAAGTCCGCGACGGCGACAAATGGGCCAAGCTGGAGCCGCATGACGGTTTTCGCCTGAGCTTCTCGATCGCCTTCAATCATCCGGCGGTGGCTCAATCCGGCACCACCTCAAGAATCGACTTTGCCGAGAATTCCTACACCCGCGAAGTGGCGCGGGCGCGCACTTTCGGCTTCATGCAGGATGTGGAATTCATGCGCGACCAGGGCCTGGCGCTGGGCGGCAGCCTGGAGAACGCCATCGTGATGGATGAGTACCGGGTGCTCAACGACGACGGGTTGCGCTATTCCGACGAATTCGCGAAACACAAGTTGCTGGACGCCATCGGCGATCTCTACCTGGCCGGCCATCCGTTGCTCGCCTCGTTCTCCGCCCACAAGTCCGGCCACGCCCTGAACAACACTTTGCTGCGCGCCTTGCTGGCCGACGAGTCCGCCTGGGAAATCGTCACTTTCGAGGATCCCGCGGCAACGCCGGCAGGGGTCGCCGGCCTTTACCCGCAAGTAGCCTGACCGACAGAGCAGGCATGCTGCTGCTGCGCATCGTCGGCCTGCTCACCGTGATCGCCATCGGCAGCGGCATACTCGCCTTCCTGATAACCCGCGAGCAACGCTATCTGCGCTTGTCGGGACGGATCGCCAAATACGCCCTGATCTTCGCCCTGGTGGTATTGGCGCTGTTTGCCCTGGAGCGCCTGATCGTACTCTAGCGCCCAGCGGCGCCCCATGTACCTACTTGTGCATGGCGATGAATCGCCCCAACGATTCCCGCAGGGGACCTTCCGGCAAGCTGTCCGCCAAGCGGGCAATGCTGGCGCGTCCGGCATCGCCCAATACCGCCGCGCGAGGAGGCAATCTATGCTGCAACGCAACATCCAGGGGTTGCACCTTGATGCGGATTTCGGTAACCTCCACCCCTCTTGTACGCAATTCGCCGTTAAGGCTGGGTGTGATCTGACGCAACTTCGCAGCGACCGCACCGTTCTCGGCGTGGATGAAAATGACCCCAGACTTGAAATTGGCAATCCGACAGGTCCTGACCAGCGCAGCCGGGACCAATTCTTCGAATAAGCGCTGAAGCTTCAGCAAGCGTCCGGCGTGGGCGGCAAGTCGCGCCATTGCTTCATCCGCATTCAGGAAATCGTCCAGGGTGCGCGCTTGCATGGAATATCGCGGGAAAGGGAACAGTGTGCATATTATTCTTGTCTCCGACCGACTGGCAACCGCCAAAAGCATAAACCTCGGTTGGC
>JBAYJH010000469.1:0-2582 GCA_041665185.1 Sterolibacterium sp.
ATCCAGCCCATTTTCATCAGCGCCCAGCTCACCACCGAGAACTGGGCGTCATAGATCCACCAGAAGGCGATCGCCGACAGCGCCGTCGGCACGATGAATGGCAGCAAAACCACCGCGCGAATGAAGGACTTGAGCGGGATGTTCTGGTTCAGCAGGATCGCCAGCCACAGGCCGAGTGCGAACTTGATGCTGCTCGCCACTATCGTGTAAAAAAGCGTGTTGAACAGCGACAGCCTTGCCACTGCGTCGCCATACAGAAAGATGAAATTGTCCAGCCCGACGAAGTGGCCGGCCCGCCCGATCTTCGCGTCGGTGAATCCGAGCCAGGTGCCCAGACCGAGCGGATAGGTCAGGAACAGCAGCAGCAATACGGTGCTCGGCAGCATGAAAATGAAGCCGAGAAAATTGCGGTTTTCGAGTAGTCGGCGCACGGTGTCGGGGTCTGGTGGTTTGGGCCCAGGCGCGGCGCGCGCGCCTCGGCTCAAACCTCTGTCCCGCCTCAGGCGGCGGGGCAGAGGGATGTACCCGTTATACCTTGTAGTAGCGCTGAGCCCGCTGCTCGGCGCGTTCGGCGGCTTCCTTCGGCGTCTTGGAACCCGAGGCGGCTTCCGCCACCATGTTGACGACAATGAAGTCCGCCATCGCCGCGGCCGATGCGTAGCCCATGGTCCCGGCATAGCCGTTCGGAATCATGATTTTCATCGCATCGCGATAGGGCGTGTTCTTCGGATCGACGGTCCAGATCGGATTCGATTCGTAGGCCTTGAGCGGCTGCGTGACGTAGCCGTTGGCCGCCTGCTGCCAGGGTTCGTACTGCTCCTTCTCCATCATGAAGCGCAGGTATTCCTTGGCCGCATTCGGGTACTTGCTGTACTTGAAGATCATCATCGGGAAGAACAGGTGCAGCTCGGTCGGATGGCCGACCGGCCCGACCGGGAAGTGGGCGTGCTGGATGTCTTCCGCCATCGCCTTCAGCTTCGGATCGGTCGAGTTCTTCGCGGCGTAATAGACCGAGATGCCGTTGTAGGTCAGGCTGATGTCGCCGGAGAGGAAAGCCTTGTTGTTGTTCGGGTCGAGCCAGGACAGGGTGCCCGGGATGAAGGTCTTGTACAGCTCCTTCGCGTACTCGAGCGCCTTGATCGTCTCGGGGCTGTTGATGGCGACGTTATTCTTCGTGTCGACCAACTTGCCGCCGAACGCCCATAGCAGCGAGTGGCACCAGCAGTTGCCGTCGCCGGTGGCATTGCCCAGGGCGAAGCCGCCGGGCGTGCCTTTGGCCTTGAGCGCCTGCATCAGCTTGAGGAAGCCGTCGGTATCCGTCGGGAACGAGCTGAAGCCCGCCGCCTTCACCTGGCTTTCGCGGTAGACGACGGCATTGCCGGCGCAGCCCATCGGGACCGCGACCCATTTACCCTTGTCGATGCCGTAGGCCTTGGCCGCGTCGTACCAGCCGCCGTACTTGGCGCCGAGATAATTGCAGACATCGGACACGTCGACCAGCTTGTCCGGATACTGGTGCGCGTCTTCGAAGGTGCTGATGATGATGTCGGGGCCGCTGCCGATATTGGCCGCCACGGCAGCCTTCGGCCGCACGTCTTCCCAGCCCTCGGCGTCCAGGCGCACTTCGATGCCGGTCTTTTGGGTAAATTTCTTGGTGTTCGCGAGCCACAGGTCGCCGTCGCCCTGAACGAACTGCTTCCAGCGCAGCACGCGCAGCTTGGCGCCTTTTTCGGGTTTGAGGTGCAGCGCCGGCACGGCGGCGGCTTCTTTCTTGGCTGCGGCCAGCACATCGCCGGTGGCGGCGCCGGCGGCCAGGCCGGCGGACATTTTCAGGAAATTGCGACGATCGATGTTGCTCATAGATATGCCTCCTTTGGTGGTTGCTACAGTCTTGTCCCGCTTGAGGGGTCAAACAGGAAGGTGAGTTCCGGATACAGTTTGATGGCCTCGCCCGGCTTGAATTGGTGGCGCTCGCGTACCACCGCGGTGACATCGGTGCCGCCGACCTTGCAGAAGATTTGCGTATCGGCGCCGGTCGGTTCGACCACCACGACTTCCGCGTGTACGCCGTCGGAGCGCACCAAAAGGTGCTCGGGGCGCACGCCTACGACCACCTCGCGCCCTTCCTGCGCCTTCGTTTCAGGCGCCGGCAGCAGCGAGCCGTCGGCCATCTGCACCTGCAGGCCGGCGCCGTTCCTGACCAGCTTGCCCTTGAGGAAGTTCATCGCCGGCGAGCCGATGAAGCCGGCCACGAACAGGTTGGCCGGATTGTCGTAGAGATCCAGCGGCGAACCGATCTGCTCGGTCTTGCCCGCATTCATCACCACGATTTTGTCGGCCATGGTCATGGCTTCGATCTGGTCGTGGGTGACATAAATGGAAGTAGTGGTGAGGCGCTGGTGCAGTTCCTTGATTTCGGTACGCATCTGAACGCGCAGTTTCGCGTCCAGGTTGGAAAGCGGCTCGTCGAACAGGAACACCTGCGGGTTGCGCACGATGGCGCGGCCCATCGCCACGCGCTGGCGCTGGCCGCCCGAGAGCTGGCGTGGAAAGCGCTCCAGGTACTCCATCAGCCCCAGGAT
>JBAYJH010000470.1:0-2540 GCA_041665185.1 Sterolibacterium sp.
AGGCCACTTGCCCACTGCACGACAACTTGCCGATGTTGTGCGCGCCGCGCTTCCCCTCCGGAAATAATCATGGCAAAGACTCCCACCCCCAAGACCGTCGAAGCGATCAAGCACGACGAAGCCACGCGCAAGAACATCCCCACGGCGGAATACCAGTCCGTGCTGGAGAAGGAACAGCAGAACCCCAAGCAGGTTCGTTACCCGCGCAACACCGACCTCGACCCGCAGCTCGTCTGGCGCGGCAAGGACGAGCAGGACTGGAGCGACCTCGTCGTCCACGCCCCGCCGCTCTACATCCAGGAGAAGGTGCACCCCAAGGCGCTGATCGACGACCTGCTGCGCGAAACAAAGGAGCGCGAGTTCGATGCAGGGCAGAGCACACCCGACCTGTTCGCCGACTTCAACGGCATCCCCAAGGGCGCGGACAAGACCGAGTTCTACCAGCACGACCAGAACTGGTCGAACCGCATGATCCTCGGCGATTCACTCCAGGTAATGGCCAGCCTCGCCGAGCGCGAGGGCCTGCGTGGGCGCGTGCAGTGCATCTATTTCGATCCGCCCTACGGCATCAAATTCAACAGCAACTTCCAGTGGTCAACTGCCGACAAGGCAGGTACCGGGACAGATTCTCCTGAAAAAATCAGCCGCGAGCCGGAACAGGTGAAGGCCTTCCGCGACACATGGCGCGACGGCATCCACAGCTATCTTACTTACCTCCGCGACCGCCTCACTGTTGCCCGCGATCTTCTCGCCGACTCTGGCTCCATCTTCGTGCAGATCGGTGACGAAAATGTCCATCTATTGCGTGCGATCTTGGATGAAGTCTTTGGTACCAAGAACTTCGTTTGCATGATCACTGCCCAGAAGACAACGGGTGCGGGAAGTTTTGCTGGCGGTACAGACGTACTCGCATCGCTAAACGACTACGTGCTCTGGTATTGCCGATCTCTTGAAGGAGTTAAGTATCGTCAACTTTTTATCGAAAAGGCCGTCGGCGGAGCGGGAGCGACGCTCTACACCCAAATCGCAATGCCGGACGGGACCGTGCGCCCAATGACGAAGTTTGAACGGCGCGGTATGGCTGATCTCCCACAGAACTCGCGTCCATTCGGAGTCGACAACATTACCAGTCAAACAACTCGCGTCGGGCAAACGACCGTGTTTCCGGTCGAAGTGGATGGTTCTTCGTACTTGCCACGAAGCGGTGGTTGGAAGACAAATCGGATTGGAATGTCGCGCCTTCAGTTGGCTAGCCGCGTTGCCAGAGGAGGGGCATCTATTGGATATGTGAGGTACGTAGATGATTTTCCGGCGTTTCCAATGGCGAACAATTGGACAGATACGGTGGGCCAAAACCAATATGGCGGGGACAAGCTCTATGTCGTGCAGACAGCGACAAGGATTGTCGAGCGCTGCATCTTGATGGCGACCGACCCCGGCGACCTCGTGCTCGACCCGACCTGCGGTTCAGGCACTACTGCCACCGTCGCCGAGCAATGGGGCCGCCGCTGGATCACGATAGACACCTCGCGCGTGGCGTTGGCATTGGCGCGTGCACGCATCATGGGCGCGCGCTATCCGTTTTACCTGCTGGCCGATTCCCGCGAAGGCCAGATCAAGGAAGGCGAAGTCACCCGCACCGTGCCGAGTTCGCAGCCCGTGCACGGCAACATCCGTCACGGCTTCGTCTATGAGCGCGTGCCGCACATCACGCTGAAGTCCATTGCCAACAACGCGGAAATCGATGTGATCTGGGACCAGTGGCAGACGAAGCTGGAGCCCTTGCGGGAGTCGCTGAACGCCGCGCTCAAGAAGACCTGGCAGGAGTGGGAAATTCCGCGCGATGACGATGCCAAGTGGCCCGCCACGGCGAAGAAGTTGCATGCCGACTGGTGGCAAGCGCGCATCGCCCGTCAGCAGGAGATCGACGCCTCCATCGCCGCCAAGGCCGAGTTCGAATACCTCTACGACAAGCCCTACGAAAACAAGAAGTGCGTCCGCGTCGCCGGCCCCTTCACCGTGGAGAGCCTGAGCCCGCACCGCATGCTGGGCGTGGATGAGAACGACGAGTTGATCGACACCGCCGCCCAACCCGATGCGGACTACGCGGCGAAACAAACTTTCCCGCAGATGATCCTGGAAAATCTCAAGACCGCCGGCGTGCAGCAGGCGCACAAGGAAGATCGAATCACCTTTACCGCGCTCACCCCCTGGCCGGGCGACCTGGTCTGCGCCGAAGGCCGTTACCTGGAAGGCGATACAGAAAAGCGTGCCGGCATCTTCATCGGCCCGGAGTTCGGCACCGTGCAGCGCAGCGACCTGGTGGAAGCCGCCCGCGAGTGCGGCGATGCCGGCTTCGATGTGTTGATCGCCTGCGCCTTCAACTACGAGGCGCACGCCACGGATTTCAGCAAGCTGGGCCGCATCCCCGTGCTCAAGGCGCGCATGAACGCCGACCTGCACATGGCCGAGGACTTGAAGAACACCGGCAAGGGCAACCTCTTCGTCATCTTCGGCGAGCCGGACATCACCCTGCTACC
>JBAYJH010000471.1:0-2537 GCA_041665185.1 Sterolibacterium sp.
CTGCAAGTCTGGTGCAACTGGCAATGACAATCTGAAACTCGAATAGAAAAAGCGCGGATGATGCCGCGCTTTTTTTGTCCCACTTCGCCGCAAAAATGGGTTTTTCTACAGCTTCAACGTCTGAATTCACCGGCCTGCGCGGCTTTTCGCGCAGGTCCGGTGGTATGATGGGTTAGCCGCATTTGCACCATGCGTTAACTCCGACCTTGCCGACAGCAAAGAGCATCATCGCAACTGCTGGGGCTAAAAGAGATGGTGCGAATCCAAGGGTTGAACCGAGAAGCCCACTGATTCCAGAGACAAGAACAAGGGACGCAGGTTTCGCTTCGGAAAGAAGCTTGTCGCGTTCCTTTTTGTACTTCTTGTCGCCACATATAAACAGACGAAGCTCTTCGCTAAACTTGTTCCAGAAAGGCTTCGAATCTAGGGGGGCTGCGCCTCCAAACCTCTGAGTATTAGAAGGGCCGGTTGCGCTCAACCAGAGTTCCGCTGCTTCTTCTTCGCCGTGCTTCTCAAGTAACTGCGATAGCGCACTCGCCTGATAGGGCTTCAATGCCGCCAACAATTCACTTAGCTCATACGAAGGGACCGGGGCCAGTTCATCCATCACAGCATGTCCTTGATGTATTCGGCAGAAACAATATGTGTGGTTTGATTCAATTCGGCTGGATTGATGTTGCCCAGCATGATGCCGAACTGTGGGGCATATGTTCCAATCAGAACACCAATGATTTTCCCAAGCCGAGGGGAGAAAACCATTGACCCCGACTGCCCTGGCCTTGACTGAATGTTGAGAACGGCATGCTTGCTCTTAATGCCAGTGGATTCCAGCAATATCTTGGCGCCAACTTCTGTGCTTTGGTAGGTTAGGACTCGTCGCCCCTCAGTACAGTGGGGGAAGCCGAATATCCCTACAGGCTCGCCAACAGAAACTTCATCAAGCGACCCGAGTGGTGGCAGGTTGCCTGAAAATGAAACGTCAGCCTTCAACAGGGCAATGTCTTTGATTGGGTCAATTTCCGAAACTTTGGCGTCGAAGGGCTGGCATTTGTTGTCAGCAACGTCCTGATATGCGTTGATAGTTTGGATGTGAGGTGCAAGTACGACTAAACCAGTATGGTTATCGCCGATGACGTGGCGAGACGTTACAAACAGCCCGTCTTTTGAAATCAGAAAGGCGGTTCCAAGCATCTCAATATGCGCCGGCGTTACTCGCCCGATGGTGACAACAAACTGGGTAAATAGATCCACGGTTCCTCCTTGTGGCTAACTTTGATTTGAACGACACAAGTGTCGGTTCATTTGCCGACTGTCGGTGTAAACCCTGTCTGTGTTCAATTAAATCCACTCCACTGTCGGTTTAATTTTTTATTGGGTCATGCAGGCTCATCCTGCGAGCCATCGGTGGTTGAATACTCCGGCTTGCCGATCGCAATTAGCTTGAGTGAATCTTACTACCTCAACAGGAGGATTGCCAAATGCATGCAGATACAGAGTTGCCGGCGGTGGCCGGGGAACCGCCTTTGGCTCAGCAGCGCAGACTATTGCCTTCTCTACGCGACGCGCTGCGTCTTCGCCGATACAGCTTGAAGACGGAGAAAGCATACTCCCATTGGGTAAAGCGCTATGTTCGCTTCCATCGGATGCGCCACCCCAAGGACATGGGAGCCAAGGAGGTAACAGCCTTTCTGAACCACCTGGCGAGCGAGCGGCAAGTCGCGGCGGCCACCCAGAATCAGGCGCTTGCGGCGCTGCTCTTCCTGTATCGGGTGGTGCTGGACAGGTAACTTCCCCGTCCGATGCATTGCGGGGCCGCGCCACCGTGTACCGACAACGAAATCCGGATATCGATGCTTTCGTGCTATTGATCCGACGACAGGACCAGTGTAGCCACGTCGCGCCCAAATACTCGACGCGAATGGCCTATATTTGGATTGGTTCGTCCTGCCTTGCTGCGCCTTGCGAATCGAGAGAAGGATCATGGAGAGATTTCCCGAAGGCATCTGCATCGAACCCGTCAACGCGAGTGCGGATACCTTGAGGAATATTGGCGAGCCGACTCCGAACCCGCTCGCCCAATGACGGATATAGCTGCCATGCAGCCGATCGATCCCCGGTTCTGGAATCTCCCCTCCGCGGATCTCCAGGCGCAACTGGGGGTGGCAGCGTCCGGCCTGAGCCAGCGTGAAGCACGTCGGCGGCTACTGGCCTTCGGCCCGAACACGCTGCGGGTTCAGGCCGAGCGGCGGCTGATCCTGCAGTACCTGGACCACTTCAAGAATCCGCTGGTGATGATCCTGCTGGCGGCGAGCGCGGTGTCGGCGCTGACCGGCGAGTTGACCGGCTTCGTGATCATCTGGACCATCGTGCTGATGAGCGTGACGCTCGATTTCGTCCAGGAATACCGGGCCGGGCGCGCCGTCGAACGCTTGCAGCAAACGGTGGCGCTGCATGCCAGCGTGTTACGCGACGATCTGCGCCAGGACTTGCCGATGGAGCAACTGGTGCCCGGCGACGTGGTGCTGCTTAGCGCCGGC
>JBAYJH010000472.1:0-2526 GCA_041665185.1 Sterolibacterium sp.
ACGCGTGATCGAATCGAGCAGGATCACCACGTCTTTCTTGTGCTCGACCAGGCGTTTCGCCTTCTCGATGACCATTTCCGCAACCTGCACGTGGCGTGTTGCCGGCTCGTCGCAAGTGGAGGCAACCACTTCGCCGCGCACAGTGCGCGTCATCTCGGTCACTTCCTCCGGGCGCTCGTCGATCAGGAGTACGATCAGCACCACTTCGGGATGATTGGCGATGATCGCATGCGCCATGTGCTGCATCAGCACCGTCTTGCCGGCTTTCGGCGGGGATACGATCAGCCCGCGCTGGCCCTTGCCGATCGGCGCGATGATGTCGATGATGCGGCCGGTCATGTTCTCTTCGGCCTTGATGTCGCGCTCGAGCTTGAATGCCTCGTCCGGGTGCAGCGGCGTCAGGTTCTCGAACAGGATCTTGTTCTTCGAGTTCTCCGGCAGGTCGCCGTTGACCTTGTCCACCTTGACCAGCGCGAAATAGCGCTCGCCGTCCTTGGGCGTGCGGATCTCGCCCTCGATGCTGTCCCCGGTATGCAGGTTGAAGCGGCGGATCTGGGACGGGGAGACGTAGATGTCGTCGGTCGAGGCGAGGTAGGAGGTATCGGGCGAGCGCAGGAAGCCGAAACCGTCGGGCAGCACTTCGAGCGTGCCGTCGCCGAATATCGATTCGCCTTTCTTCGCCCGGTTTTTCAGGAGCGCAAAAATCAGCTCCTGTTTGCGCAGGCGGTTCGCGCCTTCGATTTCATTTTCCACCGCCATCTGGACCAGCTCGGTGACGTGCAGGGTTTTAAGCTCGGATAATTGCATGCAGAAACGCTCGTATGGAACGAAAAAGGCTAAAGAGGCCTTGGGATTCGGAACAGGAAGGAACTGGCGTCCAGGTCCGGCTGGGGTGCTTACGCTATGCGGGGATGACTCCCCTCATGTTTCCCCTACGTCAGGGCCGTTTCCGCAATGCCGAAACGGCCTCTGAAAAATCCGCCGGTGACGCTTCTGAGGCAAGGATAGAGGGTCTAGATGTTGCTGTCAAGGAAGGCCGTGAGCTGCGATTTCGACAGCGCGCCTACCTTGGTGGCCTCGATATTGCCGTTCTTGAACAGCATCAGGGTGGGAATGCCGCGAATGCCGTATTTGCGCGGGATTTCCTGGTTCTCGTCGACGTTGACTTTGGCGACCTTGAGCTTGCCGGAGTATTCCTTGGCCACTTCCTCCAGCGTCGGTGCGATTGCCTTGCACGGGCCGCACCACTCGGCCCAGTAATCGACCAGCACCGGGCTCTGCGACTGCAGCACCTCGGCTTCGAATGTGTCGTCGGTCACATGCTGTATATGTTCGCTCATGCATTCCTCGTGTTCGTGTGTTTGGGGGTGGCTCGCGACCCGCAGCCGGGAAGGCCGGGAAGGGGTGGGTACCAATTCTAGCCCTAATTCAAACTCGCCGCAGGGGCAGGCCGTTCTCCGTATATTGAGGCGGGCCGCCGGGTTTCAAGCTTTGGGGCGCCAATGGTATATGGTAAACTCGCCAAAACAAGAATTCAGTGTACGCTTTCTTTCAGGACCCCATCCATGGCCTATGTCGTAACCGAATCCTGCATCAAGTGCAAATATACCGACTGCGTCGATGTCTGCCCCGTGGACTGCTTCCGCGAAGGGCCGAACATGCTGGTCATCGATCCCGACGAATGCATCGACTGCACCCTGTGCGTGGCCGAGTGCCCGGTGGAAGCGATTTTCGCCGAGGACGACGTGCCGGACAACCAGAAGGAATTCACCGCGCTCAACGCCGAGTTGTCCAAGGTGTGGAAGCCGATCATCGAGCGCAAGGACGCACCGGCGGATGCGGAAGAGTGGTCAAAAGTTAAAGAGAAGAAGAAGCTGCTGGAGAGGTAGCAGAAGTAGTCTTCTTCCGCATCCCGGACCCGCTCCGGGGTCGCATCCCCGGCTGACGCCGGGGCCCCTGCTCCGCCCTCCGCGTGTCCATGCCTCAGAGTGGGCCAAGGTCAAGGAAAAGAAGAAGCTGCTGGAGAAGTAGCAGACCTAGACAATTTCCGCATCCCGGTCGCGCTTGCGCGGCCGGCGGCCCGTCCGCGCGGATCGCCGATTGAGAACGGATGAAAAAGCGCCATCCGTTCTCAATCGGCGATCTTGCAGAAAATCAACCCCGAACCGCCTTGTTTTTTTCCATAACCGTGTTTTTCGTACGGATGCGCATTTCATCCGTTTGGAAAACACGGTTGGCGCGCGTAGCGCGCAAGTCCTCCGGTGGCATGCGACATTAGTCGCCATCGCGCGCCCAGCGCGCAAATCCCTCAGTCGTACAGGCCCGGCCGCGCCTTGCCGCGGAACACGTAATACGAAAACGCGGTGTAGGCGATGATGAAGGGCAGCACGATCAGCGCGCCGATGAGCACCACCTTGAGCGACGAAGGGTGCGCCGCGGCATCCCAGAACGTCAGGCGGTCGATCACCACGTAGGGGAACAGGCTGTAGGCGAGGCCGATGAAGGCGAGCACGAAAATCGACACCG
>JBAYJH010000473.1:0-2517 GCA_041665185.1 Sterolibacterium sp.
AGATCGCCACCAGGGCCACCGATACCAGCAGCCAGGTCGACAATTGCGCCGTCACGCCGATCTGCGGCAGCACCGCCACGATCAGCGCCACCACCAGCGCGCCCAGCCCGAACCAGACCAGCACGAAGGCCGGCACGGCCAACTCGGAGAGCACCAGGACTATCCCGGCAACCACCCACTGCCACCATTCGATTTGCATGTAGCCTGTTCCTTGAACTTGAACTGCCGGGTCGCCCGGATGCGAACCCGAAAGAATAACCATAGCAGGATTCGACAGCTATGTGTGCGTCCTAAATTCCTTGAGTAGATGCTGGGTCGATGCGCAGGCAGCAAAGGCCAACTAATTTAGTGCTATATTGGTTCGGCGGATACAACCGAGCCCGAATTCTCGTGAACCCACATCCCCGGGGAGAAAACCATGAACGATCAAAACACTCTCATCAAAGGCGCCATCGCCAGCCTTTTTGCTCTCGGCGTAGTAACTGCTTCGGGTACGGTCCAAGCGGCCGAGGAAGCCAAGGACAAATGCTACGGGGTCGCCAAGGCCGGCCAAAACGATTGCAGTAGCGCCAACGGCAAACATTCCTGCGCCGGGCAGGCCAAAACCGACAAGGATCCGAACGACTGGAAATACGTCGCCAAAGGGAGCTGCGAGAAAATGGGGGGCAAATTGAAGCCCGCCGCCGACACGAGCAAGAAGTCATCATATTAGGCCGTCGCCACCGGGCGGTGGCCGGCAATACCCGCCACCGCCCGCGAGGCAGGTGGTGGCGAATGACGTTGCTCCGACGAGGATAGAATTGCAGTCGTGATTCTCACGGGATGACCGAATGAATATGAGTTCCATGCGCATCGGTTCTCGACTGGCGATATCGTTCGCGGTCCTGCTCGGATTGCTGTTCGCCGTGGCGGCGATTTCCCTGTACCGTTTCGAGGGACTGGCGAAGGTCACCGAGGCAATCGTGGATATCCAGGCCAAGCGGGTGTTCCTCTCATATGAGGCCAACCACCACGGCCAGGCCGCGGCGAATTGCCTGCTGAAGCTGTTGCAAACCACGGTCAGAGAGCGGCGAGTCATGCTGTATACCGAGATGGACGCCGAGCTCGCGGCCGCCGACGCGGCCGTCGACAAGCTCGGCAACACCCTACAGTCCATGGAAGACCGCAGCCAACTGGAGCGGCTCAAGGCGCTACGGGCCACCTACGACGAGCGCTTCCGCGAAACCGTGGATTTGATCGAGCTGAGCGGTCCGGCCAAAGCCCGCGAGCATTTCGAATCCGGCACGCAGAAAGCTCTCGCCGCCCTGCTGAAGGAAACCATGTCACTGGCAACCGCGCAACAGACCCGCATGCGCGCCGACCTGGACCAATTGAGGCAGGCCGAAGCGGGCGCCCGCAACCTCGTCATCTTCCTGTCCTTGAGCGCCCTGCTGGCCGGCGCCGTTCTGGCCTGGTTCATGACCCGCAGCATCGTCCGCCCGGTTGGACAGGCAGTGAATGTGGCCGAAGCCATCGCGCAAGGCAACCTGAATCAATCCGTGCCGGAAGGCAAAGGAGATGAAGTCGGACAATTGTTGCGGGCGTTGAGGGTGATGCGCGACAGCATTTCCAGTCGGGAAGAAAAGATCCTCAAGCTGGCTTATGAAGATATCCTGACCGGCCTGCCCAATCGCACCCGCTTCCTGGAAATATTCGCGGCGCTTCCCGCAGGCGGCAAGGGCGCGATCGCGGTACTCGACATCGATCGTTTCGCCATGATCAACAACGCCCTCGGCCATACCGTCGGGGACCGCCTGTTGAGGGAAATCGGCATGCGGCTGGCGCGGTCGCTGCACACACCTTACGTGGTGGTGCGTCTGTGGGGCGACCAGTTTGCCTTCCTGCTGGACGGCGCCGACAAGGAGGTCGCTTTGACCTTCGTCGAAAACATCCGCCGGGCCCTGCTCGACCCGATCGTCCTGGACGGGCAGCGCCTGGACGTCGGCGGCGGCCTGGGCATCGTGCTGTATCCGCAGGACGGCGAAGATGCGCCGACGCTGCTGCGGCGCGCGGAGCTGGCCACGCGCTCGGCCAAGGCTAGGCACAGCACTCTCGCTTTCTACTCGGAGGTGGGCGGCGATCCGGCCCACGAGCAATTGTCGTTGATCGGGGAAATGCGCGAGGCGCTGGAACGGCGCGAGTTCGTGGTGCATTACCAGCCGAAATTCAATCTGCTGACCAACCGGATGACCCATGCCGAAGCGCTGCTGCGCTGGCAACACCCGACCAAGGGCATGATTTCCCCGATGCGCTTCATTCCCTTCGCCGAGCAAACCGGATTCATCCGTGAAATCACTCCCTGGCTGCTGGAGCATGTCATCGGCCACGCGGCGGAATGGCGGCGCAACGGCATGGCGGTGGTACCCTCGATCAATCTCTCCGCCCACGACCTGCTCAATCCAGGCCTGGTCGGTTTTGTCAAAGGCCTGCTGGATAGACACGGACTCGCTCCGGACAACATCTGCCTGGAAATCACCG
>JBAYJH010000474.1:0-2512 GCA_041665185.1 Sterolibacterium sp.
AGTCGCTTCGGTGGATTTTTCCGAAGTCACCTACCCGCAGCCGCTTACCAACTGCACCAAGTGCCACTCTGCCGATAAGAAGGATGCCGCGGGCAATCAGTTGGCCGCCCAAGGCGACAACTGGAAGAACGTGCCTACCCGCAATGTCTGCGGTGCCTGCCATGCAGGCATCAACTTCGCCACCGGCAAAGGCGCGACTATCGCCAACGCCGAGGCAGACGTGGAGGCAGGGAAAGCCCCGGGCACGACGGCCACCGGCCACATCGGCGGCTCGAAGCAGGATGACACCCAGTGCGTGCTGTGCCATGGCGCGACGGACATTCCGCTGTATCACGTTACCGTCGATCTGACGGGCTCGAACGGCCGTGGCGGTTACCCGGCGAATACTGCGCTGAACACGCCGACCGCCGGGTTCGCGTCCGGGCAAGGACCTTCGATTCCGCTGGCTTCCCAGCTGAATATGCCGGCCGGAGTGTACAAGATCAACTTCGAAATCAAGCAGGTCACCGTGGCCGGTGCCGCCGGCGCCAAGAAAGCAACCGTCGTCTATCGCATCCTGAAAGACGGAGTCCCGGTTACCTTGAACGCTACGGGCTACTTGATCGACAACGTCGACGGCTCTCCCGGCGTCTATATCAACTACGCACTGCCCCAGGACGGGATCACTGCTCCGGCCGATTGGAACGTCAGCATCAACGCCAGTGTCAAAGCGCTGCGTGACGGCAAACTCCAGACTGGCCCCGACGCGAGCGGCTATTACACCGCAACGCTGTCTAACGTGATTCCCGACGCGGCAACGATGGTCACCGCCGGCGTTGGCATCGACTACCAGGGTTTCGTCCAATTGGGTCTCTCGGCATATCCCAAGGGAATCCGCCTGCGTGAGCCGAAGTTTGCGATCAAGCTCGCAGACGGTTACACCGCGCGCCGCTCCATCGTCAGCGCCGACAGTTGCAACAACTGCCATGGTCAGTTGGGCGTCGGCCCGTCGTTCCACAGCGGCGCACGCAACAACGGCGAAGGCTGCGCGTTCTGTCACACGCCCAACAACGCTACCGGCCACGTCGGAGCGAGCTATAGTTTTGGCGGCGGTTGGTCGGTCAGCGCCAAGAACATGGTCCACGCTATTCACGGATCAGCCAAGCGGACGCAGGCGTACACGTACGAAGCGACTGCGGCGAATCCGAACGGCTTCAAGAAAGTCACCTATCCGGGCGTGCTGAAGAACTGCACGCAGTGTCACGTTGCCGGCAGCTATGACTTCAGCGGTACGGCCAACAAGGCCGCTCTGCCGAACCTGCTCTGGACCACGGATGCAAGAGGGGACATGAGCAATCCGACCAGCGCGGCTTCCATCGGCCTGTCGCCTTGGGTGACTACGTTGGGCTCAGGGCAGGTTGATTATCGTGCCGATAATCTGGTGTCGTCGCCTGTCGCGTCTGCCTGCTTTGGCTGCCACGACAGCACGAAGGCTGTTACGCATATGCAGGGTAACGGCGGTACCCTGGTTTCACGCGCCTCCAGCGTTTCAACCGGGGCGCGTCCTGCTTACGCTTCGGCTACGCCGCCGACTCACAGTTCAAACACCTTGGCCTTCACCAAGAGCGAGTCGTGCATGGACTGCCATGCCTCGACCAGCACCTATGGTCTGGGTATCGCGGCCGTACACGCGAAGTAGCGTGACTGAGGTCGGGTCACAGTAACAGCCGGGGCACGGTTCGCCGTGCTCCGGTGACCGAATCAAAAGACAACCCGGAGGTGGCAACACTTCCGGGTTTTTTTTGCATACGTGCCTTCGACGATGACCATGCCATGCATGTTCGTTTTACAATTATCACCCACGCAAATCGAGGAGTCATTTCATGAAATTCGACATCATTAAGTCTGCGACGCTAGTCGTGGCAATGCTGTTTTCATCGGGCCTGTGCATGGCCGCGACGGAAAAAGCGCCCGCAGCGGGAGAAATCAAGGCCGACAGCAAAGCGAAAGCGGCTAACAAGGGCGCCAAGGCAGCTAAGGCCAAAGCCGCCGCCAAAGTCAAGCTCGTCGATATCAACAGCGCCGGCGAGGCGGAACTGAAGACACTACCCGGGGTCAGCGATGCCGACGCCGAAAAAATCATTGCCGGTCGCCCTTACCTCAGCAAGGCGAATCTGGTTACGCACAACATCGTATCAAAAGAGACATACGTGACCATCAAGGCACTGGTGATCGCCAAGCAGAATAAGGCCACCGCGGCGAAATTGAGCGAAATGGAAAAGAAACGCTGATACCGCTGACACCGATAACCACATCAGGCATGTGGGCAGATTGCGTTTGCAACATGAACTAATCTGAATTAGGATTACAAGCGGTCTTCATTGCTGCGCAGGGGCCGTGGATTTCGACGCACCTTCGAAATTTCAAGACGCTCGAAACGTCTGCCGAACAAATCCAGCCTTTGGGGCGATCGGGCCTGGCGAATAATTGGTCTCGAGTTCAGGCACTTTTCTTAGCACCGGAGCCGCTCATC
>JBAYJH010000475.1:0-2502 GCA_041665185.1 Sterolibacterium sp.
AGCCAATTCAAAACCCATGATGATTATTTCTTCGCCCGTCTTGATGAGATGCGCGGCGGCACCGTTCATGCAGATCGTGCCCGATCCGCGAGCACCCTCGATGGTATAGGTTTCGAGCCTTGCTCCGCTGGTATTGCTGACCACCAGCACCTTTTCCCCAACCCATAACCCGACACGGTCCATCAGGTCCCTGGCGATGGTGATGCTGCCGATGTAGGCTAGGTTCGCTTCGGTAACCGTAGCGTTATGAATCTTGGAGCGGATGACGAATCGCATAAGAAAATATACTGATGGAGTGATTTGAATGAGTGGCGCGGCCGGCGCCATTTTGCCACGAAAAGCGCCGGCCACCGCGGCAGTGGTCAAGCCCTCCGACCGACGGATCCCGGCATGAAGCGACTCGCGGTTCGGTATGTGTTGTCACCGGATTGGTTCGAGGCGATCGGGTTTGCCCACAACATTTACCCGGCGGAAGCGTTGAATGAACAAAATGTATATTCTGAATATGTCTTTACATGTTTTTTATTTCCGACATATAAGCCAGACTCGCGCCGACGGCCAATCACGGCAACGAATCCATGGGAAAGCTCCAATAAGCCAAAATGCATGACATCGCGTATCGCCTGATTAGGCACCTGGCCACCTTGGCCGTATTGAGCGGCATGGGCATGCAGGCCTGCGCCGAAAATCTGGTCAGCCTCAGGAGCGGACCGGTAGCAGCTTTTTCAGGAAGTCCGTCACACCTAATGGTGGCTTCCGATCTGCCTGTAGTGGTACAGGAAGATGTCCTCTGGCGTCTGGACGAGACTCGCAACGAATGGGTGCGGGATGGGCGGCGCCCGGCCGGCCGGATTGCCGGTTCGATCCACAACGGTTCGCGCCCCTACCTGTTGCTCGAGTCGCGGCAGGGGGCTGGCATCAGCGAGGTAGAAATCTTCCCGGATGCAAGCCTGCCCGCGGAAACGAATTTGCCGCCGCTCCCGGTGCTGTTTTCGCATGCCCATGGCGCCGTACTCGGGGGCGTGTTGCACCTGGCCGGGGTGGCCATGGATGGCTCGACTCATTGGCTGTCGATCGACCCCAAGGCCCCGCAACCGGCCTGGAAGGCTTTGCGTTCGTGGGGTGAGCATACGCTGGGCATTACTTCGGTGGTGGCACAGGACTCGGCACTCTACCTCACGGAACGACAGCCTGAAGGCAAGGGAGATCGATTCTGGCGCTGGACTTCGGTGGAAGGCTGGAGCGAAAAAGCCACCCTGCCTGGCGCAGTCGCCGCAGGCGCGGCGCGTGCCATTGGCCAGGCTCATATCCTGATGCTCATCAACTCGAAGACCGACGCAACGTCCGACGCCAAGTCGCAATTCATCACCTATCACACCGTGACCGGGGCGTTTTCAAATCAAGGAACTGCTTTTCCCGAGCAAGCCCGGCGTGGCACTGCCTGGCGCAACGGGATACTCTGGGAACATGCCGGGCGTGCATCCGGCGGCGCGACGTTCAGCCACTCCGAGATAGAAGGAAACAAACTGCTGCTGCGTCCGCTCGACTGGGTCATGATCGTCGCCTACCTGATCGCCATCGCCGGCATCGGCGTCTACTGCTATTGGCGCGAAGAGAAACAATCGACATCGGAGTTTTTCGTCGGCAACCGGACTATCCCGTTCTGGGCTGCCGCCGTCAGCCTGTATGTCACCAGCACCAGTTCCATCGGCTATATCGCCACCACGGCCAAGGCGTTCGCCACCAACTGGCAATACCTGATGAACAATGTCCTCGGCGTCTTCGGCTTGATCTTCGTGGCGATCTGGATCGTGCCCATGCTCCGCCGCCTGAGGCTGGTTTCCGTTTTCGACTACCTCGAGCAGCGTTTTCATCCGTCCGTGCGCATGGTAGCAAGCGCCATGACCATCGTCCTGCACCTCGGCGGCCGGATGAGCATCATCCTTTTCCTGCCCTCGCTGGCGATCGCCACAATTACCGGTTTCGACATGGTCTGGAGCATCCTCATCATGGGCCTGGTGACCATGGGCTATACCGCTCTGGGAGGGATGCGGGCGGTGATCTGGACGGACTTTCTGCAACTCATCGTCAAGGTCGGCGGCCTCGTCTTCGCCCTGGTCTTCATCGTCATGAAGCTGGACGGCGGCATGGGGGAGTTCATCGCCACGGCGGAAGCGGCGGACAAGATGAAGATGCTCGATTGGAGTTTCGATCTGACCAAGGCAACCGTATGGGGTTTCGTTTTTCTGGTGCTGATGGAAATCGTGTTCACGTTTCCCAAGGATCAGGTTCTGATGCAGCGGGTGTTCACCACCAAGTCCGACAAGGAAGCGGGACGCTCGGTGTGGCTGTTTGCTGCGATCATCCTCCCCGCCGGCTGGTTGTTCTACCTGATCGGCACAGGCTTGTGGGTGTTCTACCAGAGCCACCCGGAACGAATGAATCCCTTGCTGACGGTCGATGCCACCTTCCCGCTGTTCATCGCCGCCGAACTGCC
This sequence comes from Sterolibacterium sp., assembly GCA_041665185.1. GTDB lineage: Bacteria > Pseudomonadota > Gammaproteobacteria > Burkholderiales > Rhodocyclaceae > JACRAR01. The sequence goes on from JBAYJH010000475.1 coordinate 2,498, forward strand.
GGCGG